>JAAVXR010000014.1 GCA_022790755.1 Hespellia sp. | reverse complement strand
CACATCCTCCGAAGACCCTAAAAACAATAGTTTTCTTGTTTCACATGGGGCAAAACGCAGTTCTCTTGTTACACAGCCCTAAAAGTCCGGTAGTCAGAACTACTGTTGCAGGCAGCAAAAAAGGGATTCCGGCAGACCGCCCTTTCAGGGGCAATCTATCGGAATCCCTTTATTTCAAACCTTTTTCGGCGCATTTATCTGTCCGCTCGTGACATCAAGACCACACACTCCACATGCACCGTCTCACAAAACTGATCCACTGCCACACATTTCACCACTTCATACCCTCTCCCTTGTATCATCTCCAGATCTCTTGCCAAACTTGTCACTTTGCAAGAAATATACACAATCCGCTCCACCTGATAATCCAAAATCTTCGGCAACGCCTTCGGATGAATCCCATCTCTTGGCGGATCCAATACAATTACATCCGGTTTCTCTTCAATCTCATCCAGAACCTGGAATACATCCCCGGCAATAAATCTACAATTACAAAGCCCATTTCGCTGAGCATTCTCTCTGGCCGCTTCCACAGCCTCCTCCACAATCTCTACTCCAATCACTTGTTTCGCAACCGGAGCAAGGATCTGTGCGATCGTACCGGTTCCGCTGAAGAGATCAAAAACAGTCCGCTCTTGCAGATCTCCGACATAATCCCGCACGATTGTATATAAAACTTCTGCACCGCGAGAATTTGGCTGAAAGAAAGAGAATGGAGTGATCTTAAATTCCATTCCCAGAATTTTCTCATAGAAACAATCTTGTCCAAACAAAATTTTTGTTTCATCGCTCTTCACAACATCTGAAAGCGCATCATTGAAAATATGAAGAATCCCTACGATTCTTCCCTCCAACGTTAACTGTAATAATTTTTCCTTCAAAGGTTCTAAATCATGGTCTTCCTGAGTCGTCGTCACCACGTTGACAAGGATTTCTCCCGTCGCATCCCCTCGCCGCAGCAATAAATGCCGAAGATATCCAGTATGTTCCATTTTTCGGTAATACTTAATTCCTTGTTCCTGAAAATAATCCAGCACGCATTGCAAGATTTGAGTCATATCCTCATGCACTAGCTTACAATCCGCCGCGGTCAACACATCATAGGTACTCCCCTTTTTGTGCAGACCCAAAGTCAATGGACCATTCTTCACGGCATCGCCGAAAGAAAACTCCATCTTATTTCGATATGCAAACTCTTTTGGACTTTTTCGGATTCCTTGAAATATATAGGATGTTCCAGAAATGATAGCAGCATCTAAAATCACTTTCACCTGATCCGATTTCATCTGTAATTGCTCATCATAATCCATCGTTTGATACATACAGCCGCCGCAAGCCGGAAAAATGCTGCATACCGGTTTACGAGTCTCCAATGGCGATGGCTCTAACACTTCAAGTAACCGCCCTTCAAATTGCCCTCTTCGACATTTATTAACTACAAAACGAATTCTCTGACCAGGAATCCCATTTTTCACAATCACCTTTTTTTCTTCTCCCTCTACAGCAACATACCCTTTATTCGGAAATGCTACGGAGAGAATCACCCCTTCTAATACCTGTCCTTTTTTCATCAATGTATAAATTCCCTTTTACATAATTAACACTTTTCTGCAATATCAAAAAGCAGGCGTTCCGTATCTTCCCAACCCAGACAAGGATCTGTAATAGACTGACCATACACCAGATGTTCCCCGATATCCTGCCTTCCTTCTATCAAATAACTTTCAATCATCACACCTTTTACCAATTCTTTCAGATCAGGATTATAATTTCTGCTGTGCATGATTTCACTGACAATTCGAATTTGTTCTCTGTGCTTCTTACTGGAATTCGAATGATTCACATCCACTATCACAGCCGGATTTTTCAAACCACGCTTCTTATACATCTGTGCCAAGCGGGACAGATCTTCATAATGGTAATTCGGAATATTCTTTCCGTACTGGTCCACTCCTCCTCGCAAAATTGCATGTGCAAGATCATTTCCATCCGTTTTCACATCCCATCCACGATAAATGAAATTGTGCGGATGTTGGGCTGCCGTCACAGAATTCAGCATCACAGACAAATCACCGCTGGTTGGATTCTTCATCCCTACTGGAATATCCATCCCACTGGCGGTCAAACGATGCTGCTGATTTTCCACGGATCTTGCCCCCACGGCTTCATAAGAAAGCACATCATCTAGATAGCTTCTGTTTTCCGGATACAACATCTCATCCGCAGATGTCAAACCAGTTTCCTCTATCACACGAATATGCATCTTTCGAATCGCAATAATTCCTGCCAGCAAATCCGGCGCTTTATCCGGATCTGGTTGATGCAACATTCCTTTATATCCATCCCCGGTTGTACGGGGTTTATTGGTATATACCCTCGGAATAATCATTAATTTATCGGCAACCTGATCCGCCACTTTCTTCAAACGATTCACATACTCACACACGGAATCCTCGTTGTCCGCTGAACAGGGACCCACCAATACGATGAATTTATCCGATACCCCTGTAAAAATATCCCGTATCTCTTGGTCTCGCTTCTGTTTTAATGTTTTTACAGCATCCGACAATGGATACTGCTCTTTTAACACCTCCGGCAAAGGTAATTCATGATTTTTCTTCATCGACATTTCTTATTCTCCCTCACTTCTAAATTCTCTGTCTCTCCCAAATCCTGTTTTTCTATCCAGTAAACGTATACCTAAACACACAACTGAAAAAGACAGGGTGCAGCTTGTGAACCACATCCTGTCCCTTATTTTCTGCTTAACCAACATGCACCCAAAGATGAACGCATCGTCATAAATAAAAGTTGTGCGACCTATACTTGATCTTCTTCACTAAAGTAATCATCAAAATCATCGTCAAAATCTTCTTCGAAATCTTCCAGATAATCTGGAGTCAAGAAACAATATACGGCATATGCAATTGCTGCTACCGCCGCCACTGCTCCGACAATCGCAAGTACCCAGAGAACAACGTTCTTTCCTTTCTCTTCGTCTTTTCTGCGCAGTAAATCATTCAACTTTGTCTCTGCAATCAACTCTTCTACTTTTTTACTTACATTGTCCATAAACATACACGTCCTTTCCTTGTCTATCGGCTCGAAAATGCTCTGTATTTCATGCAGCTCTAACGAGTTTTATTTTTATTTATTATACCACTTTGATTTCCAGATTACTACTATTTTATACATTTTCAGGAAACATAAATGTATTTCTCCCCTACATTCTTCATTTCATCACATCTAATCATTCAAATCGACAGTAATCGAAAATTATATCTTTTGAAGTTTTGCGAATGCCGCAAACATTTTTTTTGTTCCTACCTGATCAAAATCTACCGTCACCTCATAATCCCGGCCTCCTTCTGTGATGTCGATCACTGTTCCTTCCCCAAATTTTATATGTATTACCCGGTCACCGACTACATAATCTGGCTTCCCTCCCTGTACTACACTAAACTGTTTCTTGGTTTTTACAGACGAAAATGGTTTCGACTGAAACGACTTTACTGCCTGAAAATACGTACTCTGTTTGGGTAGCTCCAATCGTTCTTCCTGTACCTTGCCTCTTGAAGAGAGTAAGCTTTGCGGAATTTCTCTGACAAACTGAGACACCTTATTGTATTGTGTCTCTCCTCGGATCATTCTCCTCTGAGCGCTGGAAAGAGTCAATTCTTCCATAGCACGCGTAATTCCTACATAACAAAGTCTCCGTTCTTCTTCAATTTCATCCGGATCATCAGACGTAATGGTCATATAACTCGGAAAAATCCCATCTTCCATTCCGGCCAGATATACATGTGGAAATTCCAGCCCCTTCGCGCTGTGCAGAGTCATCAACACCACATAATCCGCACTTCCATCTAAGCTGTCAATATCTGCAACCAATGCAACTTCCTCCAGAAAACTGCTCAATGTTGGTTTTTCTTCCACACAGGAATTTTCATAATCTACGATCTTGCTGAGTAATTCGTCGATATTTTCTATTCTGGCTTCTGCGTCTTCTTTATTATCAGCCTCCAGTGTCTCCACATATCCAGTCTTTTCTATGATTTCTTTCATCAACTCGGAAATAGAAATTTCCTGCGCCCGATATTTGAAATACTCAATCAATGCAACAAAAGATTCTAATTTCGAAGTCGCCCTTCCGATATTCAGGATCAGGTCCAGTCCTCCCAGCGCCTCATAAAATCCAATATTTCTCTCCCGCGCGGACTCCTGCACACGATTAATAGTCGTCAGCCCGATTCCTCTTTTCGGTACATTGATAATTCTTCGCACCGCAAGATCATCTCTCCCATTATCTATGGTTTTCAAATAGGACAAGAGATCTTTAATTTCACGTCTTGCATAAAAATTCACCCCGCCGACAATCTTATAAGGTATCCCAGCCGCCACAAACTTTTCCTCCAAAACACGGGACTGTGCGTTTGTTCGATACAAAATCGCATGATCCTGATACCTTCTTCCAGTATCACGAACCGCCTTTCGAATATCATCCACAATAAACTCTGCCTCGTCATACCCCGTATCAAACTGACAGAACTGAATCGGCGCACCTTGATCATTGCTGGTCCAGAGTGTTTTATCTTTTCTCCCATAATTATTACGGATCACCGCATTTGCAGCATCCAGAATATTTCCTGTAGAACGATAATTCTGCTCTAGTTTGATCACTTTCGTGTTAGGAAAAACTTGTTCAAAATTCAAAATATTTTTGATATTTGCCCCGCGAAATTTATAAATTGACTGGTCATCGTCTCCAACGACACACAAATTCTGATATTTGGACGCCAGTGTACTGACAAACTGAAATTGTACTGTGTTGGTGTCCTGATATTCGTCCACCATGATATAACGAAATCGTTCCTGATAATATTCCAATATTTCTGGTTGTGTCTGCAACAATTCTACTGTTTTCACCAATAGATCATCAAAATCCAACGCATTATTCGCCCGAAGCTGCCGTTCATATTCCCGATATACCCTCGCGATCTTCTGCATATTAAAATCACCGGCCGCAAGTTTTTCATACATTTCCGAAGTTATCATCTTATCCTTTGCCGACGAGATCGTGGAAAGGAGTACCCGTTCTTTGTATACTTTCGTATCAATGCCGACCAGTTTACATACTTCTTTCATCAACGTTTTCTGATCGTCCGAATCATAGATTGTAAAATTGTTATCATATCCAATCAAATCAATATGCCGCCGCAAAATTCGCACACATGTAGAATGAAACGTACTGACCCAAATACTCTCTGCTCCTGATCCTACAATCTGATCCACCCGCTCGCGCATCTCTCCTGCCGCCTTGTTGGTAAATGTGATTGCCAGAATGTTCCACGGTTTCACACCCATTTCCTGAATCAGATACGCAATCCGATGTGTCAGCACTCTCGTCTTGCCGGAACCTGCTCCTGCCAAAATCAACAATGGCCCTTCCATATGTAAAACTGCTTCTTTTTGCTGCGCATTTAATTTGTCGTACATACTCATATTGTCTGGTCTCCTTCACGCTTTTGTATGTCCAAATACTCACTATATTTATACTAGCAGTCTATCACATTTCCCAATCTCAGACAATCTTCCATTTCTTTTTCCGAATTTATGTCGCCTGTTCAGCGGCAAATTTTCATAGCAATGTATAACAAAAATAGAAGCCAGACTTTGATTGAAAAAGCTGGAGAGTATGCTTCACTCTCCGGCTTTTTCTCTTATTTAGGAAGTCCTACTCCATGAAGTATCACGCAATCCTCTGCAACAAAATACATGCATGATTGACGGCTTGGTTATCAATCCCTGTCCCTGCAAGATAATCTTCTGTGACGGACTTGTTTCGGAGCACAACGGTTGAACCGGCTGTGATCGAAGTGATGAACATACCTGTCAATTCCGCGCGTTCCGCATTCGTGTGCTCATTCGAATAAGCCCCAAAAAATGACAATGGATTTTCCAGACCATTGATAGCAACTGCATAAGCAATATTTAGCGGACCAGCGGCAGGACGAATCAACAGAGAGTAGTCTATCCGATAGATTCCTTCTGTGTTCACTATGATTTCCGCTGTATTTGGCGTAAATGAAAAGTCACCGGACTGAAACGCAAGTAGAAATCTCACATCTCCTTCCGGGGGAATATCCTGAAATCCCCCCTGCATGACGGCATTAAAATATACCGGCTGTATTCCAGATCCAGCTTCCCCTTGCGGCCCCATAGGTCCCGGTGGTCCAGCAGGTCCGATTTCACCTGGAGGTCCCATGGGCCCTGGTAACCCAGCAGGACCAATTTCACCCGGAGGTCCCATAGGTCCCGGTGGCCCAACAGGTCCAGTTTCACCCGGAGGTCCTGCAGGACCCCGACAACAACAATTACAACATAATTTATTGCGATGATCATTCATTTTATTATAACCTTTCCTTATAACATTTTTATTTCATCTTATGTATAAATAAGCCGTATGTGCATTGCTCTACGACATGATGTACGTTTGATACATGACGTTAGGACATGCAATGTAATAGAACCGACCGTTCCTCTCTCACACAACAAAATAAATACAACACCCCTTTTCACATCATTGATTTTCTGAATTTCCTCCTCTATAATACTAAATAGATTTTATTACATATAAAGGAGGATTCATTATGGGAAAAATATTCAGATTCCACTCAGATGTGGACACTGACCAAATTATCGCTTCCCAATACATTTTATTTCCTACCATCGACGAAATGAAAACATACACGTTCGAATCTCTGGACCCAGAATTTGCATCCAAGGTACAACCCGGAGATTTCGTCGTTGCATGTGAGAATTTTGGATGCGGTTCTTCCAGAGAGCAGGCGCCAAGCGTCCTGAAAGCGCTGGGAATCAAGGCTGTCATTGCCAAATCTTTTGCACGCATTTTTTATCGCAATGCAATCAACATCGGACTTCCGGTAATTGTCTGCAAAGACCTGTATGAGCATATAGAAGATCAAGATGAAATGGAGCTTTTGATGGAAGATGGCCTGATCAAGACGAAAGGGCAGACATTTACCTGTACCAAATTACCTGCAAAAATGCAGCAGATTCTGGATCAGGGCGGTCTGATCGCATCATTGAACAAGGAGGAATAAAGACATGGGAATGACAATTGCTGAAAAGATTATCGCCCGCGCCGCCGGTGTCGAAACTGCAAAGGCAGGCGATATTCATACTGTGGAACTGGATAGACTGATGAGTAATGACGGAACCACACATCTGACCATAGACATGTACAATCAGGACTTGAAACATCCGCAGATCAAAGATGTCAGCAAGCTGGTATGGATTGTGGATCACAATGTTCCTTGCGACAGTCCAAAAACTGCTGCCACTCATAAGAAGATGCGTGATTTCGCGCGGGAACACAACATCACTTTTTACGAAGGAGAAGGAGTCTGTCACCAGATTATGATGGAGAATCATGTCTGTCCCGGCGAACTGATTTTTGGAGCGGACAGCCACACCTGTGCCTACGGCGCTCTCGGCGCCTTTGGAACCGGCGTTGGCTGTACGGATTATCTGTACGCCATGGTAACCGGTACCTCCTGGCTTCTGGTCCCAGAAACGCTGCGTTTTCGTCTGACTGGGAAGCTGCCTGAAGGTGTGTACGCACGGGACCTGATTCTTACCATCATCGGCAGAATCGGAGCAAACGGAGCAAACTATAAAGCGATGGAATTTACCGGAGAAGGGTTACACACTTTGACGATGAGCGACCGTATTTCCATCTGTAATCTCTGCGTGGAAGCCGGCGCTAAAACTGCCTTAATGGAAGTCGACGATGTCGCCATGGAATATTTAAAAGCACAGGGCCGGGAGCCAAAAGCCATTTTCACAAGCGACGAAGACGCAGAATTTGCCGCAGTCTATGATATCGAATTAAGTGAAATTCGCCCCATTGTTGCAAAACCTCACTTCGTGGACAATGTGGTTCCTGCCGCCGAAGCTTTCGGCACTAAAATTGATGAAGCTTTTCTTGGTTCCTGCAACAACGGACGGCTAGAAGATCTGCGCGTTGGAGCTGAAATTCTCAAGGGTCGAAAAGTCAATCCGGAAGTTCGTTTTCTGGTTGTTCCGGCAAGCCGCAAGATTTACCAGGACGCCTTAGAAGAAGGACTGCTAGATATCTTTATGGAGGCCGGCGCAATCGTTATGAATCCAAACTGTAGCGTCTGCTGGGGAAGCTGCCAGGGCGTAATTGGGGAAAATGAAGTCCTGATCAGCACCGGAACCCGTAACTTCAAAGGCCGCGCCGGACACCGTGATTCTTTCGTTTATCTGGCCAGCGCCGCGACCGTTACCGCCTCAGCCATCAAAGGTGAAATCACAACGGCAGACTTGCTGTAAAAACAGTTTTTACCTTTTCGCAGATCTAGTATTTATTATAGAAGAAAAAGATTGGAGAGCTACTATGAGTGAAACATTTACTGGCAAAATATGGTTGCTAGATGACGATATCGACACAGATATCATCATTCCAACCGAATATCTTGCACTAAAAACCGTCAAAGATATGACGCCTTATGCCTTTTCTCCATTGAGACCAGAATTGGCCGGACAGATTCAGCCGGGAGATATTCTCGTTGCAGGGAAGAACTTTGGCTGCGGCTCCTCCCGTGAACAGGCCCCTGAAATTATCAAAGCCCTCGGTATCCGATGCGTCATTGCCAAATCTTTTGCACGCATTTTTTTCCGTAATGCGATCAACAATGGATTATTATTGATTGAAAATCCAGATTTACACGATATTGTTTCCGAAGGAGACACCATTGAAGTTGTCGTCAATTCCTGCATTCGTCACAAAAATATATCTTATGACATCACTTCTCTTCCAAAAAATCTGGTTGAAATCATCAATGCCGGCGGCCTTGTGAAAGCAATGCGCAGACGAAACGGATTAGAATAGACAGGAGGTATTTATGGGCGCAACAATCATTGAAAAAATTATTCGGAAAAATACCGGCATTCAAGATGCCAAGGCCAACGACATCGTAACAGTCAACGTGGATCGCGTGATGATTCATGATATTTTTATCCCTTTTGTAGCCGACAAGTTCGAAGAGATGGGCTTTACTAAACTCTGGGACCCGGAGAAAGTGGTCCTGATCTACGATCACCTCGTTCCGGCAAGTCAGGTCGATGATACCCGTCATTTCCGTATCGGCAATGCATTTGTCAAAAAGTACGGAATGAAGAACATTCACCGTTCAGACGGAATCTGCCATCAACTAATGACGGAAGCCGGTTACGTCAAGCCAGGCGACATCGTATTTGGAACCGATAGTCACACGACTACCTACGGGTGTGTAGGCGCCTTTTCCTCTGGCATCGGTTACACAGAAATGGCCAGTATTCTGGGAACTGGAGAATTGTGGGTGAAAATTCCGGAAACAATCAAAGTGACGATTCATGGAACCCTTCCAAAAAACGTCACTTCCAAAGATATCATCCTCCGGCTGATCGGTGATCTGGGCGCCGATGGAGCCACCTACAAAGCACTGGAATTTGCAGGTGATACCGTGGAACATATGACGGTAGCCAGCCGTATGACGATTGCCAACATGGCAATTGAAGCGGGCGCAAAATGTGCCTTGTTCTCTCCAGATGAAAAAACTGCCGAGTATTGTGAAATCGACTTAACTGACGCAGAGCGCGATCTGGTCGGTGATGCGGACGCTACTTATGTTCGTGAACTCGTTTATCAAGCGGAAGAGCTCGTGCCGGTACTTGCATGTCCATCACAAGTAGACAATATCAAGCCAACCAGCGAACTCGCAGGCACAAAAATCGACCAGGTATTTATTGGCTCCTGTACAAACGGAAGGCTGGAGGATTTGCAGCGCGCCGCTGCCATTTTAAAAGGACACAAAGTCGCTCCCTTTGTAAAATTAATCGTAACTCCCGCAAGCCGGAAAATCTACCGTCAAGCTTCGGAAGACGGAACTTTGAAGGTTCTCTGCGAAGCAGGGGCTGTGATCACACATCCGGGCTGCGGGCTGTGTTGTGGACGCGCCGGCGGGATTCTGACGGACGGTGAAAGAGTCGTTGCAACCAACAACCGAAATTTCCTGGGGCGCATGGGAACCTCCAAAGTAGAAATCTTCCTGGCCTCTCCCGTCACCGCAGCCGCTTGTGCGATTGCCGGTGAAATCGTCACCCCCGAATAAAGCAAGTATTCCTGCAAAGCAATCAAATAAATCCTGGTCAGACTTCATTGCGCAAATATTTTAATGAGCCTCAAAGTTTCATTTCCATTGTGCAACGGTCGTCTGACCAGAACTTATTTTACATCCCTTTGATTGTTTTACAGGTAAAACACAGTTGAAAATCTGAGAATCTTTCTTCTCCGCTTTACCCCTCCACAAATTCTATCTCATACGCTTCCTCCACCTCTTCCGAAACCGGGAGTAATAACGTTTCAATCACCGTTTTCGCTTGCTCCAAAGCCTGTTCCAGAATATCTGTCTGCATAGCCCTTTCTTTTGCATCCTCTTTTGCACATTCGATGGCTTTCGCTGTATCCTCTTTCTCCGTCCAATTGAAAAGCGCAAATTTTTCATCATAGAATTCCAAAGAGTCTGAGTCTACGATGACATCCTGAATCTCCGGTTGTGGAACTGTAACGACAATTTTTTTTCCATCTACCTTCACAGATGCTTTGGACAGGTCAATACCTGCCTTGACATGTGCGTCATAAATCATGGAAAAACTTTTTTTATTAATATACTGGATGTCCCCATCTTCATATTTAATGATTCCACGGTAATCCAAGCGCACAGTGGTAAGAGAACTACATTTTTCAAGGCGCTCTTCTATGGATGTAGCGCTAACTTTACTCTCATTTTCCTTTTCCAACAGCTTTGCACTCAAAAATCCGACTGCTATCAAGGCTATCGCGCCTATTACGATTCCAAGAGTTCGTACTTTTTTCATCCCTTTGTCCTCCAATCCTTTTCTCAGAAACCCTCTCATCAACTTTGACACTTCTAATATAAATGAAAGAAGGGTTTCCGTGAACCTCCGGCGAACGTACATTTACACATGAATCGCATTTCCAGTATACAACTGATAATATCGGCCCTGTTCTTCCATCAATTGTTCATGCGTTCCCCGTTCAACAATCCGACCCTGCTCCAACACCATGATACAATCTGAATTTCGCACCGTAGATAGGCGATGCGCAATCACAAACGTCGTTCTGCCACGCATCAGGCGATCCATCCCTTTCTGTACGATCTGCTCCGTTCGGGTATCAATGGAACTCGTTGCTTCATCCAGAATCAATACCGGCGGGTCAGCAATCGCAGCACGGGCAATTGCAAGAAGTTGGCGTTGTCCCTGACTCAGGTTAGCGCCATCCCCCGTCAACATAGTGTCATACCCTTGTGGAAGTCTTCGGATAAATCCATCCGCATTTGCCAGTCTCGCCGCCTCATACACTTCTGTATCTGTGGCATTCAATTTACCAAATCGAATGTTTTCCCTGACTGTACCGGTAAACAGATGCGTATCCTGCAGTACGATTCCCAGAGAGCGTCTCAAATCTGCCTTTTTTATCTTGTTAATATTGATGCCATCATAACGAATCTTTCCATCTTGTATATCGTAAAAGCGATTAATCAGATTTGTAATTGTTGTCTTACCCGCACCGGTGGAACCGACAAATGCGATCTTCTGCCCAGGTTCTGCATATAATTTTACATCATGAAGCACGATCTTGTCATCATTATATCCAAAATCGACTCCATTAAATACCACATCTCCTTTTAATTCTACATAATCAACCGATCCATCTGCCTGATGTACATGTTTCCACGCCCATCTTCCAGTTCTTTCCTGACTCTCTGTAAACTGTCCGTTTTCTTCTCTGACATTCACCAATGTAACATATCCGTCATCTTCTTCTGGTTTCTCATCCAAAAGTCGGAAAATTCGTTCTGCACCCGCCAACGCCATCACTACAGCGTTCAACTGCATACTCACCTGGTTGATCGGCATACTGAAGCTTTTATTAAACGTCAGAAAACTTGCCAACCCACCCAATGTAAATCCTCCGATATGGTTCAATGCCAAAACACCTCCCGCGATTGCACAGATCACGTAACTGATATTTCCGAGCTGTGCATTGATTGGCCCCAAGATGTTAGCAAACGTATTGGCACGGTCAGCGCTGACAAACAACCTCTCATTCAACTGTCCAAACTCTTTTTTTACCACTTCTTCATGACAGAACACTTTTATTACCTTCTGCCCTTGGATCATTTCTTCAATGTATCCATTCACAGCTCCCAGATTTCTCTGCTGCTCTGCAAAATATTTTCCACTGTTCCCTGCCGCCTTTTTCGAACAGGTTATCATGATTGCTACCATCACCATCGTGAGGATCGTCAATGGAAGATTCAGAATTACCATACTGATAAATACGCTGACAATCGTAAACGCGCTGTTGATTACCTGTGGAATACTCTGACTGATCATCTGCCGCAGCGTGTCGATATCATTTGTATAAACGGACATAATATCTCCATGTGCATGCGTGTCAAAATATTTAATCGGTAATTTTTGCATATGTGCAAACAAATCATTTCTTAGGTTCCTTAAGACGCCTTGCGTTACATTTACCATAATCCGGTTATAAGTATAAGTCGAAACGATACCAATCGCATAAAATACTGCCACTCTCATAATGGCATGTGCGAGCGGACGAAAATCCGGTTCTTCCGTCATCAAATACGGGGTAATATAATCGTCAATCAGGTTTTTGGTAAACATTGTCCCCTGCACATTTGCAAGAACCCCCGTACAGATCAAGAATGCAACTAACATACAGGGAACCTTATAATCCCGAAATACGTAACCCATCACTCTCATAAATATCTTGATCGGATTTTCGACCTTACTCTTGCCCCCTGGCATTGCTCTTCTCATCGGTCCTGCCATATCTATTCACCTGCCTTTTCATCAAAATCACCGCCTCCTTGTGTCTGAGACTCATACACCTCACGGTAGATCTCATCTGCCAGAAGCAATTCCTCATGCGTTCCGAACCCATGAACCTTTCCTTCCTCCATCACAAGAATCCGATCTGCATCCTGCACACTGGAAATCCTCTGAGCAATAATTAATTTCGTAGTATTCGGTATTTCTTCCCGGAAGGCTCGCCTGATTTTCGCGTCTGTAGCCGTATCCACCGCACTGGTGCTGTCGTCCAGAATCAGAATCTTCGGCCGTTTCAAAAGCGCCCGAGCAATACAAAGCCGCTGCCTTTGTCCACCCGACACATTACTCCCCCCTTGTTCAATATGTGTCTCATACTGCTCAGGGAATTTCTGGATAAACTCATCTGCACAAGCCAGACGACAAGCCTCCTGGCATTCCTTCTCAGATGCCTCCGCATTTCCCCAACGCAGATTTTCCAGAATAGAACCGGAAAACAGCACATTATTTTGCAGCACTACAGATACTTGATTGCGGAGCGCTTCCATATCATATGTCTTTACATTTTTTCCTCCGACAAGAATCTCTCCAGCCGTCACGTCGTACAGGCGGCTGATCAGATTGACCAGACTGGTTTTGGCGCTCCCGGTCCCTCCCAGAATTCCAATCGTCTCTCCCGAATGGATCTTCAAATCAATGTCCTTCAAAACCGGCTCAAAGCTGTCTTCATTATACGCAAAATCCACATGCCGAAACTCAATGCTGCCATCTTCCACCTCAAATACTGGATTTTTTGGGCTTTTCAGGCTATTTTCTTCCAGAAGCACTTCTGAAATTCGCTTCATACTTGCCGAACTCATGGAAACCATAACGAACACCATCGACATCATCATCAGACTCATCAGGATATTCATACAATAGGCCAGAAGACTCATCAATTCTCCTGTTGTGAGTGTGGAAGATACGATCATTTTCGCTCCGATCCAACTGATCAGTAGAATACAACTGTACACGGTAAATTGCATCAAAGGCGCATTGTACACCAAATTACATTCTGCCTTGACAAAGATTCGATAAATATTTTCACTCGCTTTATGAAATTTACTAGTCTCCTGCTCTTCTCTGACATAGGCCTTCACCACACGGATCGCCGAAACATTTTCCTGCACCGAGGCATTCATCTCATCATATTTGGGAAATGCCTGCTGAAAATAACTTGTAGCATGTTTCATAATCATCATCAGTAAAACGCCCAGGATCATAACCGCAAACAAATAAATCATCGACAAACGAGCATTAATCCGAAATGCCATAATCATTGCGCACAAAAGACTTGCCGGCGCTCTTGTAAACATACGCAAAACCATCTGATACGCGTTCTGAATATTGGTAACATCCGTCGTCAATCTGGTAATCAGACCTGCAGTACTGAATCTGTCGATATTCGCAAAAGAAAATGTCTGAATCCGCTGGAACATCGCTTCTCTGAGATTCTTTGCAAATCCGGCGGATGCCTTCGCTCCATACCGACCTCCCGCGATACCTGCCAGAAGTCCTGTCGCTGCTGCCGCTACCATAACACCTCCGACCTTGTAAATGTAATCAATATTTCCGGCATTTACCCCTTGATCAATGATGGAAGCCATCAAAAACGGAATCAATGTCTCCATTAAGACTTCCAAAATCATAAATAGCGGGGTAATAATCGTCGCCGTTTTATACTCCTTTACTTCCTTCAAGATTGTTCTCAGCATGAAAAACCTCCTTTTTTCCACATAGTTTCTTGCAGCTCATATTGTCTTCAATCTTATGAATCACCTGCAAGAATATGCGCAACTCATCCTCTGTAATCCCTTTCAGCATCTTTTCATTCAATACATTGATAATTGCCTCAATCTTCTCATAACTCTCCACACCCTTTCGTGTCAAAATTACCCGTTTCAGCCTGGCATCAGAAGATACCGATTCTCGGCTAATATATCCTTTTTTCTCCATCAACTGAATAATATTGGTCACTGTCGATCTCCCAATCGAGAAATGTCTCTCTAAATCCTTCTGATATATCTCGGAATTCATGTTCTCATACAAATACCGTATAATCCAGCCATGCATAAACGTAGCCTGATCAATCTCCGCTGCCTTCACCATCATTTCCAGATTTCGAGACAATATATGATCCAGCTTTCGAACCTCAAAGCCCACACCTTCCGACCGATGTTCCATTTTCACATTCCTCCTTATAAAATTAAACTCCAAATCACACAATAGCTCATCAGCTTTCACGAAATTATTCCATGCCAAATTGTACAAGATCAATTATCCTCTCATATTACTTCGCATCAAATAATTCCTCATTGAACTGTTCAGTATTAAACTGTTTGTTATCGAACTATTTTACCACCTTTTTTTCATATGTCAAGAAATATCAAAAAATTTCATTGAATCGACTTTATCAAATCAGTATCAAATTTAATTATAAATTGATTTTCAAAACCTCTTGTCATATGGTTTTTAATACTATATAATAACTATATTGAGGTGATTTTATGACGATTGACACAAACGATATGTTGAACAGTATTTTAGAAAGTTTATCCAGAATTGACTTTATCCCGCTTAAGAATATACCAAATATAGATTTGTATATGGATCAAGTAACAACCCTTATGGAAACAGAATTGGCTACCACAAAGCGATACCCGGAAGATAAGATCCTGACTAAAACGATGATTAATAATTATGCCAAAAATAATCTGCTTCCTCCGCCAACAAAGAAAAAATATTCCAAAGAACATGTACTTGTTCTGATTTTTATCTATTATTTTAAGAATATTTTATCTATAAAAGACATTGAAAGTTTGCTAAAACCTATCACAGAACACTATTTTCACACGGATACCCCTCTCCAGATTGACGCAATCTATGAAGAAGTATGTGAACTCGAAAAAAGTAGGATTGATGCACTTCAAGAGGAAATACAACAGATTTACCATCTTGCAGAATCTACATTTCAAAACGTTCCAAAAGAAGATCGCGCCTATCTACAATTATTTTCATTTATCTGCAATTTAAGTTTTGATGTGTATGTGAAAAAAAATCTAATCGAAAAACTGATTGACGAATTGCCCTCATCCAAAGGAACAGAATAGACAGAAAAACAGCGTATCCTTTTCTTTCGATACGCTGTTTTTCCTTGATACTAAGAATTTTCCCCATTCTCTTCCCGACTAATTCTCTCAAACACCATGTCATAACCGTCATTTCCATAATTCAAAGAACGATTCACTCTGCTGATTGTCGCTGTAGAAGCTCCTGTCTTTTCCGCAATCTCCAGATACGTCTTATGTTCTCTGAGCATTCTTGCCACCTCAAAACGCTGAGATAAAGATAATAATTCATTGATGGTGCAGATATCCTCGAAAAATGTATAACATTCTTCCTTATCCTTGAGGCTTAAAATTGCTTGAAACAGATAATCAACCGCCTCTGTCTTGATTTTCTTACTCATAACTCATTCTCCTTTATCGTTCCAAATACCCACTTTTAAATTTTAACACATTAAACTTTTAAAATCTACTATTTTTTGTATCTGTTCAGATAAGGTTTGAGTTTTTCAAAATCAGTCGTCACAACCAACTCTTCCGGAAATTCACATTCTTCTAAAAGTTGTTCCACATATGTAAAATTCGCGGCATCTACATCCACATGTGCATCACTTGCCGTCGTTACTGGAACCTTATACTTTTTGCATAATTTCAAAATCTGCATCATATTCTCATGTGTATGAATCCGAAATCCTCCCGGCCGCAAGGAAGAATTATTCACTTCCAACAATGTATGTGTTTCTTTCGCTTTCAGCACTAGTCGCTCAAAATCGACTGGATAATGTCCATCATCCGGGTGTCCGATCACATTGACATACGGATATTCCATAACTTTCAAATACGCCTGTGTATTTTCTTCACAGGAAGCATTTGACCGATAGCAAAGGCCATGAATACTTGCTACTATAATGTCCAAAGACGCACACAATTGAGGTGGTAAATCAAGATGTCCTTCTGAATCCAAAATATTCAATTCCGCACCGAACAAAACCTGAATCCCCTCCAATTCCCGCGGCACTACTTTTATATTTTCAAAATAAACTCGTTTACAAGATCCCTCCAGTTCCGGTGCATGTTCTGTCAATGCAAGTATCTCAATTCCTTTTGTCGCTGCAGATCTCGCCATCTCCCGAATTGTGCTGTACGCATGTCCACTCATCAAAGAATGTGCATGTGTATCTGCTATGATCTTCATAACTACGTCCCTCCATTTTTATTTACAAGTAATTTTCTTTATTTGAATTTCATTATACCGTTTTCTCAATTCATTGTTCAAGAAGTATTCTTTATTTTTGTACATTTCGTATAATTTTATTATTTATTTTTATACTACATAGTGTACCTTTTTATCGAAGGTGCATCACATCAAATAAGAGGTGAGACTATGTTCAAAGACAGTTCCTATGATGCAGAAGAAAACCGGCGAATAATTGACCAGTATGATTATCTGGGAAATTCGGCCTCTCTTCGGGATTGCACTGGATTGATTCCCTGGCTCCCATCGAATAAAGCTGAACGAGAGTCATATGAAGAAGTCTATCGCTACCAGTCTCCTACTGTTCATATGAAACCGGAACATGACTATGAATGATCTGTGAGAGATTTTTACAGAACATGTCCCTATAACTGGATGGTTTTCATACGCTATCCGGCTATAGGGACATTTCATTTTTATTCTTTATATGATTTTTTCATTGTTCTTCCCACAACATAATGTTATAATAGGCACGAAAGCGCTGTGAAACACGCATAGATAAAGGAAATCATGAATCGACTTATGAAAGTGAGGAATACAAATGAAGTGTCCAAAATGTGGCAAAGATGTAGAATTACAGAAAATACAAGTGGGCCTTGATGATAATGGTGAGCCGATCTTAAATGAATTTGCAATATGTCGAGACTGTAGGAAAAAGTGGAACTTGGACAAACAGCGCCAAAAAAAAGCGATGGAAGCCAAAACCGCGAATGCTACAAAAAAAACAATCGACTCTTCAAAAACAGCCTATCCAACTATCAACAAGGACTCCGTAAAAATAACAGAAGCATCCAAGACAGAGACTCCAGCAAAAATAGCAGAGACTTCTAAACCAGAGACTTCAGCAAAAATAGCAGATGCTTCCAAATCTGGTAACTCCAAAAAATCAGAAAATATTTCCAAGGCCAATGGTTCTCCAAAAGCTGCCAGTATCTCGAAAGCCAACCAATCTTCAAAAGTTGCTAGTGCTTCCAAAACCGAGGATGCTTCCAAATCTGCTAGTACTTCGAAAGCTGGCCGATCTCCAAAAGCTGCTGGCGCTTCCAAAACCAATAGTTCTTCAAAAATCAACGATTCTTCAAAAAATGTTGATAGTTCGACTAAAACGGCAAATAATTCGAAACCTGAAAGAACCAAACGTCCAAATAGTACTCGAAAAAGATCACCGCATTCGGGAAATGAAAATTTAGAACACTCTACATCCCATCCTACTGAAAAGAAAAAATCTCAGTACGGGAATATTCCTCCGGAAAACGTACGTAAAAAACGTGAATCCGCTGTAAAAAGAAATTATGAAGACATGCTAACCTCAGATTCCGGAAATCAACACCAACAACCCCGGAAAAAGAAACGGCCTTCTTCTACAGGCTCCTCAGAAAGGCATGTAACCAATCATCCTCAACCGGCAAAGCAAGCCCCAAAACCAAGCATCCCGGAAGAACCACCAGTACCAACTTATGAGATTCCTCGTCTTATTATTGGAATCCTCACAATTTTGTGTGCTGTATTCTTCGGATTCAAAGCTGTCATGGCAAAATTAGACGGTATCACTTCTGGAGGAAAGATTACTACTTCAACTACTTATTTAATTCTTGCTCTTTGTTTGCTCATTACTGGTTTGATTACATTAATTATGAAGAGTAAGCGCTCTTTTACCGCATTTATCATTCCGATCCTGTTATGCGCAGGCAGTGGTATATTCACCTTCCTAAAAAGAGGAGATGATAAGTGGTTACTCATTGGAGCCATCCTATCCATCATATTGGTAATTACTTTTGTGGCCTTCGCCATTTTATTGCGCGATGGTGACGATGATTATTATGATGACGACAATGACGATTATGACGATCCATTTGACGATGATTATGACGAATATTAAATGCAAAAGAAGACGTCTCCTTTTTCAACATAAGGAGGCGTTTTCTTTATACACGTTTAAGAATGCAGGGTCACCTATTATGCTTGACATTTCCTAAAAATAATAATAGACTATCTGATATGAGAATAAAATTATCTGATCATTTTACATTTAAAAAGTTATTACGATTTACAACTCCTTCTATCATCATGATGATATGTACATCCGTTTATGGTATCATAGACGGTTTATTTGTATCCAATTTCGTAGGAAAAACACCCTTTGCCGCACTTAACCTGGTTATGCCAATCCTAATGGGACTCAGCACGATTGGTTTCATGATTGGTACTGGAGGAAGTGCCATTGTTTCCATCACACTTGGAGAAGGACAAAAAGAGTTGGCACATAAATATTTCTCCATGTTGATTTATATTGCAATTGGAGTGGGTGTTGTTATTGCTGCAATTGGTTTTATTTTTATGCCACAAATTTCTATGTTTCTGGGAGCTACCGGGGAACTGCTCACCCAATGTGTCATTTATGGAAGAATTTTAATGATTTCCCTGACTCCTTTTATGTTACAGATCATTTTCCAAAGCTTTTTTGTCACAGCCGAAAAACCTGAATTAAGCTTGAAAATGTCAATTTTCGCTGGCGTCACAAATATCATACTCGATTTTGTATTTATCGTCGTCTTCCATTGGGGACTTGCAGGTGCCGCCGCCGCAACGGCTGTTGGAGAATTTGTGGGAGGATTCTTTCCTGTGATCTACTTTTCTTCGAAACGAAACAACAGTCTGTTACGTTTAAGAAAAACAAAATTTTATGGAAAGGTACTCCTCAAAACTTGCACCAATGGCTCTTCTGAATTGATGACAAGTGTATCGTCTTCTATTGTCAATATTTTATATAATTATCAATTAATGCGGTTTGCCGGTGAAAACGGAGTCGCCGCATACGGCGTTATTATGTATGCTAATTTTATATTTGCCGCTGTATATCTCGGTTATTCCATCGGAAGTGCACCTGTCGTTGGATATCATTACGGGGCTGGAAATCAGACAGAACTCCGAAATTTATTCCGAAAAAGCCTTTCTATCATTGGAACAGCCGGACTGATCATAACATTTTTAGCAGAAACCTTGGCTCACCCTTTGACGGGAATATTTGTTGGATATGATGCAGAACTCTATCACTTAACAAGTACCGGTTTCCGACTGTATGCAATATCATATTTACTTATTGGATTCAACATCTGGGGATCTGGCTTTTTTACAGCTCTGGGAGATGGCTTAACTTCTGCTATGATTTCCTTTCTGAGAACTTTGATTTTCCAGGTAAGTATGGTCTTAATCCTTCCCATTTTCCTGGGTGTTAAAGGTATTTGGCTCGCAGTCGTAATCGCAGAAATTCTGGCATTGACAGTCACAATTTTCTTTCTGGCATTTAAGCGAAACAAATACCATTATGCGTGATGAAAATCACGCATCTTTTTGTTTCCGCATATAGTAAAAAGACTGCTTGATACGGATACATGGGAGGTATTATGAAAAAGCGTATCATCGCATCTTTACTTGCGACCGTACTGACAATTTCTACGTTGGTAGCCTGTACCGGCAAATCAGAAGAAACTACAACACAGAAACCAGAAGAAAATACTTCTACAGAACAGACAGAAGAACCAAAAGCAGAAAACAAGAAGGTTACTTTGAATGAAGTAGCTCACTCTATTTTTTATGCGCCAATGTACGTTGCTATTGAAGAGGGATATTTCGAAGAAGAAGGAATTGAGCTGGAATTAGTCTGTGGATTTGGAGCAGACAAAACGATGACTGCCGTTATCTCTGGAGAGGCTGATATCGGTTTTATGGGATCTGAAGCTTCTATTTACACGTACAACGAAGGAGCGAATGATTACGTCGTTAATTTTGCTCAGCTTACACCGCGCGCCGGGAACTTCCTGGTAGCAAGGGAGGAAATGCCTGATTTTAAATGGGAAGATCTGAAAGGTAAAAATGTACTTGGAGGACGAAAAGGCGGTATGCCGGAGATGGTATTTGAGTATATTCTGACAGAGAATCAAATAGACCCATCAAATGATCTGGAAATCAATCAGAGTATTGACTTTGGCTCTACTGCTGCTGCATTCTCTGAAGGTCAGGGGGACTTTACAGTTGAGTTCGAACCCGGAGCAACAACCTTGGAAAATGAAGGAAAAGGATATGTCGTCGCTTCACTCGGCAAGGACAGCGGCTATGTTCCTTACACCGCATACAGTGCAAAACAAAGCTACATTGAGGAAAATCCAGAAACCATACAAAGTTTTGTAAATGCACTGCAAAAAGGTATGGACTATGTCCAGAATCATTCTCCGGAAGAAATTGCAAAAATAATTGAACCACAATTCCCGGAAACAGATCTGGATGTCATCACCAAAATCGTCACCAGATACTATGAACAAGATACCTGGAAAGAAAATCTAATTTTTGAAGAATCCAGCTTTGAACTGCTCCAGGACATTTTGGAAGGCGCTGGAGAATTAGACGAAAGAGCTCCTTATGAAGACCTGGTCACCACTGAATTTGCAGAAAAAGTTGCAAAATAAACCTGCACGCGCCCGCAAAAGAGCGCATCACCAAACATGAAAGTTGTGAGGGCGCCCTAGGCATCCCTGAGTTTATGCCGCCTACTCGGCGGCAGACTTTTAAAGTAAGCAATACGTAACACATAGATGTTAAGATATCCACCAGGAGAGGCGGCTCACAGAATTATACGAAAATGATTCGAAGACTCCTCTCCTGGGGACTTTTCTGAAAAATAATTTATATCTTTCTAACCGGCATCTTTCTTACCCTCCGCCGGCTTCCATGCTTTTCCAAATTTCACATCTTTAAACAGCGCCGCCAATCCTGTAATCTGTTTTAATCGTAAAATCTCATCTTTATCCATACCAAGATGTCTGGAAATCCACGCATCAGAACGCCCCAGCTCGTGCAGTTCTTTTACAATATTACTCATCAAATCCACATCATGACTTCCCCTCGCACGATTATGGCGAATCGTACTCGCCATTCTTTGATCCAATGCCTTATCAATCACAGAAACTGGAAGCATACCATTCTCTCTCTCATAAATATCCGAATGCTCCAACATAACCCGATAACGGTGGAATCCATCAACAATCACATATTCATCTTTTTCCTTATTATAATAACAAACTATAGGCATTGTATACCCATCATTCTTAATACTCGCATAGAGTAATTTCATCTCCGGAGGTGCAACCGCATTCGGGTTATAAGTATTTGGCTTAATTTTATCTATCGGAACCGAAATCACATTATAAACAGGACTTTTAAACTTCATAATTAATCTCTCCTACATTTTTATATTTCTGACGTATAACATCAATTCGTCTCTGCTGTTCCCGTGTCATTCCAAACCCCATATACCTGCAGATATGATCATTTTTCAAGATACAATAACACATCCTTTTCCAACTCGGTATATCTTTCGTGGACTTGATGTCATCTGTATCATCTGGAATCTTTTCGAGGAACACGACCCTTGATTTTTTACTCAGCGTATAATTAGAAACACCGTTTCTTCGGATTTTATATCCACGTTCTTTTAACTCAAGAATCGTTTCTTCATCCAAGCCTCCCCCTGTTTTATGCCAGAATTCTATAGAAGCATTAAATTTTTTTACGTAATTATTGCGAAGCCTTGTAGGAAGTGTATCCAGCAAAAATATCGTATACGATCTCCAGGTATGACCTTTCGGCAAACTGATGCTTCGATACCCCATGGCCTTTGTTTTTCCGTAAATACTGGTAAAGTTTGCTCCCCTTACTCTTCCCACCAACTTCACCCAAATCTGAGGATCAATCACTCTATACAGATTCAATGCATCCTTGGAATAATCGTTAAATGGCGATGCCACACGCATTTGAGACACTTTCAGCCCGGCCATATAATATAGATCATACAACCGATTATAATCATAATTAAATGTATAATTAGCATGCCAAATATCTTCCGAGGTCCAATCAAAAATCGGGGAAGCACACCAAACATCCTTAAACTGTTTTCCAATCCAGCATTCCCCTTTATACCCATTCTTTTTATTTAAAAAACCGCTGTATCTCTGCAACGACTCATCCGCCCGCATTCCCAAAAGACAGACCGTCTTTTTACTGCCATGAGACATCCGATACCAGCGTCCAAACTGCTTTGCCAAATCTTCCTGATGCATTCGATAGCGATATGTAGTGATCGGGTTATTTTCCAAGTTGATCACATATTCCTTCTCAGGCATCTCTCGAACCCAGATATCCTGCTTTTTATCATCCCATGGATACCAGTACATTTCATAACTGCTGAGCGCTGTCCGTGTTGCCATCGGAAGACATACCCAATAGGGTTCTACATCATCTTTAATCCCTTCAAATGTCCTTTCCACATACTCAGATGTAACCGTATACTGAGCCTCAAAGTCCTGATGAAAAACACCGATTTTTTTCTCCGGATAATACTTTTTCTGAAAATCCAAAACAAGATTCAGAAGTAATCCACTATCCTTCCCTCCCGAGAAAGAAAGATAAATGTTTTCAAATTCTTCAAAAATCAATCGTAACCTATCCTGCAAAGCTTCATATACATTCTGTTCCAAATATTCTCGAATCAATTTAAGCCACCCATACTTTCTGCACATTTACCAAATTTTGGAAACTCTATATGCTAATTTAGCATATAAAAACAGGTAATTCAACAAAAGTCGACAAAATTTAAGAAAGTAGCCCCTTCTCTCTGACGATTCCACTGTCGTTTCCGTCAGAAAAAGATTTACATTGTTGCATAATTTTAATATAATATTTAGAAAGAAATGAAATAATCCACGAATTACGCAGGGGGAAGGCAAGGGTGAAAGAAAAGCATTTCACCCATACCTGTTTGTGCTGTGAAACGCACACAGAATGGAGGAAAACATGGCTAGGAAACAGGTCAAAAAGTCAGAAATACAGGCAGATCATATAGTATTTGCCCTGGATATCGGTACACGCAGCATTATCGGAATGGTAGGTGTCGTCGAGGAAGATAAAATAAAAATCATCGCTATTGAAAAAGAAGAACATACCGAACGTGCCATGATAGACGGGCAGATAGAAAATATAG
Source organism: Hespellia sp. (assembly GCA_022790755.1). Lineage (GTDB taxonomy): Bacteria > Bacillota > Clostridia > Lachnospirales > Lachnospiraceae > Mediterraneibacter_A. The sequence goes on along the minus strand of JAAVXR010000014.1, from coordinate 49,119 downwards.
AAAAAGTTGCTACTCTGGCTGATCGAATCAAAAAACGACTGGAACAGAAGATACACTACAAACTAAAACGGGTCTGCGTAGCCGCTGCTGGACGCGCTCTGAGAACACAACGAGCGGATTATGAATTGGAGCTAACGAATACCCGGCAAATAGACGATGAAATTATCAGCCGTCTGGAGGCAGGCGCTATCAGTAAGGCTGAGGCAGCTTTCGATGCTGAAACCAGCGCGGAAAATGACACTCGTCGTTTTTATCTGGTCGGATATACCGTATGTCAATATTATCTGGATCAATATATGATGTCCAGCTTGAAGGACCATCGCGGAAAGCAACTCAAAGTTGATTTGATTGCTACTTTCCTTCCAAGCGAAGTAGTAGACAGTCTTTATACAACTATGCATAAGATTGATTTGGAGATATCCAGCATTACATTGGAACCTATTGCTGCGATCAATGCTGCGATTCCTGAAAATCTGAGACTGCTAAATTTGGTTATGGTTGATATCGGCGCTGGAACTTCAGATATCGCCGCCTGTACGGGTGGCAGTGTGACCGGATATACGATGGCCACCGTAGCGGGAGATGAAATCACAGAAGCAATTATGCATGAGTATTTGGTTGATTTTAAGACTGCGGAATCGCTAAAGGCACAGATGGAACAGGAAAAAGAAGTCACATTTACAGATATACTCGGACTTGAACACCAAATTTCTCGGGAAGAAATTCTGCGCTGTATTCAAAACACTCTGGAACTTCTCTGCAAAGAGATTGCCGAAAAAGTACTGGATATAAACGGTGCACCTCCTTCCGCATTGTTCCTGGCGGGCGGCGGCAGCAAACTCGTCGGTCTGAAAGACGGACTGACCGTTGCACTCCAAATGGATGCCAACCGTGTTGCGATTGCCGGAAATAATTTCCAGACCAATGCATACTCTGAAGAATATGATTTGAATAATCCTGAATACGCGACGCCCCTGGGAATTGCTATTTCTTCCGGTTTGAACCTAATCAATGACAGTTTCCGGTTGACTCTGAATGGCCAGCCAGCAAAATTATTCCGCAGCGGCAGTTTTACTGTTTTGAATCTTCTTATGATGAACGGTTATACTTTCCAAGATATTCTAGGTCGCTCAGGTCAAAACCTGACCGTAACTGTCAATGGAAAGCGAAAAGTATTTTATGGTGCGGCAGCGCAACCGGCTTCTCTTCTCATCAATAAGAAAGAAGGAAAACTATCAGACATCGTGCATGCAGGAGATACCATTGATTTCTTCCCTGCCATTTCAGGTGCACCGGCAAAAGCCTGTCTCAAAGACATCGAAGGTGCACCAACATGCCTAGAAATTGCCCTGAATGGCGCTTTTGCTCCTTTAGAAAAACCTTTAAAAGATGGTGACTCTATTATCATGATTCCAGCTCCATCCCCGACAACTGAGGAGAAACTTATAACATCTGAAAATCATTCTAAATCTGCAGTAGAACCCGCATCGGAAGAAATCTTATCGGAGGAAATAATTGACACAAAATCAGAAGCTGCTTCTTCTCAGGATCGTTCGCTGGAGGCAGAAGAAGAACAGCTCGCTTTTCACTTTGACACACCAAGTGAACAGACTATCTTTTCAGAAGAAAGTGAAGAAGATATGATAGCTCAACCATCAATAGAAGACATTCCAGAACCATCTCCATTGATTCCAGCTACAGATCAGAATATAGAACCTGCCTCAACACAGGACACAATACCTGAAAAAGAAGATATTTTGTTTTACTTGAATGGTACTCCGCTTCATCTCCCTTACAAGGAAGATGGAAATCCCTACTATCTAATGGATATGATCCAGTATTCTGGTATTGATCTGAAAAATCCAAAAGGAAAAGTAAAGCTTATCGTAAATGGTTCTCCAGGCATGTTTCAGCAAGCTCTAACTAAAGGTGATACCATTCGTATTGAAGAAGAATAGCTAGCAAAAGAGGCAGTCGGGAAACATTTTTTCCTGACTGCCTCATATTAATTTATAGTTCTTTTACCAAAGCCTGAAGCAACATAATATGGTACTCTTCGTCTTTTATGATTCTATGCAAAACCGCATTTACACAGGGATCTTCTATCATCTTAATATGCATCCTGTATTGATTGACAGCCGCTCTTTCCGCCTCTATATCGGACAACAACATTTTCCCGACATTCTCTGGAATTGCCAAATATTCTGGTGTCCACATTTGCTGTCTTCCATTGCGGTATTTCGCAACAAAATCCAGTTTACCGCCTAATAAAACAATCAATTGACCCAATTTCTGTAAATGCATCATCTCTGCGACTGCAATTCCTAAAAGTGTTTTTGCCATAGAACATTTACTATCTGACAAACGGCTTTCATTATTTATATACTGCGTAATGGCAGACAATTCTGATACAGACCCACAATAATCGACGCTAAGCAAATCCGCATATGCCTGATTTTTCTTGCTCACCTGAATCGGAGGATAAGGCAGATCCATCATGATCGGTCTGACGCCAGCAAAATCACAGGTACTCACACAAGAACTCTTTTTTTCTTCCATCAAATAAAACCTTCTTCCAATATATTATTCTAAGATAATATATGAAAGTTTTATACAGATGCTCACTCTATTCTTCTCTGAGTCCTAATATCCCTTCTGCTAATATCTTGACATCGTCTAAAATATAATCAAAAGCTCCCGCAGACACCATATTGATCAAGATCATTCCGATCGGAACAGCCAAGATCATTCCGATGACCCCTCGCACCCGATACCCAAAATAGAGCAGAATCAAGGTTACCAACGGATTCAGTCCCATACTGTTCCCTAACATTCTAGGCTGTATCAATTGCCTAACCAATTGTGTCACTCCATAAATGATAAATAATATCACCGCCATTTTAACATTCCCTACCAGAAACTTATACAAAGCCCACGGAATCATAACTGTTCCCGTACCGAAGAATGGAAGAAAGTCCAAAAAGGCAATCAAAAGGGCTACCAAAACAGCATAATGAATCCCAAGTAGAGCCAATGAAATCCATAAAATCGTGAATACCACTCCCATAATCTTTAACTGCGCTTTAAAGTAACCTCCTACCGCATATTTCAGATTATCGGACACCAATGCCATTCTCTGTGTAATTGCTGGTGGTGATACTTTCTTCAGCCATAAAATGACCTCTTCACGTTCCACCGTAAAAAGATATGCTGACAAAATCGCCACGATAATACTGATCAGATAGGAAGGCAAGCGTTTTGCAAAATTTCCGGCAGCAGTAAACGTAGGTTCGCTGACTTTCGCCACCACTTCCCCCATGGCCTGACTGAAATCAAGCACCGTATTATTCCATGCATATTGAACATCTTCCGGAAGACGCTCAAAGATTCCCTGCAAGCTTTGTCCGATCTGCTCTAGCCCCTTTTCCAGTTCTTGATACATCTCTGGAAAATTCTGAATCAGACTGATCACTTCCGCTGCCAGTCTGCTAACTGCAAGATAAATCAACAAAACAATCAGCGCAAGAACCAGAATTACCACCAATACCGAACCTAGTTTCTTTACTATTTTAAATGTTTTTTCCAGCCAATTTACCACAGGAGATACAATCATTGCAATCCCCCATCCAACCACGAATGGCAGTAAAAGAGAAACCAATTTTAGTCCAACCAGGACAAAAGCCGCCGTCGCCAACAAGCTGAATAAAAGACTGACCGCCACCTGCCAATAAGGTCTCCTATTCTCCATCTCATTCACCTCGATTTCTCAAGAAAGCTCGTCTCAATCATTTCCCATATTTCATCCCGTCCCTGCTTTGTCACAAAAGAAAACGGGATAATACTTGTTCCAGGAGCCAAAGACAGACCTTCTTTTATCAGTCGAATTTGTTTTTGTACCTGACTTCGCTTTAATTTATCCAATTTGGTTGCGATAATGATCGGATAAAAACCCTGTTCCGTAATCCATTGATACATCATTTTATCATTTTGAGAAGGAGCATGGCGAATATCAATCAGTAAAAATACGGCTTTTAACTGCATAGACTGATGCAGATATCGCTCCACAAGTTTCCCCCACTGCGCTTTTTCCTTCTCGGAAACCTTTGCATATCCATATCCGGGCAGATCAACCAGATACAGTTCCTCATTGACATTATAAAAATTAATTGTCTGCGTCTTTCCCGGTTTGGCAGACGTTCTCGCATAAGATTTTCGATTCATCAAAGCATTAATCAGAGAAGATTTTCCCACATTTGATTTTCCTGCAAATGCAATTTCCGGTTTGTCATGTTCTGGGAGACGGCTGGTAATCCCACATACCGTCTCCAAATTGATACTCCTGATTATCATAGTTTCCTCATTCTATACGTTCTAGATATAAACAGGCTCATTCTTCTGCTACTAATGCCTGTTCCAGTACCTCATCCATATGTTCCATCGGCAAAATCTGCAGACCCTTTGTAATTTCTGAAGAAAGTTCCTCAATATCACGCTGGTTTTCTTTTGGAATCAAAACAATTCGTATTCCCGCATTTTTTGCCGCAAGAAGCTTTTCTTTCAAACCACCGATTGGAAGCACCCTTCCTCGCAATGTCACTTCCCCCGTCATTGCCAGATCAGATCTGACCTTTCTTCCAGTGATTGCAGACAACATCGCCGTGGCCATCGTAATCCCAGCGGATGGGCCGTCTTTTGGCACCGCCCCTTCCGGAATATGTACGTGTATATCATGCTCCGTAAAAAAGGAATCCTCGATCTCATATTTCCTGCTAATAGAACGGATATAACTGATCCCGGTTCTCGCAGACTCTTTCATGACGTCGCCCAATTGACCTGTCAGCATGATTTCTCCCGTACCAGGCATTACATTGACTTCTATTTGTAAGGTGTCTCCTCCCACGCTGGTCCATGCCAAACCTCGGACGATCCCCACTTCATTTTCTTTATTCGCCATCTGATACGTATAAAGCTCATGGCCCAAATATTTAGAAAGATTTTTCTCAGTGACGGTCACTTTTTTCTTATCATTCTCCAGAATTTCCCGTGCCGTCTTACGACAGATATCACCGATCTTACGTTCCAACTGCCGTACACCCGCTTCTCTCGTATAATTCCCGATCATCTTCCACAATGCCTTCTGACTGAGATGGAGCTGTTCTTCACATAATCCATGTTTTTGTATCTGCTTTGGAATCAGGTGTTCTCGGGCAATGTGCATCTTCTCATTTTCCGTATAACTGCTCACCTCAATCACTTCCATACGATCCAACAATGGCTTGGGAATTGGCTGTAGTGTATTTGCCGTTGTCACAAACAATACATCTGACAGATCCAGCGGAACTTCCAGATAATGATCCCGAAATTTACTGTTTTGTTCGCTGTCCAACACCTCCAACAGAGCAGAAAATGTGTCGCCTTTATAATCCGAGCTCACTTTGTCGATCTCATCCAGCAACATCAGCGGATTCCTGACACCTGCTGAACGAATACCTCCCGCAATTCTCCCCGGCATAGCGCCCACATAAGTCTTCCGATGTCCGCGAATTTCCGCTTCATCTCGAACGCCGCCCAGAGAAATTCTGACATATGGCTTTTTTAGCGCCCTGGCAAGTGACCTGGCAATGGAAGTTTTCCCGGTACCGGGGGGACCAACAAGACATAATATCGGGGTCTCACCCTTTTTCGTCAATGCGCGAACTGCGAGGAATTCCAGAACTCGCTCTTTCACCTTCTCAAGTCCATAATGATCTTCATCCAGTACCTGTTTCGCGTAAGCTATATTCTGATGTTCCTTTACCCGCTTATCCCATGGCATCTCCAGTAAAGTCTCTATATAGGTTCTGGTAACGCCATTTTCCGCAGGACTGTACTGTGAACTCTTAAACCGGTTAATTTCTTTTATCAGCTTATCTTTGACTTCTTTTGGCGCTTTTAATTTCTTCGTCGCCGCTTCAAACTCTTCTGCATCCGAAATCGTATTGTCTTCTCCCAATTCCTCGCGGATCAACTTCAACTGTTCCCTCAGAATGTATTCTCGTTGGTGTTTATCAACCCGCTCCTTCACCTTTTCCTGCAGTTCTTCTTTGATATTGATAATCTGTACTTCGTTTACTAATTTAAAAGCCAGTAATTCATAACATTTCCAAAAATCTGTCTCTGACAGAATCTCCTGCTGTTCTGTATAATAAAATGGAACGCTCGCTGCAATCTCGTTTACCAGTCTTTTGAGATCTTTGATTTCCAAGATTTGTTTCACAGTTTCTTTGGCTATCTTTCCATTTTTTGAGGCATATTCAATAAACATATCTTTGAGCCCGCGTATCATAGCCTGTCCGTTGATATCATCTGGAATCACGACATCTACATCGCCTATGATCTCTACTGACGCACGCAAATACGGTTCTGAGGTTTCCAAATGCAAAAGTCTTCCCCGCATCTCACCAGAAACAAGCACACGGAATATATTTTTAGGTAGCTTAATAATCTGTCTGACAGAAGCCACAGTGCCGATTTCATATAAATCCTCCTGTTTTGGATCCTGCGTATCAGCTTTCTGCTGTGTTATCAGAAATATTTCCTGACCTGTGAGCATCGCCTCCTGTATCGCTTCTATCGAACGATTTCGGCTGATATCGAAATGCACGGCCATCCCTGGCAGGATCGTCATACCACGAAGCGCTACTGTCGGCAGACTTCTTATTTCTTCGCTCATAGTTTCCTCCTGTTTTCCAAGATTCTTCAATATGGCATTCTCTTATAAACTCCACATTTGAAAAATGCATTAGTAAATTCTTCCATAATATAAACGGGCACATGGTTCCCCAACTGCACCCGTCTGTTTCTACGCACTTTCTGTTGTCAGAAAAGCTCTTCTCTCTTCTCCATCACATTCATACAACGGAGCAGCTCCCTTTTCTACCACTTCTTTTGTAATCCTGCACCCTTTAATGGTATCGTCCGATGGAACCTTGTACATAGTATCCATCATGATTTTTTCCATGATTGCGCGCAATCCTCTTGCACCCGTTTTTCGCTTCAATGTTGTCTCTGCAATCGCTTTCAAAGCTCCTGTCGTGAACTCCAATTGCACGCCATCTAATTCTAATAATTTCTGATATTGCTTTACAATGGCACTCCTCGGCTCTGTCAGAATTCGAATCAATGCCTCTTTGTCCAGCATGTCCAATGACACAGTCACCGGAAGTCGTCCGACTAGCTCCGGTATCAGTCCGAACTTCACCAAATCCTGTGGAAGTACCTGGTGCAAAAGTGTATCAATATTATCTTCATGCTTGCTGGCAATCTGTGCATTAAATCCAATGGATTTCTGATCTATTCGCTTTTCAATCAGCTTATCAATTCCCTCGAATGCTCCACCGCAGATAAACAGAATATTCGTAGTATTAATCTGAATCAATTCTTGATGGGGATGCTTTCTTCCACCCTGAGGTGGGACAGATGCATCCGTCCCTTCAATAATCTTCAACAACGCCTGCTGCACACCCTCGCCGGATACATCCCTAGTAATAGATGGATTCTCTGACTTCCTTGTGATCTTATCAATTTCATCAATATAAATGATCCCGTGCTCCGCACGCTCAACATCGCCATCCGCCGCTTGAATAATCTTCAGCAAGATGTTCTCCACATCCTCGCCTACATAGCCAGCCTCTGTCAAAGCCGTCGCATCTGCTATCGCAAATGGGACATTCAAAATTTTGGCCAGTGTCTGCGCAAGTAATGTTTTTCCACAACCAGTTGGTCCGAGCATCAAAATATTGCTTTTCTGCAATTCTACTCCCAAATCCTGACCAGCCAGTATTCTTTTGTAATGATTATAAACTGCTACAGAAAGTACTTTTTTTGCTTCGTCCTGCCCTATTACATACTCATCCAGGAATGCCTTAATCTCCTCTGGCCTTAACAGATTAATCTCGTCGTATCCTCTTGGCTCTTCATATTCGAATTCTTCTTCGATTATTTCGGCACACACATCCACGCATTCATCGCAAATATAAGCGCCATTTGGACCTGCAATCAGTTTCCTGACCTGTGATTGCGTCTTATTACAGAACGAACACCTCACTGGCTCCTCTATCAATCTCCCTGCCATTCACTCACCTCATTAATCATTATCGTGTAAAACACACCTTTGCAGATATTCACTCATCGCCCCTCTATCACTTTATCAATCAGGCCATATTCTTTCGCTTCTTCCGCAGACATGAAATTATCTCTCTCTGTATCCACCTGAATCACTTCCAGATCCTGTCCTGTATTCTCTGCCAGGATCTTGTTCAATTTCTTCCGGGTTCTCAAAATATGCTCGGCCGCTATCTGAATCTCAGTCGCCTGTCCCTGCGCCCCGCCGGAAGGCTGATGAATCATAATCTCCGCATTCGGAAGGGCCATTCTCTTGCCCTTCGTTCCTCCCGCCAACAGGAAAGATCCCATACTGGCGGCCATACCTACACAGATCGTGGAAACATCGCATTTAATGTACTTCATGGTATCATAAATCGCCATTCCTGCAGTCACTGACCCGCCAGGGCTGTTAATATACAATTGAATCTCTTTCTCCGGATCTTCTGCCTCCAAGAACAACAGCTGCGCCACAATCACACTGGCAGCCACATCCGTCACTTCTTCGCCCAAAAAGATAATCCGATCCTTCAAAAGTCTGGAATAAATGTCATAAGAACGTTCTCCTCTGCTTGTCTGTTCAATGACATAAGGCACCAAACTCATATATATACCTCCTGTTTCTGTGTTGTCCTCCCCGAAATTAATCTACTCTTCAATGGCAGCATCCACAAGGAATGTCACCGCCTCCTGCACTGCCATATCCTCACGCATGCGCTCCATCTCGGTCTCACCCATGTACTCTTTGAGCTTATCCACTTCCATTTGATACTGCTCTGCCATCTTCGCAATCTCTTCTTCAAATTTTTCATCTGAAACTTGGATATTTTCCGCTTTCGCTACCGCCTCCAAAACCAATCTTGTTTTGATTCTCTTCTCGGCCTGCGGTCTGAGATCTTCCGCCATTCTATCCGCAGTCATCCCTGTAAACTGAAAATACTGTTCCATGGAAAGTCCTTGCTGCCGCATTCTCATTGCAAAATCATCCGCCAGCTGTTTTACCTGCTGGTCAATCATCGCTTCCGGAATATCCATTTCCGCATTCTCTATTGCTTTTTCAACTGCCTGGTCTTCCTGCGTTGTTTTCGCTTCTTTGATCTTGCGTTCCTGTACCTTTTTCTCTACGTCTGCTCTGTATTCTTCCAGCGTCTCAAAATCAGAGACATCGGAAGCAAATTCATCATCCAGTTCCGGTAACTCTTTCATCTTAATTGCATGCACGGTACATTTAAAGACTGCATCTTTGCCGGCCAGCTCTTTTGCTTGATACTCCTCTGGAAATGTCACATTCACTTCCACTTCTTTTTCCAGTTCCGCACCAATCAACTGTTCCTCAAAGCCTGGAATAAATGCTCCAGAACCAATCGTAAGCGGATAATTCTCACCTTTACCGCCTTCAAATGCTTCGCCATCTACAAAACCTTCAAAATCCATGGTCACCTGATCTTTGTCCTGAACCGCACGATCAGTCACTTCCACCATTCTTGCATTACGATCGCGTTCTTTGTCAATCTCCTGATCAATCTCCTCTGCTGTTACCTCTGTAGAAATCTTATCCACTTTCAGCCCTTTATATTCACCCAATGTCACTTCCGGCTTCACCGCCACCTCTGCAGTAAAGATAAACGGCTTCCCCTTCTCCAATTCCACAATATCCACAGAAGGCTGAGAAACGATCTCCAATTCACATTCGTCATATGCTTTGCTGTATGCTTCTGATATCATGTGATTCGCCGCTTCATCATAGAAAATCTCCGGTCCATACATCTTCTCAATCATCTGACGTGGCACTTTCCCCTTACGAAATCCTGGAATCGTAATGCTTCCACGCTGCTTTAAATATGCAGCCTGCAACGCCTTCTCCACCTCTTCTGCCGAAACCTCAATCGTCATTTTGGCCATATTATGTTCTAATTTTTCTACCTGTAAACTCATTTTAATGATTTCCTCCTTGCATATACGTCAAGCAGATCTGGCCACCTGCTTTTCCATTTGTTCATACTCACAGTCATTGACATAGTATAGCATATATGACAAGCAATTTCCAGTCCTTTTTATCCTTTTAAAAACACAATTGCTTTGCCAATTTCCTCCGCTTTCTCCCTCCCACATAACAAAGCAACCAATTCCAGTGCAAATGGGATTGCGGTTCCCACACCACGACTTGTAATGATATGCCCATCTGTAGATACTGGATCATATGACACCTCAGCGTTGGTCAATTTTTCTTCCATTCCCGGATAAATGCCAGCTTTTCGACCTTTGACAAAGCCCAATGCTCCCAGAATACTTGGAGCCGCACAGATGGCAGCGATATATTTTTTCTTTTCATTCTGATCTTTCAGCAAAGCCTCCAACCCCTGATGCTTCTGCAGATGAAGAGTTCCCGGCATTCCCCCCGGCAAAACCAACAGATCTGCATCTGTAAAATCCAACTCCGCAAACAAAGCGTCCGCCATCACTTTGATCTGATGCGAACCACAAACCTCTCTTCCCTTCATCACAGAGACTGTGACCACATCAATTCCCGCACGACGCATCAAATCCACCGTCGTAAGTCCTTCAACTTCCTCAAAGCCGTCCGCCAAAAAAACATAAGCCTTTTTTGCCATATTTCATTCCTCCTGTCTTGATTTTACATTTCTTCTATACTATATTGTGAATAACTCATATTACTTTAGATGACTACGAAAACACCTAAATACTACTTGCATGAAAGGCGGTAATTCTATGGAAATCGAACGAAAATATCTCATATTCGACATCCCCTTTTCCCTGTCAGATTATCCATTTCGACATATTGAACAGGGATACCTCTGCACCAACCCAGTGGTACGCATTCGCAGGGACGATACACAATATTATCTGACCTATAAATCCAAAGGGCTCATGGTACGTGAAGAGTACAATCTTCCACTCACGGAAGAAGCTTACCTCCACCTCAAATCGAAAGCTGACGGTCGCATCATCACAAAAAAACGATATATGATTCCCCTGCCCTCCCCTTCATCGAAGGAGCCTTTGACAATAGAGCTGGACATTTTTCTGGGTGATCTGTCTCCACTTATACTAGCGGAAGTAGAATTCCCCGACGAAATCAGCGCCAATCAGTTCTTACCACCAGAATGGTTCGGGAAAGACGTCACATTTTCGTCTGAATATCACAATAGTACTTTGAGTAAAAAATAGAGCAACGCATCGTTGCTTTTTGTAATATGTTTTCTATTCGTTGCATAAATATCTATTTGTAGTAAAAATTGCTATAATATTTGCAATTTAGTATCACTCAAATGGAGGTTCGGTTGCAGCGATGACAAATATACAATTATCCAAAAATCTACGCTTCAAGCGAAAAGAATATGGCCTGACACAGGAAAGACTCGGTGAACTTCTGAACATTTCCCGTCAGGCATATTCTAATTATGAAATCGGAAACCGGACTCCTGATTTGGATACCCTGTTCCGCCTCTGTCAGATATATCATCTCACTCTGGATGAACTTGTAAATCAAAATCTAGAAAATCGAATTGCCGAACACAAAGGCCCTTATCAGTTCGCCTGTGAAATCAGCTCAGGAACCACTCTATATCTGAGTAAAGACGAAGTCGACTTCATTATGCAGTACCGAAATATGTCGAAAGAAGACCGTCTGCTCCTGAAAAAGTTCATGCACTGAAAACACCCATCTCAAAAAGAGATTTTGTGATTTCTTCTAACATGCAAACAAATGATTCATCATCAAATGTCCTTTTTCCTGTCTGAACTCGGTTGTTGCGGCTGTCTTTTCATTATATGCCTCGCATCCCACCTCTTGTTTTGTACTGTCATACAACAGATATGGTACTGGTGCTGAAGTATGCGTCCTAACCCGAATCGGCGTCGGATGATCGGGAAGAATCAACATTCGAAAACTTTCTCCTGCTGTCTCCATAGCTTCCACAATCGGACCTATGATGTTGTGGTCAATCTGTTCAATCGCCTGAATCTTCTTTGATGCGCTTCCCTGATGTCCCATCTCATCTGGTGCTTCCACATGAACATAGACAAAATCATATCCATCCCTTAAAAGCGCATCCACTGCCGCCTGACCTTTTCCCGCATAATTCGTATGTAGCCCTCCGTTGGCGCCATCTACGATAATATTTTGCATGCCAGCGCCCACTGCAATTCCTTTCAGCAAGTCTACTGCAGAAATCATAGCGCCTTTTTTGCCGGTTTTTTCTTCAAATGATGCCAGAGCCGGTCTGGTTCCTGCTCCCCAAAACCAAGCGGAATTTGCCGGATGCAAACCTTTCTGACGCCTTTTTTCATTGATCGGGTGATGGTTCAGAATTTCATAACTCTTTTCCATCATCTCGCGAAGAACCGGATCTGTCGGAAGATACTCTCCGATCCGTGATGTCAGAATATCATGCGGAGGCGTCAACTCCAGCAACTTTCCCTGTTTCCAGATCAAAAGATGCCGATAACTGGTTCCCACATAGAATTCATATCCTTCCCGCTTCAAGCCTTCTCTCAACGCATCCACAAGCACCGCTGCTTCTTCCGTACTGATCTCACCTGAACTATGATCCAAAATTCTGCGGTCCTCATAATTCGCCTCTTCTTCTGTGAGTGTCACGATATTACAGCGAAATGAAACATCTGTCGGTTCCATATCCACGCCAATACTCAGCGCTTCCAACGGAGATCTTCCAGAGTAATACACGGCAGGATCATAACCAATCACAGATAGATTCGCCGTATCGCTTCCCGGGGACATTCCCTCCGGGATGGTCTGCACCATCCCGATCTCTGAATGCAAGGCCAGTCGGTCCATATTCTCTGTTACGGCAGCTTCCAGTGGAGTTCTCTGATTCAACTCGTCCAGAGGTTCGTCCGCCATTCCATCACAAAGCACAACTACATATTTCATCCTAATTTTCCCTATCCTTCCATACGGATTCTGTGCAAAATACCCGGGAATTCTTTTGCATTCTCCTCATACTCTCCTTCAGAGATCACCCCGGTTATAAATCCAAATTCTCCCTCTACACCTGCTGCATGCACAATCTCAACCGGTCCAAATTTACTCTCCAGATGTGCCTTTAACGCATCTGCATCACCACTGATCCGCACAAAAAACTTCTTCTTTGTATCAGAAACTGGTTGAAATTCCAATTTATCACTCTTCCACATCGTCATAATATTTCGGTGCAGATGTTTCGCTGCGTCCACAACATCAGCCACCACGGCGCTGGCCGTCGGAAGCTTTCCTGCGCCGCTGCCATAGAACATCGCGTCTCCCAGAACGTTTCCATGCACGAAAATTGCGTTGAATACACCATTGACACTGTAAAGAGGATGCTCCTGACCCACCAAATATGGAGCCACAATTGCACACAGACGGTCATCCGTTCTCTTGCAAGACGCGAGCAACTTGATCGTCATTCCCATTTCTTTTGCATAAGCCATATCTTCCGTTGTAATCTTTGTAATTCCTTCCGTGTAGATATCCTCAAAATCTACCTGACGACCAGAAATCAGTGAGGCTAAAATCGCAATCTTGCGGCAGGCATCGTATCCCTCCACGTCCGCTTCCGGGTTACGTTCCGCAAACCCATTATCCTGTGCTTCTTTCAGTACAGCATCATAGTCTGCGCCTTCATAGAACATTTTTGTCATCATATAATTCGTGGTTCCGTTCAGTATTCCGCTGATTTCCTCAATCTCATCTGCAGTCAGAGAGGAATTCAAAGGACGAATAATCGGAATGCCACCGCCGACACTCGCCTCAAAAAGGAAATTAATCTGCTGATCCTTTGCAATTGATAATAACTCTGCTCCGTGTTTCGCAACCAGCGCTTTGTTAGAAGTCGCAACACTCTTTCCGGCCTGCAGTGATTTCTTTACAAACGTATAGGCAGGCTCGATACCTCCCATTACTTCCACCACTATCTGAATCTCCGGATCATTTAAAATGATATCAAAATCATGTACGATCTTTTCCTGCACCGGATCTTCCGGGAAATCCCGCAGATCCAACACGTATTTCACATGGATCTCATCTCCAACTCTCTGATTGATCCGTGCGCCGTTCGTATTGATCACTTCCACCACACCTGATCCAACTGTACCGTACCCTAATACTGCAATGTTTACCATATCTTTCTCCTTTTCCTATTGCTTTTGTTCTGCTTTTAAATATGCATTGATAAACAGATCGAGATCCCCGTCCATCACTGCTGAAACATTTCCTGTCTCCATATTCGTTCTGTGATCTTTGACCATCGTATATGGCTGCATGACATAAGACCGAATCTGATTGCCAAATCCGATCTCCTTGACTTCACCCCGGATATCCGACATCTTATCCGCCTGTTCCTGCTGCTTGAGAATATACAACTTGGACTTCAACATCTGCATCGCCTTGTCTTTGTTCATATGCTGAGAACGCTCATTTTGACATTGCACGACAATTCCAGTCGGCAGATGCGTGATTCGGACCGCAGAAGACGTCTTGTTGATATGCTGCCCGCCGGCGCCTCCCGCACGATACGTGTCCACCCGCAGGTCATCTTCATTAATCTCAATATCAACCTCTTCTTCAATGTCCGGTATCACATCACAGGAAGCAAACGAAGTCTGTCGCTTACCCGCCGCATTGAAGGGGGAGATACGCACCAGACGATGCACACCTTTCTCCGCCTTCAAATACCCATACGCATTGGTTCCTTCCACTTCAAATGTGACCGCTTTGAGGCCAGCCACATCTCCGTCCAGAACATCCAAAACATCCACAGAAAATCCTTTCTTTTCTGCCCAACGGCTATACATGCGGTACAACATTCCTGCCCAATCACAGGATTCTGTCCCCCCGGCTCCGGCATGCAATGTTACGATTGCATTACTTCCGTCATATCTTCCCGACAAGAGCGTTTGAATACGCAACTCCTCGAACGCATTCTGGAAGACATTCAAATCCTCCTGAATCTCTTCCACTGCGCTCTCATCGCCCTCTTCTATACTCATTTCAATGAATAGCTCCATGTCCTCGTAGGATCCGGTTAAGTCTTCTATTCTTTTTACAAACTCCTGGAGCCCCTTCAACTTGCGCATCGTATGCTGAGATTCTTCGGGGCGATCCCAGAAGCCGGGCTCCTCTATTCTTCTCTCCAGCTCTTCGATCTGCTCTCTCTTTCCAGGAAGGTTAAAGTGAATCCCTCAATTCTTTCAGCGGTTCCTCGTACGCCATCAATTCTGTTTTTAATTCATCCAGTAAAACCACCTTTTTCACCTCTTTCATTTTATTTTATTATCCTTTACGGCCGCAGCATTGTTTATATTTCTTGCCGCTTCCGCAGGGGCATGGATCGTTCGGATAGATCTTCTTTTCTTCTCTCTTCTTCGGTGTCCTTGCAGCACTCTCATCCTTGTTCGTTCCAGTCACTTTCGCAACCTGTTCCCGTTCTACCTTTTGTTCAATTCTTACATGGAACAGTGTCCGCACCGTCGTCTCCGTAATGGAGTTCGTCATAGCACCAAACATATCATAACCCAGCATCTTGTACTCTACAAGCGGATCTCTCTGCCCATATGCCTGTAGGCCAATCCCCTGGCGTAACTGATCCATATCGTCAATATGATCCATCCATTTTGCGTCAATCACTTTCAGGAGAATCACCCGCTCGATTTCACGGAGATGTTCTCCCTCCGGGAACTCTGCTTCTTTTGTCTCATAGGCTTTCACTGCACGTTCTTTTAGCAAATGTTTGAGTTCTTTTTGTTGAAGCTTTTGCACTTCCTGTGTGGTCGGCATCTGCAGCATTGGAATCGTATTTTTCAAACTAACTTCCAATTCTTTCAAATCACACTCTTCCGTATCCAAATCTGGAGAAACACAATGATCCACGAGATTTTCCACATAATCTGTAATCATATGATATATGGAATCCCGCATGCTCTCACCGTCCAACACCTGTCGTCTCTCGGCGTAGATAATCTCCCTCTGCTCATTCATCACCTGGTCATATTCCAGCAAGTTCTTACGGATTCCAAAGTTATTGCTCTCAATTTTCTTTTGCGCCTTTTCAATCGCAGAAGATAGCATCTTGTGCTCAATCTGTTCTCCATCCTCCACGCCTAGCGCATTGAAAATATCCATCAGACGTTCAGAACCAAACAGACGCATCAAATCATCTTCCAGGGAAATATAGAAACGGGATTCTCCCGGATCTCCTTGTCGTCCGGAACGTCCACGCAATTGGTTATCAATACGTCTGGACTCATGACGCTCCGTACCGATAATTTTAAGTCCGCCCGCCTTTCTGGCCGCCTCATCCAACTTAATATCCGTACCACGACCGGCCATGTTCGTCGCGATCGTGACCGCACCATGTAGACCCGCATCCGCCACAATTTCCGCTTCCATCTCATGGAACTTGGCATTCAGAACTTTATGCTGAATACCTTCCTTTCGCAGCATACGGCTCAACAACTCAGATACTTCAATGGTAATCGTACCGACTAAAACCGGCTGTCCGAATGTATGCGCCTTTTTGACTTCCTCAACAACAGCCTTATACTTCTCTTTCTTGGTCTTATATACTGCATCATCCAGATCTATCCTTTGCACCGGTTCATTTGTAGGAATCTCGATGACATCCATCCCGTATATATCCCGAAACTCTTTTTCCTCTGTCAGGGCGGTACCCGTCATTCCACATTTCTTTTCGAATTTGTTGAACAAATTCTGGAAAGTAATGGTAGCAAGCGTCTTACTCTCACGTCTCACCTTCACGCGTTCCTTGGCCTCTATCGCCTGGTGCAGACCGTCTGAATAGCGCCGTCCCGGCATAATACGCCCCGTAAATTCATCTACGATCATAACCTGCTCATCCGGAGTCACCACATAATCCTGATCTCGGAACATCAGATGATGTGCCCGAAGCGCTAAAATTACATTATGCTGAATCTCAAGATTCTCCGCATCCGCAAGATTCTCTATATGGAAGAACTTTTCTACCTTTTTGACACCATCCTCTGTCAGATTGATGTTCTTTTCCTTCTCATTGACAATGAAATCGCCGGTTTCTTCTATCTCTTCACCGAGAATCGCATTCATCTTAGAGAATTCTCCGCTCGCTTCCCCCTTTATCAACTGACGGGCCAAAATATCGCAAGCTTCATATAGCTTTGTAGACTTCCCACTCTGTCCCGATATAATCAATGGTGTCCGGGCCTCGTCAATCAACACCGAATCCACCTCATCAATGATCGCAAAATTCAGCCCTCTTTGTACCAGCTGCTTTTTATAAACCACCATATTATCCCGCAGATAGTCAAAGCCTAACTCGTTGTTGGTGACATAGGTGATATCACAATCATAGGCTTTGCGGCGCTCTTCATTCTCCATCTCGTTGAGAACGACACCCACAGTCAGACCAAGGAACTCATGTACCTGCCCCATCCATTGAGCATCACGTTTTGCCAAATAATCATTCACTGTTACAACATGAACCCCTTTTCCCTCTAAGGCATTCAAATAAGCTGGCAATGTGGAAACCAATGTTTTTCCTTCTCCGGTCTTCATCTCGGCGATTCGTCCCTGATGCAGAATCACACCACCAATCAACTGTACTCGATAATGACGCATCCCCAGAGTTCTGACCGACGCCTCGCGCACAGCCGCATAAGCTTCCGGCAGTATATCATCCAACGTTTCCCCTTCCGACAGACGCTGTTTAAATTCTCTTGTCTTATCCCGAAGCTGCGCATCGCTCAAAGCCTGCATTTCCGATTCCAATGACTCAATGTGATCTACAATCGGATAAATACGCTTCAATTCATTTTCACTGTGCGTACCAAAAATCTTCTCTATTAAACCCATAATCGCCTCCTGATGAGTTTCGAACGTTCGCTTTTTGTCTCAAAAATTTCACCTATTCCACATTCTAGCACCATCTTCCGTTTTGTTCAACTATCATTTGAAACCATTTCATAGGGAATAGAGCCCCCAAACAGATCCAGGGCACTCCCAATCGTATAATCCAACTTTCCTTTGCTGATTTGGCGAAACCTTTCCAATTCTTCCAAACTTCCAATCCCCCCGGCATAAGTGATCGGCTTTCTGCTCCAACCTGCCAGCATACGCACCAGCTCAGTCTCCACACCAGAAGATTTTCCTTCTACGTCCACACCATGAATTAGGAATTCATCGCAATCATCTGCCAATTGATCCAATACTTCCTCGTTCAAAACGACATCTGTAAATTTTTGCCAGCGGTCTGTCACAATAAAATACTGCCCACTCTTTTTGCGACAGCTCAGATCCAAAACCAAGTGTTCCTTTCCAACCGCATCTTTCAGGTGTTTCAGACGTTTCCATTCGATCTGTGCATCCCGAAATACGTAGGATGTAACAATCACATGGCTCGCTCCTTCTTTCAGATAATATTCTGCATTCTCCGCCGTGATCCCACCGCCTATATGCATACCTCCTGGAAACGCATGCAGGGCGGAGACTGCCTGTTTTCTTGTCTCTTCGTAATACGGGGAAGAGACTGGATTCAGCAAAATAATATGTCCGCCTTCCAATCCATCTTTTCGATACCGTGCAGCATACCACGCAGCATCCAACTCTGACGAGAAATTCGTCCGAGCCTTATCTCCCTCATCCTGGAGACTGCCCCCCACAATCTGTTTGACTTTCCCATTATGTATATCAATACAAGGTCTGAATCTCATATCTTATTTCCCTTCCAATTCTTCTGCAATATCATATCATAAATGCAAATAGCAAGGCAAGTATTCTTCTTAGCATATCATGTTTCAAATATTTTGCCATATGATGAATATACAGAAAAATTCTTCAAATGGAAACAGGGGTTTGCGTTGCCGCATATCCCCTGTCGTCTTTCCTATCGTTCGTTCTGATCCCGATCTGTATTGTTATTTTGTGTATTTTTATCCATCGTGTCGTTATTACGATTGTCATTGATTGATCCATTATCATCCGTAATATCATCTACCGCATCATCCACTCCGTCTGTCGCGTCATCCACCGCATCATCCAAAGCACCATTTCCATTATTATTATTGGTTCCATTTGTGGTTCCATTCGTTGCATCATTCGTGGTATTGGTACCGGAACCATTATCGGCGTCGTTTCTCCCGCAGGCTGACATACTTGCTACCATGCACACACAGAGGGCTACTACCAAAAACTTTTTCAATTTCTTCATTATTATTTCTCCCTTTCCATAAATAATCTTGTGTTAGTAATATTTGCATTTCACGTTTCATTATGTAAGGGAAATATTTCCTAAAAATTATATTTTTTCTGTGATTGTACCATTGCGATAAGCTTCCAGAAGATTTTCCAGATCGCGCACCTGCTCTCTGAGTTCACGGCCAACATCGGTATTTCCCACAAGCCTTCGCTCCAGGACTCTTTTTACAATCATAGTTTCTGAATGAATGTCGCTCTCCTTCCTGACCGCTTGATCCTTGGATTCAAAAGGATCATGTGCAACCAGAAGAAGGCCAAAGGAATTATAAATTAAAGTATACCCTGCAATTCCGGTCTCTTTCTGATATGCACGAGAAAATCCTCCGTCAATTACCAGGACTTTCCCACTACATTTGACAGGATTTTCTCCATTTTTACGTTTTACCGGCACATGACCATTGACGATGTGTGAGCCTTCCAATGGCAATCCAAAAGCCTTCAGAATACGATCCACCACTTCTTCATCTTCCAGTAAATGATAATAAGCATTTTTCTTTTCAACGTGTGTTTCCTTTTCTGCAAGAAAATACCTCTCAAAAGTAGCCATCTTATCCTTACCGAACAGTGGGGAATTTGGATGCAACCAAATATACCACATCATATCCTGTCCACGCTGCTTTTCCATACCATCCAATGCAAAAAAGCCTTTTCTCACATAGCTTTCCAGCGCTTCATATAACTCGCGTCCACGGTATCTTCTGCCGAACAACTCTACCGTTTTTAATTCTCCATTTTCATCCAGCGGCACACAACCATGATACAAAAGATTATTATTGTATACTTTATACAGACCGCCTTTTACCAGAAGAAAACGCATATGAGCCTGCAACTTCTCGCAGCCGAGAAACGCTTTTTCCAGACGTTCCATAATATCCTCTTCTTCTGCCGTCAATTCATAGGGATGTTCCGGATCAACGGTCGGGAAATTTTTATCTAACAATTCATATTCCGCATCCCCGATTCGAATCGTCCCTTTTTCATAGTCAATGCATCCCAGCAAATTCCTACTTTCCAGATGGAACTGGGGATTGCGGGCTATAATTTGCCCTTCTACCTTGAACTGAATAATAGAAATCGCCTTGTGCAGACGCAGATTCAATTCCCGCTCTTCCTTCTCCGGACGCTGCGTCCCTTTTAATGCGAAGCAAGTACAGGGGTCCTCCCCGTAAACTCTGAGCGCATAAGTTGCCAACGGAAGCAGGTTGATTCCATACCCGTCCTCCAGGATATCCAGGTTCCCATACCGGGCACAGATCCGAATGACATTGGCGATGCAACCTCTCTGCCCTGCTGCCGCTCCCATCCAGAGCACATCATGATTCCCCCACTGCACATCTACGGAATGATACGACATCAACGTATCCATAATAATATGCGGACCAGGACCCCTGTCATAAATATCCCCTACAATATGTAGATGATCTACCACCAACCTTTGAATCAGTTCTGATATCTCACAGATAAATTCCTCCGCACTGCCGATTCGGATAATCGTGGATATAATCTTATTATAATAAGACTCTTTGTCCGTCATATCCGCCTTTTCCGTAATCAGTTCTTCAATGACATAGGCGAAATCCTTCGGCAGAGCCTTTCGAACCTTGGACCGAGTATATTTGCTGGCGGATCGTTTACTCAACTCAATCA
This sequence comes from Hespellia sp., assembly GCA_022790755.1. Lineage (GTDB taxonomy): Bacteria > Bacillota > Clostridia > Lachnospirales > Lachnospiraceae > Mediterraneibacter_A. The sequence continues at coordinate 28,061 of JAAVXR010000014.1, read as the reverse complement.
GACGGAAAAGATTGATCTTATACCAATCCTCCATATTACTCTCCGTGCGCTTGACAATCTCCATTCTTTCTTTTGGATAATAGACAAGCGATGCCAGCGCCTGCTTATCCCGAACGCTCAGCCGATTTCCAAACACGTCGTCGATTTTCCTCCGTACAGAGCCGGAACCATTCTTCAGCACGTGTGCAAACGCCTCATATTCCCCGTGGATGTCCGTCAAAAAATGTTCCGTTCCCTTTGGAAGATTCAAGATTGCCTCCAGGTTAATGATCTCTGTGGAAGCCGCTGCAATCGTCGGATACAGATCTGATAACCGTTCCAAATACTTTTGTTCTAATTTCTTCATGAAACTTCCTCTCTAAAATTGAATAACATCCGCCATATTGTACATTCCAGCTGGTTTTCCCGCCAAATATTTTGCAGCTTCTACCGCGCCTTTTCCAAAAACACTTCTGGAATACGCCGTATGTTTGAATTCAATGACTTCATCAACACCTGCAAAGATCACTTCATGTTGTCCCACGATTGTTCCTCCACGCACCGCAGAAATCCCAATTTCTTTCGCATCTCGTTTCTGCCGAACCTGGCTTCTGTCATAGACATAAGAATATTCATTCTGCAACGCATCATTTACCGAATCTGCCAGTGCAATCGCCGTACCGCTCGGCGCATCCAATTTCTGATTGTGATGCCGTTCCACCAATTCAATATCATATCCCGCAGGCCCGAGTACTTTTGCCGCATTCTGAAGAAGTTTCAAAAGCAAATTGATACCCAGTGACATATTTGCAGACCGCAGTACCGCTATCTCTTTGGCAATCTCCTCCACCTTCCCAAGCTGCGCATCTGAAAGTCCTGTTGTACAAAGTACCACCGGAACTCGTTTTTCCTTACAATAATCCAGCAACGCATCTACCGCTTGCGCATTGGAAAAATCAATCACAACATCCGCCACAACATCACATTTCTCTATACTTTCAAAAACTGGATAGTCATTTGGAACACCTGTATACTGGTCTACCCCTGCAACCAGCTCCATCGTTTCATCATTTTTCACCAACTCAGTAATCACTCGTCCCATTTTCCCATTGCATCCATACAATAATACTTTTATCATAGTTTCCTCCATTTCCGCTTTTATTTCCGCCGCAAACACAGAATCACTTCCTGTTTCCGGAAAGAAATATAATCTTTCATAGTGACATAATGAAAGGATATCATATATGTTGGGCGAACTCAACAAATGATATCCTTTTCACAATTCCTATATAACGTTTCCGAATGTAACAAGCCTCACATTCAAACTCTTATGTTCACGCCAATTTTATCCCGAATTCTCGCATCGCCTGTGCAAGACTCTCCGTATGTTCCGGAGTAAGCTCGCTGAGTGGCATTCTCAAACCGCCAACATCCATTCCCATCAAATTCACTGCCTTTTTTACTGGAATTGGATTCACTTCGCAGAACAATTGTGCAACCAGTGGAAGCGCCTTCAATTGCAGAGCACAACTTCCTGCCACGTCTCCGGCCTTGAACTTTGCGACAATATCGTGCGTCTCACGCGGAGCCACATTTGACAATACCGAAATCACACCTTTTCCACCGAGAGACAGAATCGGAACAATCTGATCGTCATTTCCTGAATACAGTTCCGCATTACCGTCTGTCAACTGCATGATCTTTGCCACCTGAGAGATGTTCCCTGAAGCTTCTTTGACTCCCACAATATTCTCTACTTCTTTCACCAACGTGGCTACTGTCGACGCTTCAATATTCACACCTGTTCTGCTGCTCACACTGTAAAGAATGATCGGAGCTTTCGCCTCCGCCGCAATCGCTTTATAGTGTGCAATCAAGCCCTGCTGTGTCGCCTTATTATAATATGGAGTTACAATAAGCAACCCATCCGCCCCGGCCTCCGCCGCCTCTTTAGACATGCAAATCGCTGTACGTGTACAATTAGAACCTGTACCGGCAATTACAGGCAACCTGCCCTTTGCCTGCTGAATCGTAAATTTAATACAATCCATGTGTTCTTCTTCCGTCAGTGTGGAGGATTCACCTGTCGTTCCACAGATAATAATCGCATCCGTACCGCCTTCGCAATGATAATCAATCAGCTCACTCAGTTTATCATAATTAATACTTCCGTCTGCATGAAATGGGGTTATAATCGCCACTCCAGCACCTTCAAAAACAGCCATTTTCATCCTCCTGACATTATTTTACTGTTTCAAATTCTATCATTAAAACGATTTGGTGTCAATGGGGACCGGCCTTTCCTGTTGCTTTTCCTAAATTTGCAACGCATCATCTATACATTCTAATTTACTGACAGAAACTTCATACGCGGTTCTCGTCTCCGTTTCCGTCTCTGATAATTTCTTCACATAATCTCTGCTCTGGATTCTTCCCAGCAATTGCACATGCTGACCCACTCCAAAACCTGACGTATATCTGGCATTTCTGCCCCAACAGATACACGGTATGTAATCGGATTTTCCATACGGACGATTTACAGCCAGAAGTAAATCTGCAATCTCCCGTCCCAGTGGGGTTTTTCTGTATACTGGCTCTTTACAGATATACCCTTCCAGTAAAATCTGATTTGTTTTGGACGCATCCATTTCCTCTTCCACAAATGCAATTTCTCTGACAAACACGGAAAGTACCAGTCGATTTTTCTGCTCCTCATGCCGGTTATATGACCGGAACTGTCCCGTTACATAGATGTGCTCTCCGCGGTAATCCTGATTTACATCAATCAACCGCTCTGATACCATCAACGGAATTCTGTCTTCCGAATTACTCAATCGCCTTACCAATACCTCCAGCATGTAAAATCCTTCTCCAAACACTTCATGGCTAAACTGAAATTCGGACACTACTTCTCCCATAATAGTTACTTGGTTGTTTTCAATAACCTTATCTGACATAACGCGTAATTCTCCCTTCCTCTTTGCGGTATTTTTGAGTCACTACTAAGTCTATGAATCCTTGTCTGCAATTAGAACCGTTTTCTGGAAAATGTTTTCGTCAAAATTTTTGCCTTTCAAGAAATCCATCAAAAAATATCGAAAAAAGGATGCTTTCAGACCCTCTTGTAAAATAATTTTTTTATGATAAAATAAGAAACGCACTGGCATGTACCTGTGTGAAATTAAAATTTTTGGCGGACGCTTCTGCCTTCACAAAAATAAAAAAGGATTGATAAGTTTATGAAAACAAAAAGACAAGATGTCAGAAATATTGCAATCATAGCCCATGTTGATCATGGCAAAACAACTCTGGTCGATGAGCTTCTGAAACAAAGCGGCGTATTCCGCGCAAATCAGGAAGTACAGGAACGTGTCATGGATTCCAATGACATTGAAAGGGAACGCGGAATCACGATTCTTTCCAAAAATACCGCCGTATTTTACAAAGGAATTAAAATCAACATCATTGACACCCCCGGACACGCTGATTTCGGAGGAGAAGTGGAGCGTGTTCTGAAAATGGTAAACGGTGTCGTTCTAGTCGTCGATGCTTTTGAAGGCGCCATGCCTCAGACAAAGTTTGTATTGCGCAAAGCTCTGGAACTTGGTCTCCCCGTCATCGTCTGTATCAATAAAATTGACCGACCGGAAGCAAGACCAGACGCTGTGATTGATGAGGTCCTCGAATTATTCATGGATCTAGATGCAACCGATGAACAGTTGGACTGCCCCTTTGTCTATGCTTCCGCAAAAGACGGCGTCGCCGTATTAGATCTCACCGATGATGAAAAAAATATGGAGCCATTGTTTGAGACGATTATTGATTACATTCCAGCTCCAGAAGGAGATCCGGACGCATCTACGCAAGTGCTGATTAGCACCATAGATTATAATGAATACGTCGGCAGAATCGGTGTCGGTAAAGTAGATAACGGGTCAATTTCTGTGAATCAGGAGATGATGTTAATCAATCACCACAATCCTGATAAACAAGAAAAAGTAAAGATCAGCAAACTTTATGAATTCGACGGTCTAAAAAAAATAGAAGTACAGAGGGCAGAGATTGGTTCTATCGTCGCAATTTCCGGAATCTCCGATATTTCAATTGGAGATACTTTATGCTCTCCAGAACACCCAATTGCTATTCCATTTCAAAAGATTTCGGAACCGACAATTGCCATGCAATTTCTGGTCAACGATAGTCCTTTTGCCGGAAAGGATGGCAAATATGTCACATCCCGCCACATTCGCGATCGTCTGTTCCGGGAATTGAATACTGATGTCAGCTTGCGTGTGGAAGAAACTGAAAATGCCGATTGTTTCAAAGTATCGGGTCGTGGAGAACTCCATCTTTCTGTTCTGATTGAAAACATGCGCCGGGAAGGTTATGAATTTGCTGTCAGCAAGGCAGAAGTCTTGTATAAAAAGAATGAAAAAGGACAGCGTCTGGAACCCGTAGAATTGGCCTACGTCGATGTACCGGAAGAATTTACCGGGGTTGTGATCGAAAAACTAAGCCAGCGAAAAGGGGAACTTCAGAATATGAGTACCTCAAACGGCGGTTACACCCGTCTGGAATTCCTGATCCCGTCCAGGGGACTGATTGGATATCGCGGAGAATTTTTGACGGATACCAGGGGCAATGGAATCCTCAATACCAGTTTCAACGGATACACTCCTTATAAAGGAGACATCCAATATCGCAAACAAGGATCACTGATCGCGTTTGAGGCCGGAGAATCTGTAACTTATGGATTGTTCAATGCCCAGGAACGTGGTACACTGTTTATAGGCCCCGGCGAGAAGGTATATGCCGGCATGGTGATTGGACAGAATAATAAGACGGATGATATCGAATTAAATGTATGTAAGACCAAGCATTTGACGAATACCCGTTCTTCCAATGCGGACGAAGCACTGCGGCTTACCCCGCCGCGCATCCTAAGCTTGGAGGAAGCGCTGGATTTTATTGATACAGATGAACTTTTGGAGGTCACTCCGAATAATCTGCGAATCCGCAAGAAAATATTAGATGCCCGGATACGAAAACGTACCGCATTAAACAATTAAATCAGAATTCCCCACCAATATTAAAATGCGAAGGAGAACAACAAATGAAAAAATACTTCAATCTATTTCTAAAAGACATCACCACCGCTCTGGAACTTGTCATCGCATTGATATTGGCGGCCGGAATCAGCATCATGATCGTTCAGCTAATTGTTGATTTTCGCAATCTTCCTGATCTAAATACTTATCCAAATTATGAAGATTTACTGACAAACTGCTTTAATTTGATCATAGGAGTCGAGATGATTCGTATGCTTTATCTGCATACGCAGTCTACGGCATTCGAAGTACTACTTTTTGCAATTGCTCGACAGATCATCATTGATCACTCTAATTCCATCAATAGTCTGATCGGTGTCATCGCAATCGCATTTTTATTTGCGACTCGAAAGTTCTTATTCGTTACTTTTGATCAATCAGAAAAAGTCATTTTCCGCGCCACACAAAAAACAAAACATGTGAATCGTCTTCTTCATGTTCATATTCCCTATGAAGATGATGAAACTCTTGGTCAACTTATGCTCCGCAAATTAAATGAAGACAATCAGGAAGTGGGTGTGGGTGCCTGTACATATTACAAGGACTTTGGGCTGCGCGTTGCCAAAATTACAGATGGAAAAATTACCCGAATCGAGGTGATTCGTTCTATACAATAATTTCCATCTGTGCTATAATACTTGTACACAGGTACCAAGTATGAAGTAAACCTGCATGCGTCCACAATCGAGCGCATCCATCAAACAGGAAAGTTTTGAGGGCGCACTTGGCATCCCTGATTTTATGCCGCCTATTCGGCGGCGGATTTTCATAGTAAAGGAGTTGGGCATATGAATTTTATTATCAGCGGTAAGAACATCGACGTAACACCAAGTTTGAAGAACACAATCGAGTCAAAATTAGGCAAGCTCGAGCGGTACTTTACTCCTGAAACAGAAATCATCGTAACACTCAGTGTAGAAAAAGAGAGACAAAAGATCGAGGTCACCATTCCTGTGAAGGGAAGCATTATCCGTTCCGAGCAGGTAAGCAATGACATGTATGTTTCCATTGATCTTGTGGAAGAAGTCATTGAACGACAGCTCCGCAGATACAAAAACAAATTGATTTCCAAAAGCCAGAGTTCCAGCGGCAATGACTTTCAGCAGGAATTCATCGACTCGAACGAAGAAGGGACAGATGATGAGATTAAGATTGTCCGCACCAAACGTTTTGGTATCAAACCAATGTTTGCAGAAGACGCATGTATACAAATGGAACTTCTTGGACATGCTTTCTTCGTGTTCTACAACGCGGAAACTGATCAGGTGAATGTAGTTTATAAACGAAAAGATGGTTCCTATGGTTTAATAGAACCAGAATTTTCATAAACACATCATAAATAATAAAAAACATCTACTCGGTCTCCAGGAACTCCGTATCCTGGAGACCTCTTTATCCATCAATAATAATCTCGCCATCCATCCACGCAAACCAACACGTTTCGCCCTCCTCAAAAACTGCCTGTCCATTCGTGCCTTCTAACAGTTCTGCTTCTATTCGTGTTTTTTCTTCCATCGGAACGAGGGCAATCAATTCAACCATATCCGTATAGATCGTATCCAACAAATGGAGCCCTCGCTGCCCCAGAATATACTGTATCTTTCCCAATCCCGCATAATCTATATTTATTTTCAGTTTAAATCCAAAAATTTTGGTAATAATCTTACTGTGGGCGAGGCCTTCCTGTGCTGCTTTGGAATACGCACGAACCAACCCTCCCGTACCAAGAAGTGTTCCGCCAAAGTACCGCGTGACAATCACTAGCACATTACGAAGTTCCTGGCCCATAATTACATCGAGTATCGGTTTGCCCGCTGTCTGACTCGGTTCCCCATCATCGCTGCAACGTGTCACCTCCGGTTGTCCGCCAAGTACATATGCCCAACAATGATGCCTGGCATCCCAATATTGTTTCCTCGTCTTTTCCAAAGTCTGCAAAACCTCTTCCTCCGAAAATACTGGAAATATTTCCGCAATAAAACGAGATTTCTTCTCTACAATTTCAGCCATACCACCCACATAAACTGTTCGATACTGATTCTCCATTTCGTCTCACTCCATCTAAACTGTCTATCTCCCGGCGCACTGTTTTATTCAATTATTGTTGAATAGTACCGTGCGTCAGACAATATTATCTACACGCAAAAGTATAACAGGAATCAAACGGTCCCAACAATAGATTTCTTAAGAATTTTTGTAGAAATATGAACTTTTCATTTTTTTCTTTATTTAAACATGCAAATTTGCTATAATGGGAAAATGAATAAAGGAGGATATTATTCATGAATTATGGAAAGAAAAAAGCTTCGAATAAGCAAAAGAAGATATCTTCAAATAAAAATATGAAAAAGAAACGAATCGGCGTCCGTTTTTTTAAAGCATTGCTCATATGCATGTTGTTGGTGATGATCCTGGGCGCCGCAGGCGTAGGTCTGTTTGTGAAAAGAATTATAGATGATACGCCTACCGTTACCCCAGAGGACGTCCGCCCTTCCGGCTACACGACATTTGTATACGCCCAGGATGGAACAGAACTGGAACGATTTGTCTCCTCGGGAGCCAACCGAATTTACAAAAAAATTGACACGATTCCGGACAACCTTGCCCATGCATTTATCGCAATTGAGGACGAGCGTTTCTATGAACATAACGGAATCGACCTTCAGGGAATCCTCCGTGCTGGCGTTGTAGGCATCACATCCGGTAATTTTAGCGAAGGTGCCAGTACATTGACTCAGCAATTAATCAAGAACAATGTATTCCCAAACTTTACCGAGGAAAAAACCTTTTATGACAGATTAGAACGAAAGCTGCAGGAACAATTTCTTGCCGTAGAGATTGAAAAACAGATGAGTAAGGACGAAGTTCTGGAAGCCTATATGAATACTATCAACCTTGGCCAGAACTGTTTGGGTGTACAATCCGCTGCCTTGCGGTATTTTAACAAGGATGTATCTGAGCTCAATCTCTCAGAGTGCGCCGCAATTGCCGGTATTACACAGAGTCCGTCCAACCATAATCCAATCACCAACCCGGAAAGCAACAAAAAGCGCCGCGATAAAGTGTTAAAGAACATGTTGGATCAGGGTTTCATTACAAAAGAAGCCTATGATGAAGCCATTGCCGATGATGTCTACTCTCGAATCCAGACGACAAACGCCGCCGTCACAGAAGAAAAACCATACACTTATTTTATTGATGCTCTCACCGAACAAGTGATAGAAGATCTGCAAAACAAAAAAGGGTATACTTATACACAGGCTTATAATGCATTGTATAGCGGCGGTTTGACAATCAAAGCGACTCAGGATCTCGGAATCCAACAGATCTGCGATGAAGAAGTCGCCAATAACGAAAATTACCCCTGGCTGATTGAGTATGGAGTAGAATTCGTTGCAACTGTCACAAGAGCAGACGGCACAGTGGAGAACTATAGTACAGAAATGCTCCGAAAATTTCTTTCAGATACCCGTGGTGGTAAATATCCGCTTATCTTTTCTTCTCCGGAAGAAGCCCAACAGGCAGTAAATGAATATAAGACTACTCTGAATGTCACAGAAAACGATACTTATGATGAACGACTTTCCATTAATCCGCAACCTCAAACTTCCGTTGTCATAATGGATCAGTATACGGGGCAGGTGAAAGCAATTGTAGGCGGACGCGGAGACAAGAAGTCCAGCTTGTCCTTGAATCGGGCAACCGATTCGCCAAGACAGCCCGGTTCCTGTTTTAAGGTGCTCTCTACTTACTTGCCCGCTCTGGATGCCTGTGGCTATACCCTGGCAACTGCTACGGAAGATTCTCCATTTAATTATGAAGACGGCACACCGGTCCGCAACTGGTGGGGTGCCAATTCCTACAAAGGCAATTTCACAGTTCGCAGAGCAATCGAACAGTCAGCCAACGTGGTAACTGTCAAAGTATTATCTGATATCGGTCCACAAATTGGTTATGATTACCTGAGACGCCTCCACTTCTCTACTTTGGTGGACGGCAACGATCCAAATTTCCCCGGATATTCCGATATTCAGCTTCCGACCGCTTTAGGTGGTATCACCCGCGGAGTTTATAATCTGGAAATGACGGCCGCATATGCAGCAATTGCAAATAATGGCGTCTACACAAAGCCAATTTTGTATACCGAAATTTTGGATCATGACGGAAATGTTCTTCTGGAAAATACGCCAGATACAGAACAAGTGATGCAATCTTCCACCGCTGCTCTCCTGACAAACGCGATGATCGACGTTGTCACACAGGGAACTGGTACACGCGCACGGCTTGGTAACATGCCTGTATCCGGAAAGACCGGTACTAGTACAGACAGTTCAAATGGTAGTGTGGATATCTGGTTTTCTGCATTTACCCCTTATTATACCTGTTCTGTATGGGGCGGTTATGATGCAAATAAACCACTGAGCAATACTTCTTGGCACTTAGATTTGTGGCGAAGTATTATGACACGGATTCACGCCAATCTAGAATACAGGGACTTCGTGATGCCACCTGAAATTGAGCAAAAAACCATCTGTACCGAATCTGGAATGTTGGCTACCGGAAGTTGTCCTGGTCTGACAGAATATTTTGCTCCAGGTACCGCGCCCTCACAGAGCTGTTATGGACATTATGTAGAGCCTGATCCAGAAGAAGAAACAGAAGAAAATGGCGAGAACGGCGAGAATGGTGAAAATAATGGTGATACTCCTCCTGAAGGTGGCGACGTTCCTCCTCCCTCAGAAGGTGGCGGTGATACTCCTCCTGAAGATGGTGGTGACACCCCTCCTGATGGCGGTGGTGACGCACCTCCTGCCGATGGCGGCGGTGACGCGCCTCCTGCCGAAGGTTGAGAATAAAAAAAGAATCGCAAAGCTCTTAGCAGCGGCGATTCTTTTTTCTATTCCATTATTATTATTCTAAAATCAATTTTGCAGCGCCATATATTCCAGCATCATTTCCCAGTTCTGCAAGTACAAATTTCACGGCCCGGTCCGCAAAAAAAGCTCGTTCCTGATAAGGCTTCCTCACATAATCCAAAAGTATCTCTCCCGCACGGGAAACTCCTCCACCAAATACGATAACTGCCGGATCTACAATCGCCGCAATATTTGCCAACGCATGTCCCATGTAGTTTCCAAATTCTTCCGCAATCTCACAGGCAATCTGATCTCCCGCTTTCACCGCGTCGAACACCTGCTTCGCAGTCAGATTTTCAGAAGTCAATACCGTATTCTCTGAATTTCCTTCCAGCCTTTTTTTTGCAATTCGTACAATCCCGGTCGCTGAGGCGTATTGTTCCAGACAGCCAGAATTTCCACAGCCGCAGACTTCTTTCTCCTTGTAATTGACGCACATATGACCGATCTCCCCACCGGCACCATGCGCCCCTGCAATGGCTTTTCCACCTACAACCAATCCACCTCCGACACCGGTCCCCAGCGTCACCATAACCAAATTCCTCTGTCCGGCTCCGGCCCCCTTCCACATTTCTCCCAGAGCCGCCACATTGGCATCATTTCCCACTCTGACCAAAAGTCCAGTTAGACTTTCCATTTCACGTTTCACTTCTTTATATTCCCAGCCCAGATTCGCACAACCATTCACAATCCCATCCTCTGTGACCGGAGCTGGCACGCCGATTCCTATTCCTGTAACCATTTCTCGGGTGAGACGATATTCTTTTATTTTGGCCGATACAGACTCCGCAATATCCGGCAGAATCTCATCACTATGATTTTCTTGACGCGTCACAATCTCCCATTTTTCCAGCAAATCTCCATCTTCCCGGAACAATCCCATCTTAATCGACGTCCCGCCAACATCTACTCCAAAACAATATTTCATCTCTTCCTCCCATCACTTTTTGGTTATATTCTCCTGTACTCTACGATAAAGTTCCTGCGCGGCATTGTATCCCATCTGTTTTTGTCGATAATTCACAGATGCCGATTCCACAATGATTGCCAGATTACGTCCCGGACGTACCGGAAGTGCATGACAGATAATCCGATTTCCCAAAAATTCTGTATACTGTTCTTCCAACCCAAGACGATCATAATCTTTATCTCGGTTCCACTCTTCCAAAGTCATCACCATGTCTATCGTCTGTGTCTCTTTCACACTCTGAACACCAAACAACGATTTGACATCCACAATCCCAATTCCCCGCAGCTCAATAAAATGTTTGGTAATCTCAGGAGCGCTGCCAACCAACGTATCATCACTAACTTTTCGAATCTCCACCACATCGTCCGTCACAAGTCGATGGCCACGTTTTACCAGTTCCAATGCCATCTCGCTCTTACCAATGCCACTCTCACCCATAATCAAAATTCCGACACCGTTTACATCAACCAGTACTCCATGAATAGAAATACAGGGGGCCAGGCGCACATTCAGCCATCGAATAATTTCCGCCATAAAGGAAGAAGTCTTCTGAGCGGACTGGAAAATTGGTATCTGATGCCGCTCCGCCTTCTGAATCAATATTTCATCCGGAGGCAGATCCCTACAAAAAATAATACAGGGTACTTTATATGACAGTAGTTCTTCGTAAATCTTTGACCTGCGCTCTTCGGTCAACGTCTGCAGATACGTGTACTCCACATAACCAATAATCTGAACGCGTTCTGATCCAAAATGATCAAAATATCCAGTCAACTGCAACGCTGGCCTGTTGATATCCGGTACCTCCACTCTTCTTCCGCTCAAATCAATGCTCGGCGTCAGATTCTTCAATTCCATCTTCTCTACAATGTCTCTAATCTCTACTCCACTTTCCATATGCACTCCTTTGATTTATATTCTTCTATTCCACCACTTCCTGATGGTAAATTATCAATAGATTCAGTATATCACTCGTGAAAAAAGTTGTATACACTCTTTGCTGATTTTTCGTTCATAGAAGGTAGCTTCAACAATTCTTCTACTTCCGCGTTCTTTATTTCCTCCAGACTTTGAAAATGCTTCATAAGCTCTTTGCGCCTGGCTGGACCGATCCCCGGTATATCGTCCAAAATAGAATGTACCTGACCTTTCCCCCGCAACTGACGATGATATTCTATCGCAAAACGGTGCGCCTCATCCTGGATTCTGGTAATCAGTCGAAACGCCTCGGAAGATTTTTCAATCGCAATCTCCATATTATTATAATAAAGACCCCGGGTTCTGTGATGGTCGTCTTTCACCATTCCGCATACCGGTATTTGCAAATGCAGTTTCTCCAGAACTTCCAGAGCCACATTCACCTGACCTTTTCCACCGTCCATCAAAATCAAATCCGGAAACGCGGTAAATCCTCCCAGCTCCTTGCTCTCCTCCCGTTCTTTAAATCCATGTTGAAACCGCCGAGTCAAAACTTCTTTCATGCTGCCATAATCATCTGCACCTTGGATTCCTTTGATCTTGAATTTGCGGTAATCATTTCGTTTCGGTTTGCCGGATTCATATACCACCATAGAGCCAACCGACTCAAAACCGTTGGTATTGGAGATGTCATATGCCTCCATCCGCCGAATTTCCTCAATCTCTAGAATTTTGGCAATCTCTTTAACGGCACCGATGGTACGTCCCTCCTCCCGTTTCAACCGTTCCTTATCTTTACTTAAAACCAGTTTTGCATTATCTGCTGCCAGCTCCACCAACTTTTCCTTGGTCCCTTTTTTCGGAACCCGTATTACCACCTTCGCACCACGCTTCGCACTCAACCATTCCTCAAGCACCCGCGTATCCTCCAACTCTTCGGGAAGCATTAGCTCCCCGGGAATGAAAGGAGTTCCCGCATAATATTGTTTGATAAAACTATCCAGAATCTCCGCCTCTTTTTCGCCCGTTGTAATTCTCAGATAAAAATGATCCCGTCCGATCAGACGTCCACCACGAATAAAAAACACCTGCACTACCGCATCTTCTTCCTCAGTCGCCACCGCCAAAATATCCCTGTCTTCTCCGCTAGAATCTGTGATCTTCTGCTTCTGTGCAACTTTCTTCACACTATTTAACAATTCCCGATATTCAATCGCCTTTTCAAATTCTAGCGCTTCTGAAGCCACGTTCATTTTCTTTTCCAATTCTTTCAAAATGGTGTCATAGTGTCCATTCAAAAAGCGCAACACCTCTGTGACAGCTCTCCCGTAGTCCTCCTCAGAAATATAACCTTGACAGGGAGCATTACATTGATGAATATGGTAATTCAGACAAGGCCGCTCCTTCCCCATGTCTTTTGGTAAATTTCGATTACAGCTGCGAATATGGTAGAGTTTATGAATCAAATCAATCGTATCTCTCACTGCTTGTCCGCTTGTAAATGGTCCAAAATACTTGGCCTTATCCTTTAACATTTTCCTGGAAATCAGCACCCGAGGAAATGCCTCATTCGCAGTCACTTTGATAAATGGATATGTCTTATCATCCATCAGCATCGTATTATATTTCGGCCGATGTTCTTTGATCAGATTACATTCCAATACCAAAGCTTCCAATTCAGAATCTGTCACAATATATTCAAATCTCCGGATGTGCGTCACCATCTGTTCAATCTTTACTCCCTTGTTACGGCTGCTCTGAAAATACTGACGCACACGATTTTTCAGACTGATCGCTTTCCCGACATAAATAATATGATCTTTTTCATCATGCATAATATAGACGCCTGGTCTGCCAGGAAGTTTTTTCAATTCCTCTTCAATATCAAAATCTATATTTTCCATAAGTACCCCCTTCTCAATATCATAGAAAAATCCCACAAAATCGAAATCCGTTCTCCGATTTTGTGGGATATATTCGCTTATACTATTCTACCAGAGAATACCCACCTTTCTTCTCTTGCTCCTCTTCCTGTGAAGATTCGTCAGTCCCATTCTCTATGGTCGTATCCGGCTCACTATTTGTCCCCAGACAAATGACGTCCTCCGTCTTTTTCATGACAATCCGTTCTTCCTTTTTGTCACTTTTATCGCTTTCCTCTTTCTCATCCGGCTCTGGGATTCCTTCTGCTTCTCGGAAAATCTTCATGAATTCCTTCCCTGTGATAGTTTCTTTCTCGATCAAAAATGCCGCAATCTCATCCAAAGTCTTACGATGCTCACTCAAAAGCCGTTTTGCCTCCTCGTAAGATTCTTTCAACATCCGCATCACTTCCGTATCAATCTCAGCGGCAGTTGCCTCACCGCAATTCTTCACCGGTCTTCCATCCAAATACCTGCTCTGTATTGACTCCAGGCCAACCAAACCAAATTTTTCTGACATACCATATTGCGTAATCATTGCCCGGGCAAGCTTTGTCGCTTTCTCGATATCATTAGAGGCCCCGGTCGTCACTGTGTCAAACACAATCTCCTCCGCTGCCCGTCCGGCCAAAGTACCTACCAACATCGCTTCCAGTTCCTTTTTCGTATTCAGGAACTTCTCTTCTTCCGGCGTCTGCATCACATACCCCAATGCTCCCATGGTACGCGGCACAATCGTAATCTTCTGAACTGGCTCCGCATCTTTTTGCAGCGCACTCACCAGCGCATGTCCTACCTCATGATAAGATACAATCCTGCGCTCTTCTTTGCTCATGATTCGATCTTTCTTTTCTTTTCCGACTAAGACTACTTCCACCGCTTCAAACAAATCACCCTGGCTGACAACCTTTCTTCCGTTCTTCACCGCATTGATCGCCGCTTCATTGATCATGTTCGCCAAATCTGAACCCACTGCTCCGGAAGTCGCCAACGCAATCGCTTCTAAATCTACCGTCTCATCCATCTTGACATCTTTTGAATGTACTTTCAGCGTATCTGTACGCCCTTTCAAATCCGGCTTATCCACGATGATCCGACGATCGAAACGTCCCGGACGAAGAAGCGCCGGGTCCAAAACTTCCGGACGATTCGTCGCCGCCAGAAGTAACAACCCTTTATTGGTATCAAACCCATCCATCTCCGCCAATAATTGGTTCAATGTCTGTTCTCTCTCATCGTTACTGCCCAGTCCATTATCCCTGCTCTTTCCAATTGCATCAATCTCGTCAATAAACACGATACAGGGAGCCATAGCCTGCGCTTGCTTGAATAAATCCCGAACTCGAGATGCACCGACGCCCACATACATTTCAACAAATGCAGATCCGGAAAGTGAGAAAAACGGGACCTTTGCCTCCCCAGCCACTGCTTTGGCTAACAACGTTTTTCCGGTCCCGGGAGGTCCCACCAGCAACGCTCCCTTCGGAAGTTTCGCCCCAATTCCGGTATATTTACCAGGATTATGCAGAAAATCGACTACTTCTTGCAGAGATTCTTTCGCTTCATCCTGTCCAGCCACATCCTGAAACGTGACTCCCGTCTCCTTTTCCACATAAACCTTGGCATTACTCTTTCCAATTCCCATCATTCCGCCACCTTTTGACATTCGGCGCATCAGGAAATTAAACAGAATCACAATCATCAGAATCGGCAGAATCACCGTGATAAAAACTTCAAGCACCATTGATTGTGCAGTGTCCGGTATCTCCTGTCCATATTCCACATCCGCCTCATACAGTCGATCGGAAAGTGAATCATCTTTTACAGCACCGGTATAAAAGTTTGGCTGTTTCTCATTGCCACCCGTGCTTTCTCTTAACATCTTGTCCAGAGGATTTTCTTCACTGTCTTCTTTGACATTATCTTTCGTGGTAATGAAAATCTTGGTATTTCCAATGGTGACTTTCTCGACCTCTCCGTCATCCACCATCTTCAAAAATTCATTATATGAAATTTCTTCCGGCGTCGTATCCTGCATCATCGAATACAAGCCAAAAACCAGAAAAGCAGCCATCAATGTTGTTACCAAAATAATATTCCAACTCTGCCTGTTCTGGTTTTTCTTCTTGTTATCTTTATTGTTCATTCCAATCCTCCTAAGATCTCTGGCACATCATTTCACAGAACAATCTGACAAAGTTTGAAAATGACGTACTATTACTATTATAAGTAGCGATACTTCATAAATCAACCAAAACATTGTGAAAATATTGTAAACAGAGGCAATTCTATTGTATACTTAATAACATAGACTCATTACAATCATGTGCATAAATACATAGAAGAAGGGAACGGTAAACAGTAATGAAAATTGGATTCGACAACGAGAAATATCTCAAATTACAGTCAGAACACATTCGGGAACGTATCAATCAATTTGACAATAAATTGTATCTGGAATTTGGTGGAAAACTGTTTGATGATCTCCATGCAGCACGCGTACTTCCTGGCTTTGCACCTGACAGTAAATTACGCATGCTGAAACAACTCAGTGATCAGGCAGAGATTGTCATCGTAATCAGTGCAAAAGATATTGATAAAAACAAGATCCGCGGTGATCTTGGAATCACTTATGACTCTGACGTGCTCCGTCTGATTGATTCTTATCATGGGAGTGGTCTGTACGTAGGAAGTGTCGTCATCACTCAATATTCTGGTCAGGAGAGCAGCGTTTTATTTAAAAAACGATTGGAAAATCTGGGAGTAAAAGTCTATCAACACTATAATATCCCTGGTTATCCTTCCAATATCCCTCTTATCGTCAGCGAGGAAGGATATGGCAGAAACGATTATATTGAGACAAGCCGTCCGCTTGTCATCGTCACAGCCCCAGGACCAGGAAGCGGAAAAATGGCAACTTGTCTGTCACAGCTTTATCATGAACACAAACGGGGAATCCGCGCCGGGTTCGCCAAATTCGAAACGTTTCCTGTCTGGAATCTACCGTTAAAACATCCGGTCAACCTGGCATACGAAGCTGCAACTGCAGATCTGAATGATATCAACATGATTGATCCATTCCATCTGGAAGCTTATGGAGAAACCACCGTAAATTATAATCGTGATGTGGAAATTTTCCCGGTTCTCAACACGATTTTCGAACGTATCTACGGAAACAGCCCTTACAAATCCCCGACAGACATGGGTGTCAACATGGCTGGCAACTGTATCTGTGATGATGAAATCTGTCAGGAGGCCTCCAAGCAAGAAATAATCCGTCGTTACTATCAGTCACTCAGCAATATTTTAACCGGCAAACGGCCGGAGGAGGACGCCCGAAAGATCGAACTTCTGATGAATCAGGCACATATTTCTGTAGAAAACCGCAGTGTTGTCCCCTCTGCCTTGGAGCGCGCCGCACAAACCGGAGGCCCAGCCGCTGCAATGGAACTCCCCGACGGAACCATCATTACTGGCAAAACCACCCGTCTGCTCGGAGCTTCGGCCGCTCTTTTGCTGAACGCCACGAAAGAACTGGCCGGTATCGACCATAAAAAGAGGGTCATTTCCCCGGAAGCAATTGAACCGATTCAGAAATTGAAAGTAGAATATCTCAAGAGTCATAATCCACGCCTTCACACAGACGAAGTACTGATTGCCCTTTCCACCAGTGCAGCTCTGCAAGCAGAAGCAAAAGCAGCATTAGAGCAGTTACCCAAACTGAATGGCTGTCAGATGCACGCCTCCGTGATGCTCTCGGACGTCGACATCCGCATGTTGAAGCGCCTTGGCATACAATTGACCTGTGAAGCCTCCTATGAGGCCAGCCGCAGTGAAATGCCACGTATTTGGTACGGAGCATAACAAAATACTCATCCTTTTTTCCTTTTTTTCAAAAAATCCTGTATTTTTACAAAAAATAGGTGTATAATTTTATTTTTTAAAGAGTGAGAGTTTCACAATTATCCAGGATAGTTTTAAAGGAAGGGAGAAAAAATGGCAGTAAAATATGTATTTGTAACAGGTGGCGTGGTATCCGGACTCGGTAAGGGCATCACTGCCGCATCGCTTGGCCGTCTGTTAAAAGCGAGGGGCTATACGATCACCATGCAGAAGTTTGATCCTTATATCAATATGGATCCCGGCACCATGAACCCGGTACAGCACGGCGAAGTGTTTGTGACGGACGATGGAGCCGAAACCGATCTGGATCTGGGACATTATGAGCGTTTCATCGACGAGAGTCTCACAAGAAATTCCAATGTGACAACCGGCAAAATATACTGGTCCGTGCTGCAAAAAGAACGGCGCGGTGACTTTGGCGGTGGGACCGTACAGGTGATTCCACATATCACAAACGAAATCAAAAGCCGGTTCTACCGGAATCCGGCAGCCAAAAACACAGAAATTGCCATTATCGAGGTGGGCGGAACAGTCGGTGACATCGAAAGTCAGCCATTTTTAGAAGCGATCCGCCAATTCCAGCACGATATGGGACATGAGAATGCCATCTTGGTCCATGTCACACTGATCCCATATTTGAAAGCATCCCAGGAAATGAAAACGAAACCGACACAGGCAAGCGTTAAAGAACTACAAGGTATGGGAATCCAGCCGGATGTCATCGTCTGCAGGTCCGAGTATCCATTGACCACAGATATGAAGGACAAGATTTCTTTATTCTGTAACCTTCCAGCCAGCCATGTACTGCAAAATCTGGACGTGGAATATCTCTATGAAGCACCGCTCGCCATGGAGCGGGAAAATCTCGCCGGCGTCGTCTGCGAATGTCTACACTTGGACTGCCCAACTCCAGATCTGAAAGGCTGGATTGAGATGGTAAACTGCCTTCGCCAACCTACGCAGGATGTCACCGTTGCACTGGTCGGAAAATATACGCAACTACATGACGCATATATCAGCGTGGTAGAAGCATTAAAGCATGGCGGTATTTTCAGCCATACCACCGTAAACATCAAATGGGTGGATTCTGAGACTGTCAATGAGGAGAATGTCGATCGGATTCTCGGAGATGTGAGCGGAATTCTAGTCCCCGGCGGATTTGGAGACCGTGGCATCGACGGTATGATCGAGGCAATTCAATATGCCCGGACTCATAAAGTCCCCTTTCTAGGACTTTGCCTCGGCATGCAGCTTGCCATCGTTGAATTTGCCCGCAATGTTTTGGGATACCACGACGCCCACAGCATGGAACTAAACCCCCAAACTACGCATCCTGTCGTTCATATCATGCCGGATCAAATTGGGGTCGAAGATATCGGCGGAACGCTCAGACTTGGCTCTTATCCTTGCGCCCTGGTTCCGACTTCCAAAGCATGTCAATTATATGGAAATGAACTGGTACATGAACGTCATCGCCATCGCTATGAGATAAACAACGATTACCGCGATATCCTGTCCAAAAACGGAATGCTGCTTGCCGGCATCTCCCCTGATGGCCGTATTGTCGAGATGATCGAGATTTCGGAACATCCTTGGTTTATTGCCACTCAAGCACATCCGGAGTTAAAATCCCGACCAAACCGTCCGCATCCATTATTCAAGGGATTTGTGGAAGCAGCTTTGAAAACCAAAAAGAAAAGAGGCTAATTTGAGAAACGTGATTTCTCTTGATCGCCCTTCTCCAATAAATGCTGACCAGCTTGCACAATCTTACTTGCTGCAAATCCAATCAAAAGTCCTCCCAAAATATCTGTTGGATAGTGCACGCCCACGTAAAGGCGCGAAAAGGCGATCAGCACGGCAAGCACGATCAATATACACCCATATCGTCTCGGCAGCGTTCGATAATAAGTAAACGCTGCCGAAAAAGACGCGCAGGTATGTCCCGATGGAAATGAAAAGTCTTTTGGCCCTGGAATCAACGCCTGCAGTCCCTCCACTACTTCATATGGCCGGGTACGTGCTATCAACTCTTTCAGAATTGCGTTCGTGAATAATGCTCCCACGGCAATTGACAACAGCGCGGCGATTCCCGCATTTCGCGTCTTCTTTGGAATGATGAGACACAAAGACAGTGCAATCCAAAACCATCCTTTATCCCCCAGCGATGTAATAAACTCCCAAAACGGCGTCATCCAGTCCTGCCGGATGTTTTCCTGAATCCACAGTAATATCTGACCGTCTATTCTAAACAAGGTTTCCATACCTATCCTCCATTTCCGCTTTCTCTTCCCCTCTTCTAAAAAGAATAGTTAACAAGAATCTTTTAAAAACAAAATCTTTTCTTCCTCCAATTGCAAATAATCCGGCATTCCTCTCTCTTCCAAATTTCTCCAACTTTTTTGTTGTACAAACCAACAGAGCGTACTCTTTTCTTCTGTGTCCTTTTCCGGCAACACATAATAGTGCCACTCAAAAGGAACTTGTGCCAGACTCTCCACCCGCAGTTTCAGACAATTCCTTGTTCTTTCTCCCCATAACGGCACAAAATCATGCGCCCGATACCCGACACTGACTACCCACTCCGGAACATCTCCCTGAAAATGCAACACAATTCCCCAATCTGCAGCTTCCACTGTATGCACGTCCAGTCTCCGAATCCTAGAAAAATTTCTGCACCCCGTCAACCTGGCAGCCTCCACAAATCTTGGATCTTCAAAAATCTCCTTTGTCCTTCCTAAAATAAGCGAAGCTCCCCGTTGCATCACCAACAACTCTTCACTGAAGCGATAGATTTCATCTCTACTGTGCGAAACCAGTATAACAATGCCAGGATAATCTTTCAACATATCTGCCATTTCCTGCTGCAACCGATCTTTCAAGTACATATCCAGCGCGGCAAACGGCTCATCCAGCAAGACAACATCCGGTTGATAGGCCATAATCCGCGCCAGTGCGACCCGCTGTTGCTGCCCACCGGACAATTCACTTGGGAGGCGTCCTGCCAGATCTGATATCTGAAATTTTTCCATCATCTCCAGCACACGTCGTCGTTTCTGCTCCCTGTCACCTCGCAATCCAGCTTCAATATTTTTCTCCACCGTCATCCTCGGAAATAACGCATAATTCTGAAACAAATACCCAACTCTGCGTATTTGCGGTTTTATATTCCGTTTTCGGGACGAATCAAAAAATACATTCTCTCCTATTTGAATTCGGCCGACATCTGGCGTCTCAATACCAGCAAGTGATTTGAGCAACATACTCTTCCCACTGCCAGAAGCACCCAATATTCCAATTCTTGACGACTGACTTTTCAATTGTACATCCAACCGGAAATCTCCCAGATTTTTCCGAATATCCACTTCCAGCTTCATATTTTTTTCCTTTACTTTTATCCTTTATACCTTTTCTACCATCGCTTCATCGTCCAACCCTTTTTCCCGGTTACCATATTCACCAAATAGATAATTCCAAATGCAATCATCAACACGACCAGAACCCAGAAGCCAGCGCTCTCATAGTCACCGTCCTGCACAACCATCGCAATCTTCTGGGAAATGGTTCCAGTCTTCCCTGGAATATTACCGGCCAACATCACGGTTGCTCCGTACTCTCCCAGCGCCCTGGCAAACGTCAGAATCGTACCCGATGCAATCCCCGGTCCTGCCGACGGCACCACAATCCTCCAGAAGATTTTTCGATCGGACATCCCCAAGGTGCGCCCGACATAAATCAGATTGACGTCAATCTGCTCAAATGCTGCTCTGGCATTGCGATACATCAGCGGAAATGAGATCACCGTCGCTGCCAGAACACACCCTAACCAGGACTGCACTACTTTTATACCAAAATATTCATACAAAAACATACCGAGCAGACGGCGTCTGCTGAAAAACAACAATAGAAAAAATCCTGCGACTGTAGGCGGCAACACCATCGGCAGCGTCAGAATTCCATCCAACACCGCTTTCTTTCTCGGTGATGCTTTCATCACCCTGCATGCGGCATAAAGTCCCAGGAAAAAGGAAAATATTGTAGCTACAATTCCCGTTTTCAAGGAAATATACAGCGGACTCCAATCCAGACTCTTTAGAGCTTCTATCATATTCTCCATCTTTAGTTTACCTTCGTGTCAAAATAGTACTCTTCAAATACAGCCTTTGCTTCATCTGAAAGAACAAATGCAAGAAAATCTGCCGCCGCCTGTGTCTGCATGTCATCCGCTTCCGGATTTACAATCTGTGCAATCGGATAAATCACATCTCCCGTCAAATCACTGCTCACCCTCTGCAGAATCATCACCTCATCCTCATATCCGTAAGTATCCGAATAATAAATCGTACCCACCTCACAGGCGCCCTCAGCCACTGCTTTCAGAACGCTACTGACATTCGGCTGCTCGCTGATTTCTACACCGCCAAGCGCCTTCGAGATTTGTTCCGTCGTGATCTCTTCCGGCAAATCCATTTCATCCAAAATCCCTAGACGGACAAGTGCCTGTCTCGTATATTTTCCAACTGGAACACTTCCGCCGGCTAATGCAATGTTCTCCGCAGCTTCCAGATTCTCCAATCCCGTCACATATGTTTCACTATCCTTCCGGGTAATCACAACTACTTGGTTATTCACCACATTCGCTCTCGTCTTATCCAACAGAAATCCATCCATTTCCAGTTGATCCATCTGCTTCTGCGCCGCCGAAAAGAAGATATCGCACGCAAACCCTTCCTCAATCTGGTTCATCAGCGTTCCTGAGCTGTCCGTACTGTAAGTAATCGTGATTTCCGGATGTTTCTCATGATATATGTCTGCCAATTCCTCCATAACCGTGTGCAGACTGGCCGCAATAAATACCTGAATCTCAGTTTCCTCAGACGTCAAGTCCTCATCATTCGTACTCGGGGCGCCCGCACAAGCTATTAGACTCAAAACGACGATCACAGCCGTCAGACAGCATGCCGAAACGTACTTCCTTATGCCGAGTTTATGCAGCACCTTTTTCAATATTTCCCATTTTCTCATACCTGTTTTCCACATTCAAACTCTGTTCCTCTCAGAATCCCAAGACCATGCGCCAATACTGGCAGAATATATTCCAGACTTTCCTGAACCGCTTTCGGACTGCCGGGAAGATTTACAATCAACGTATTTCCGCGTATCCCGGAAACTGCACGACTTAACATGGCACGCTTCGTAATTCCCAGCGAATAGACACGAATCGCCTCGGCAATCCCCGGTGCCATTCGATCGCAGACTGCCGTCGTCGCTTCCGGCGTGATATCCCGCCTAGAAAATCCAGTTCCGCCCGACGTAAAAATCACGTTCACCTGTCTTTGATCTGCGAGCCTGCAAAGGTGACGCTCCAGCTCCAGACGTTCGTCCGCAAGCAAAAACGTTTCTATCACCTCATAATCTTCCTGCAGTAACATCTCCCGAATCAAAGGACCACTTTTATCTTCCCGTTCTCCTGCAAATCCTTTGTCACTCAGCGTAATCACAGCGGCGGTAAACGGTCTGTCTGTATCGGGCAAAAGCAAGGCTATCTCATCCCCCACGTGAATGTGCCCTCCTTTTACCACTTTGGCAAAAACACCCTCCCGTGGCATGATACAGTCCCCCATCTTCTGATAAATTGCGCAATGTCGATGACATTCTTTTCCGATCTGCGTCAGTTCGAAGACAACTTCATTGACCAACAGTCTGGACCCCACCGGAAGCATCCGAAAGTCGAACCCTTCCACCACCAGATTTTCTCCAAAAGCACCAAAGTCAACCTGCGCTCCACTCTTTCGAAATTGCTCTATCTTTTCCAATGATAGTAGACTTACCTGCCGATGCCAGTTTCCGGCATGCGCATCCCCTTCTATCCCCCAGTCTTCTTTCAGTACAACAGACTGTACTTCCTCTTTCTGTGTTCCCCGTTCTCTACTGATACATATTGCCGCAATTCTTCCCACCTGCTCCATCCGCATCATCCCCCTATCTGAATCATTTTTCTGAATTCTGTAATCTCCTCCGGCGTTTCAAAACAATGTGCTTCCGGCTTCTGCCATACAGCTCTATGCATCGCATCCTGCAATTTTTGCTCCACATTTGCAGAGCTTTGCAGTATTTTCCGCAGATCAATACCGTCTCCGTAACACAAGCAGGGTTTCAACTCTCCCCGGGCTGTCAGACGGATGCGATTGCAATGGCAGCAAAATTTACCATGAATTGCACTGATGAAACCGATACTACCCTGATAACCGGGAATCCGATAATAGATAGCCGGTCCATTTCCATGGATTCTAGTATCTAGTGTCATCTGAGGATAGCAGCATCGAAGCCTCTCCAGCACTTCTATATTAGACACCGACTGACACCGCTTTCCGTATCCTATAGGCATCATCTCAATAAAACGTACATCCACCGGCTGCTCTTTCGCCAGATGAATCAATGATTCCCATTCTGAATCGTTCACATCCTTTTGAAGTACACAGTTTATCTTAACAGGGATACCTGCTTCCACCGCAGCATGAATCCCTTTCAATACGGCAGGTAACTCCCTCTTTGTCGTGACCTTTTCATACACATCTTCACACAGAGTATCCAGGCTGACATTCACCGCGTCTAATCCATTTTCCAGTAACAGAGGTAACCACTCCTCCAGCAACACTCCGTTTGTCGTCAACGTCACCTGCTCCACCCCTGGAAGTCGCTTGATCTCACCGATCAACTCTGCACATCCCAAGCGTACCAGAGGTTCGCCGCCGGTAATTTTAAACTTTCGGATACCCGTTTTTACCGCTGCCCTGCAAATACATACTATCTCTTCATCAGTCAACATTTCCTGCCCGGACAGAAACGCAATTTCATCCGGCATACAATAATGGCATTTCAGATTACAGTGATCCGTAATCGAAATCCGCATATAATCAATCTCTCTTCCGTAACGATCTTCCATTTCTTTCTCCACACTGTCTGTCCATGAATCCCATATTTCCATTTTTCTATCTGGCTCTTATACTCTGAATTCATTGATCTTTATTTTCCGAACCCATCGACTTTACTTTAAAAGTCCGCCGCCGATTAGGCGGCATGAATTCAGGGATGCCAAGTGCGCCCTCATAACTTTCACGCATGGTGGTATGTTCTTTGTGGGCGCATGCAGGTTTACTTTCCAAATCCACAGTTTGGAAATGTACAGACCGGACATGACAGACAGAAACCACCCTCACCCAAAGAGTCAATATCCCTCTTTTCAAGTATTTCTCCTGCCATCACCCGCGGGAGCATCAGATCAAATATCGTCCGTTTCGCATACATGACGCATCCGGGCAGCCCCATAATCGGAAGATTTCCTTCATAATATGCCAACAGAAACATCGCTCCCGGAAGCACCGGCGCGCCGTATGTCACGACTCTTGCGCCGGTATTGCGAATCGCCAGAGGAGTCCGGTCGTCTGGGTCTACACTCATACCGCCGGTACAGATGATTAGATCCACTCCTCTTTGAATCAGCTTCTGTATACAGGCGGTTATCCTCTGTGGGTTATCGTCGCTGAGTTCCCTCCCAATCAGTTCCGTATCATATTCCGCCAACTTCTCTTCAATCACAGGTGTAAACGTATCCTGAATCCGCCCGCTGTACACCTCGTTTCCCGTTGTGACAATCCCCACCTTTTTTTTCTGAAACCGTTTCAACTCAAAAATCGGCGCCGTCCCACATATCTCCTTTGCGCACTCCATTTTTTCCTTCTCGATAACCAGAGGAATGATGCGGGTTCCCGCAATCCGATCTCCCGCTTTCACCGGAAAATTCCCATGTCTGGAGGCAATCATCATTTCTCCCAGAGAATTGATTCGATTCAACTTCTCCGTATCCACTTTCAATAAACCGTCACAGTCCGCGATCACTTCAATTTTCCCTTCTTTCACAGCAGTGGGAGACATATTTTCATTTGCACAGAAACGATATAATATCTCAGCGGCATCATTTTCATGTAACATATGTTCATTATTTTCCCAGATATAAATATGTTCCTTTCCCACACTCAATAACACCGGAATATCTTCTTCCCGAATGATATGTCCTTTCCGAAATACCGCATCCTTGGTAACACCTCTGATAATCTGCGTGATATCATGGCACAAAATCTGGCCGACAGCATTCTCTGTTTTCATCAATTTCATTTTAACCTTCCTCCTGTCGATTATTTTTTAAAAAACAATCGCTTTCCAAAAAAATTTCCTGAAACCTCTTCTCCGCCAATTCTTGTACTTCCCGCTCAAACTGCTCGTACAATCGCATCATTACTTTGCCCGTCTCCGTAACGCTCGCCGTCCCGCCGAATCGCCCGCCTTTTCTGCGTTCTACAATGCTTGCATTCAGCCCTTCCTCGGCTGCGTGAATCATACTCCACCCTTTACTATAAGAGATTCCGGTCTTTTCACAGGCCTCCCGGACAGACCCTAGACTGTCGATTTGTCTAAGCAAGGTTACAGTTCCCGGTCCAAAACAGGGGTGTCGGTTTATCAGACGAACTTTCACATGCGGACGCATCCATGCTGCATCGTGCAATCTAACCAATTCTTTCAATTCTTCTTCCGACTTACTTTTCAGAATTGCACCTTTATCTTCCACCGTCACATAGACTGGTTCCACACCGCTGCTATCCAGCGCGCCTTTCAATCCCCGCTCCCCCTGATAGTCCAGAATAAACGGTACAAGACTCGTCGGAATCAAGACCGGATGTCCAGCCTTTCCACCACAGGAAGGAATGACCACAGACCTTTCCTTTTCCCAAGCTTCCCACATCTTTCGGACAGTCTTCATCGAAAAAAACGGAAGATCTGCCGGACAAAAAAAGATACTATCGCAACGTTCCTGCAAATAACGAAGTCCGATTCTCGCAGAATCCAGCATTTGCCCGGATTCATAACGATTATTTCTCAGAAAAATCACACCATACTTACGCAACGCTCTTTCCAATTCCCCCGTCCGATCCCCCGTAACAACCACGATATCTCTGACGCCAGCCCTTTGAAAATTCACGACCGCACGCTCTGCCATTGTCGGTTCGTCAGACGTCATATTCTGCTCATAATATTCTCTTCGCAGCGATTTCTCCGCCGCCGATATCACCGCGCCCATTCTCATACGCTGTCATCTCCGTTTCGCACACTGATTTTTGATTTCTCCACTTTTACCACCAGTTTTTCTGCACAGATAGATTTCACCGATTTCCATGGACTTGTCCAGCGCTTTACACATATCATATATCGTCAGCAAAGCCGTACTAACCCCTGTCAAAGCCTCCATCTCCACGCCAGTTTTCCCCGTCACTTTTACCGTGCACCGACAAGAAATGCTTCTGTCCTTTGCATTCATTGAAAATTCAATCTTACATCCTGTCAAAGGAAGAATGTGACACAGCGGAATCAACTCAAATGTGCGCTTCGCCGCCATAATTCCCGCGGTGGTCGCAATACCGAGCACATCCCCCTTCTCTACATTTCCAGACGTAATAGCGTCGTATACCGCACGGTTGACCCAAATCTTCCCGGCTGCCGTTGCCTCCCGCTCTGTGTCTTCCTTCTCTGTTACATCTACCATCACTGCTTTTCCATTTTCATCAAAATGTGTGAAAGCCATATCCGTTTCCTCCTAGAGGGCGGGTGAACAACACCCTTACCTATTCATCACATATCATGTTCCAGAATGTACTGTAAGAGTCCCTCACATCCCTCTTTGACGTCTTCATAGGTCTTATCGAAATTTCCTGTATACCAGGGATCTGCAATATTTCTCGGATGGTCTGAAAAGTCCAGAAGCATGTGAATCTTATGGTCTGGATCTTTGCCGAGAATCCGAAGCATACTTCGGATATTTTGGTGTTCCATTCCAATCAGGTAGTCATACTCCTCATAGTCTTTTTTCTTCAATTGCACGGCATATTTCCCCGCCGTGCTGATTCCAAATTCTTTTAGCTTTCTAGTGGTTCCATAGTGCACGGGATTGCCGATCTCCTCCCGGCTGGTCGCTGCGGAGGCAACGTGAAACTCGGCTCCCATGCCGAGTTTTTGTACAATATCGCGGAATAGAAATTCGGCCATTGGGGAGCGGCAGATGTTGCCGTGGCAGACGAAAAGTATCTTAATCATAATTTATTCCTTTCTCAAAATGCCCGAAAACGCCGTGTTTTGGCACGTTTTGCGAGGTTTATTTTTCCAAAGAAAATTGTTAAAAAAATCACAGAATGAGCAAAACGGGGCAAAATGTGGCAAGTTGAAGCCATGAAACGTAGTAAAATCGTAGTAGGAATTGGGGGTATTTACTACTGTATTTATTTGCCTTCTTACT
>JAAVXR010000013.1 GCA_022790755.1 Hespellia sp. | reverse complement strand
TGGGGGAGCCATCGGTCTTTTGAGGGGAGTATAAATAATTAATAAGGGGTTGTAGAAATTGCCTTTCTACGCTTTTTAGTATAATATAACTGGAAGAAAAATGCAAGTTAAAAATAAAAAAAATATCAATAAAAAGAATATCTTGTTTTTGTAATAAATGTATAAAAGCTGATTTTTTTGACACAATAACTGTGTAACAAAAATGAATCAGGAGGAAATTCTTATGAGCAAAAACTATAGCAATTCAAACAATGCAAGTAACGCTAGCAACGCAAACAATTCCAATAATGCAAGCAACTCTTATTCATCTTATGCAGATGAGCAGAACAAGAACAAGAATAGAAATTCGAATTCTAGCTCAGACAAAAATGCAGAAAATACAACATCCAAGAATAAGAATTGTCGTTAAGCATCCGATAATTACTGGATCTTGCATATAAAGCAAAATTCTGATGAAACACGGGGCACAGCTTTGCATTGCTGTGCTCTTGTTATGTCAGTAAAATCCACTTATTCCTTGCATTTTTAGGAAGAGTATACTAGAATAAAAATACCATGAATCACGAAAGATGCGGTTATTTGTCGGATGTATGCAGAAATGCATTGACAATGAAAATAGAAAATGGAGGAAGCACCTATGGGTGAGAAATATCATCAGCAGTCAATAATAGAGATCATGAATGACGTTTTGAGTACGATTCGAAATTATTACGACTCAGACTATGCGTATTATGTTGAAAAAAATGAAGAGGAAATTTTGGCCGTATACGAATGGTGCGCGGATGGGGTGCCATGGATGCGAGAACAGGTTCGAATGCTTTCTCTGGATGAGGCGCCACGTTGGATGAAGCAGGAGATTCTGGATGTCAATGATTCGGATTACAGTGTTTTCAATGATCTTGGAGATGGTCTGATTGGTGTCGTTGCGGTCTTAGGCGTACACAGAGGCGGGTGCGGATTGGAACTGTTAAAAACAATAGTTCCGTATATGAGTCAGGTTCTCACCATGAAGAAAGACGAGAAAAAACAAGAATATCTCAGTTATCATGATGATCTCACCGGGCTTTTGAATCGAAACAGCTTTATGGAGTATATGGCGGAGGTTGATGAAAAGCAGCTCTCCTCTGCAGGTGCGGTTTCAGTAGACATTAACAGTCTGAAGAAGTTTAATCTGGAATTTGGTCGCGAATATGGAGATGAGGTAGTAAAAAGGGTCGCAGAACTCTTAGAGGATTATTTCCGGGGAGACCGTGTATTCCGGATGACGGGGGATGAATATCTGATTATCTGTGAGAATATCAGATATGATGTTTTTGCAAAACAGTTGGATGAAGTGCACAATAAGTTGGATAATATCAGTTTGGATCTGGCTTCTTTTGGATTTGCATGGGAACGAGTAAATATAAATATCAGCCGTCTGATTGAGTCCGCAGAAGCGTTGATGCGGAAGGAAAAGCAGGACTTTTATCGTAGAGAGCGGAAAGAGGATCATAAGCCGATTATTGAGCAAGATCTTATGGACGATATTGCGGGGGGCAGATATATTGTCTGCTTGCAGCCGGAATTTGATATTCGCACGGATACGCTTTCTGGGGCCGAATCCATGGTGCGGTATCACCATAAGGATATGGGAATTATTGACCCAAAGAAGTATTTGGATCTTTTAGAACAAGCAAAACTTTCCTATCATCTGGATATCTATGTGTTTGAACAAGTCTGCAAGACATTACAGGATTGGGAAAGAAGAGATATTCCGATGGTGCCGATTACAGTGCGTCTGTCTGGAGTTTCGCTGCGCAGAGAGGGGATCGCTGAGGAGCTGACGAAGTTGATACATAAGTATCATGTACCAATTGAGTATTTATTTGTGGAAGTATCTGAAGATGACAGTGCGATGAATCAGGAGATGATAGCGGAGACGAGTAATAAGCTCAGAAAAGCAAATATTCGAGTGATTCTAGAACATTTTGGTTCTAGAAAATCCAGTGTTTCTATTTTGTCGGTGATGGAATTTGATGGATTGAAACTGGACTCCAGTATTGTGGAAGATATTGTGAGAAATCATCGGTGTCAGGTAGTAGCAGGTGCAATTTTGGATGTCTGCAATCAGCTTGGTGTTACGGCAATTGCGTGTGGCGTGGTGACACAGGATCAGCTAAATGTTTTGAAAGAATTGGGATATGAGAATGCAGAGGGGGTACTGTTTAATAAGCCGATCACAGTGGATACGTTTGAAAAGAGATATCTGTGACAGAAAGAAAGTGTATCAGCGCGTTTATTTTCGACAAAATAGCGTAGTATATTAATATTGCGTTTTGGGAAACTATACTAGAAAACGGCACAGGAGTTAGAGATGCAGACGGAAGAACAGATTAGAAGACGGCAACAGGCGGTACGCAACCAGAGAATTAAGAAGCTAATTATGATAACCGGCGTATCAGGGTTGGTTTGCGGTTTTCTGGTAGGGATTCTAATTACAGTGTTGATTGCGAGAAATCGTGCGAACAAAGTGGAAGAAGCTTATAGTCAGCAGATTGAGAAGAAAGAGAAGCAGACTACGGATTTGAAAGACCAACTTTCAAAGTTTCAAGAATCGAGAGAAGAACGAATAAAGTCTGCGAAATGGAACATGATTCTGGTAAATGAGGAGTATCCACTGGATGACTCTTTTCAGGTTGAACTTGCAGATTTGGAAGATGAGTATCAGGTGGATGCGAGAATCGTGGAAGATGCAAAAGAGATGCTGAAAGCTGGACGGGATGAAGGGATGAATCTTGCGATTTGTTCCGCATACCGAGATAATGATAAACAGAAGAGTGTATTCAATCAGACGATTTTTGATTGGCTAGAGCAGGATTATTCGTATCTGGATGCTTATAATGAGACGAAAAAGTCGGTTGCGCTTCCAGGAACCAGCGAACATGCGACAGGGCTTGCGCTGGATATCGTTTCCAGTGATTATCCGGAACTCGATGAGAAACAGGCGAATACAAAGGAAGCAAAATGGCTTGCAGATCACTGTGCAGAATACGGCTTTATTCTACGGTTTCCGCCTGAGAAGGCAGATGTCACCGGTATCATTTATGAACCGTGGCACTACAGATATGTGGGGAAAAAGGCGGCCAAAGAGATTATGAAGGAGGGGATCACATTGGAGGAGTATTATGAATAATACTCCTCCAATGTGATCCTTAATTTTTCGAATAAAGGATAATATACAGTTATAATGATTTGCTTCTTTGCCCTCCGTTTCCATCTTCTTCTATTATTATCGTGTATTATAGGAAAAAGTAATCAATCCAGCAGTAACTTTACGATTTTGAAAATCAAATAATCCCAGTCAGCTCCTGATAGAGGCGTTTGGCGTAACTGTCTGTCATGCCGCAGATATAGTCGGTAACGAGCAGAAGCCGCAAATAGAGTTTTTCTTCCTCGCTTTTTCCAGCGGCGTGGAATTTATACGCATTTTTGTAATTGTCGGAGATCAGAGAGATATAGCGGGAATCAATAGAACTCAATTGTTTTGAAGTATCATAGTATAGAGCTGCATGGACAAACCGATTCATCAAGAAGTCGAGCATAACGGATTCGGTCATTTCCATTTTGTAGATGGTATCCGAGGAAAATACGCGTCGGAATGCCATGTCTCCAAGCAGATGCATCAGTTTTTCTCCATAGGTTCCATGGTACAGATCATAGGGATAGGTACCATTCATAATTGCGGTGTAATTGGAGGTGAAGCCGAATGTAACACAGCCAATCAAAAAACCTTGTATTCGAATAATCCAATTCTTGACAGCGTAAGACTCCGGATCTTGCACTCCTTTTTCTTTGCCGCGCTGGTAGAGCGCCTGCAGTTTTTCCAGGGCATTGAAACTTGTGTCTGTATGATTGTCGTATAGGGCGCTCAGTTCTTCGACAATTGTATGATAGGAGAGATAGCCTTTGATGAATGCATCCTCGATATCGGCAGTTTTATAGGCAAGATCGTCTGCCGCTTCCAGGATATAGGTCAGCGGATGGCGGTTATGCCCGGTGCCGGTTTCATGGACTATTTCTTCAAAAATGGCCTGATCTGCAAAATAATAGCCCATCTTTTTGTTTTTGATGTTACCGGATGTGGAATCTGTGGCGACAGAAGAAACAGGATACTTGATGATCGTATTTAAAAGGGCAAAGGTCAAGTTCATTCCATTTTCGTCCACTAGATAATGTAGTTTTGTCACTAGCCGTAATGCCTGAGCGTTTCCCTCGAAATGATAAAGGTCTTTTCGCATTTGTTCTGAGAGAAGTTTGTCCACCGGGGTATCGTAAAATGTAAGTCTGGACAGATTTTTGGTGAACCATTCTCGAATCGCAGACTCACCGAAATGTCCAAAAGGTGGGTTGCCTATATCGTGAATCAGTCCGGCGCATTCGAGAATATGGCAGATATCCTCTTTCATGCGTGGGGTGAATCCGGTATCTTTGCGGTAAGAGAGTATATTTTGTCCAATGTTTTGCCCTAAAGACTTTCCAAGAGAGGAAACCTCGAGAGAATGTGTGAGTCTCGTCCTGATGAAATCACTTTGGTCCAGAGGAAACACCTGTGTTTTGTCTTGGAGACGGCGAAATGATGCGCTGCCAATAATGCGATGGTAATCTTTTTCAAATTCACTCCGGAGATCTGTAGAAATTTTGTTTGCCGGATTCGGATTGCCGCGCATGCGGCGTGGGGAAAGCAAAGTGTCCCAGTGCATCATATTGTAAATCCTCTTTCTTTCGTGAGTTTACCGTTTTGTCAGGATACAAGTAGCATGAAATAAAATTTATAAATACTGCGGAATTTAATCCAGATAGATTGGCGCTTCATAGTCTTTGCCAAGCAGAGCCTTTTTCCGCTCCTGATAACCAAGGAAGGCCCATTCTGTCATATCTGTCCATTTGTGGTTGGCGCGATCATATACCTGAACATAACCGATGCGGTTTGG
The DNA here is from genome assembly GCA_022790755.1 of Hespellia sp. GTDB lineage: Bacteria > Bacillota > Clostridia > Lachnospirales > Lachnospiraceae > Mediterraneibacter_A. Next base: position 2,866 of record JAAVXR010000013.1, on the reverse strand, counting down.
ATGCATGCGGACACTGTTAGACTGATATTCATGTCCGGTGTAAGGATTGACATCGCCAAGGGTCCGGTCTTCTTCCAGATCCGTTCGGCGAAGAGCTGGAATAAACGTATTTTCCGACTCCACCAGATCTTCTTCAAACTCTTCCTGTAGAATCTCGTCTTCTGCTAGCTCTTCCTGTATCAAGTGGACGGGAATCTCACCCGTCTGTGCGCCTTCTTCTATCTTTGTCAATTCCTTATGTATGTTGTAAAGTTCACCGATGGTGATATCGCGCTCCTCTTCTGTCTGTGAAGGGGTATCTTTATCGAAAAGAACAAGCGTATCTTGAGAAAGTGTATCTTGAGAACGCGTTGGCTTGCTGTCGCTCTTACGCTCTACGCCATTCAAAATATTCAAGGTGAAAGGACAATCTAAAATAGATGCAATCATACGCATGTCCTGTTCCTGAAAATTATCCCGGCCAAGACGCTGTGTGAGGTTCTGGCGGGACATTTTCTTGCCTGTGTGCGTTTCAATACTTTCAGCCAATTCTTTGATGGTCATTCCTTTGCGGCTTAAAACAATTTTGACCTGCTCCCCAAATGTAAGATTTTCCATAAATTCTGGACCTCCCTATTAATAAAAAACAACTCTCCGAAATAAAATAATTGCTTCATAAACCAATTATTTACCTGCATCTATTCTAGCAAAATGCAGATTATTCGTCAATTGTTGTTTCATGGGAATTATTCATACTTAGAGAGAGGTACAGGATCAAATGTTAAGACAAAAATAACATTGTCTCAGATACTTTAACAAAGGATCTGAGACAATGTCAGGTTTGCTTTTCGTCTATACTTATCTTCGAATTTTACGCATCCAATATCCAAACGATGCGTCCGAATTGCATTCTTCCTCATCCAGGTCCAGTGCGTCGACATAATCGGAGGAAAAGCGAGGAAATCCAAACATCTGTGCGGCTCTGGCTTCTCTGACGTCATAGATCCCAGGAACACCTAGATAAAGAATTCCATTTTCTTCGACCAAAATCAAGTGGCGATAATTGTGATAGCCATGTAAGAGGAAATTGTTGTTGGCCAGGAACCATTCTTTTCTAGGAAGTTCCGTCATATCCTGTCGCTGAATCTTTCGGCAACTGATATTTCCTGAACAGGATTCGCAGACGGGAGTGGATGACGCTGCGATTTCTTTCGCTGATATATTGACATCTTCACAGTTCTTGACGGTTCCCGATGTGTGTTCAGACATGGAAATGTTGCTCGTATCTTCTTGCGTCTCAGAATCTTCTGCTTCCTCCTGCAGGTCATAGGAAACGTTTGCGGGAGCAGTTAACCCTTCATGGGGAACGGTGACATCAGAAGAAACCGTTGATTCTTCGGTGTTCAATTGTTCGATCTGCTGAGGTGTTTCTGTAACTGGCTCTGTATCTATATCTGTTGTTTCATCTGTTGTTGGCTCTGCTGGTTGTTGAGTTTCAGCTTCGTTCGTTGTCTCCACTGGTTTTGGAGCTTCGGGAGTGGTTTCCCAGATGGTAAACTTTCTGGAGTTTACATAGGTTGGTTTCCAGGCGACTGCAAATATTCGATTTCCCCCTCCGGCGATCCAGAAGCCTTCTGTGGTATCTATGGATACACCTTCCGGGAACTGGTCGGACCGTAAAGAAAGATGTGTGTTGATTGCGTGTTGCTCTCCCGGGAGTTCCAGAAGAGGATACAGTGTGCAGGATACGCCATCTGAGTGAAATGCATACAATTTCCAGGTTTCCTTGTAATGGATCAGAGGAGATTTTACATGAAGATTCAATATATAGACGGATTCCTGGACCTGCATTTTTAGAAAGCCGGCGTTTCGGATTCGCCTGTCTCCTTCATATTCATATATATAAGAAGTAATTGATTGCATGAAAAAATCCTTTAGACTGTTTTTTATAATTTATTCTCATTATTTGCGAAAAAGAACTTTTCATTTTCAGATTTTATATATATGATGAAAGAGATAAAGAAGATGTAGAGTAAGGTGGAAGGAAAGAGAGCGGACAGGCGATGATGACACAGGATGAGAAATATATGAAAGAAGCCCTACGGCAGGCAAAAAAAGCGTATGCACTTCGGGAGGTGCCGATTGGATGTGTGATTGTCTGCGAGGATCGAATCATTGCACGTGGGTATAATCGCAGGACAACAGATAAAAATCCTCTGGCGCATGCAGAATTGATTGCAATAAAAAAGGCGAGTAAAAAGATCGGAGACTGGCGTCTGGAAGACTGCACGTTATATGTGACGCTGGAACCTTGTCAGATGTGCTCCGGTGCGATTGTGCAGGCTCGGGTTCCGAAAGTGATAGTAGGGTGTATGAATCCGAAGGCAGGATGTGCCGGTTCCATTATAAATCTTTTGCAGATGGAGGCATTTAATCATCAGGTAGAGTTGACAACAGGAGTGTTGGGTGAAGAATGCAGCCAGTTGATGAAACAATTTTTCCGAGAGTTGCGGACTGGATTCGTAAAGTAAAATAAGAAAAAACCTGCTCATCGTAGTGATGAACAGGTGGTATCCGCTTCTTTTTCGTGCATTACGCTTCGAACTCTGGCCCACAGACGTTACTTCGGCAGTTAACTCAAGCCAGGCACCCTCACGGCACCCGGAAGCTTCTGCTTAGTGCTGCTTCGTTCCCGACCTGACACGGTTCACAGATTTCCGTCGCGTGAGACCCAGATATCAACGTCACTTTCCAAAGGCAGCTCTGCAGACAAAAGCCCTCTGCGTAATATCACCCCTGCTATAGCGGATTGCAGGTACAAGGTACCGCTAGCACCCCGGCTGCACGGTAATTAATTTTACTGTATAATAGACCAAATGTCAACCGG
>JAAVXR010000012.1 GCA_022790755.1 Hespellia sp. | reverse complement strand
TGTATTTCGGTATGCCCTTTGGGTATACCCTAATTATCCGCGCGGAGCGCATGTATTTCGGTATGCCCTTTGGGTATACCCTAATTATCCGCGCGGAGCGCATGTATTTCGGTATGCCCTTTGGGTATACCCTAATTATCCGCGCGGAGCGCATGTATTTCGGTGTGCCCTTTGGGTATACCTTTAATGCACACCGGAATCCCATACACCACTTCCGTCACCCGATCCGCCCGGTCCGCCATTTCACAATTGATTCTCCCCAGAATTTCCAGATATCGCTCCATCTCCGCGGACACCGGCCCATCTGAGAATACTTCATTGGTAACTACGACCAGATGCGCACAAGATTTCTGAAGCTCGCCGATTCCTCGCAGGATTTCCTGCTCCGCCAGCTCCCCGGCTCCGCCATCCATATACAGTTCATTTGCCGCCAGATTCGACATACATTCCAGCAGCACGCAGGCAGATTCCCGCGCAAACGATTCCCGCATTTCCAACGCCAGACGCTGTAACCCTGTATAACATTCCAATGTATGAAATGCGTTTCCTTTCCGCAAATCCTGGTGCCTTTTGATTTTGCAAAGCGTCTCTGAATCGTTTGGAAACATCGTCGCAATATAATATAGTCCGGTCGATTGTGATTCCTCTCGAAGACGACAAATTTCTGACTCCGCATAAGCCGATTTCCCGCTGCCGCTTCCTCCTGTAATCAAATGAAACATTTCTCTGCTATTTTCCTTCCCCATTGATCATCTGATATACGCGCTCCATATCCAGACTTTTCCGCACAATATCCGCCAACTGATCGTACTGCGACTCCTTGTATGCTTTCCGGTCCGGTATCTGCACCGTATTCCAGTCCAATCCTTTTTGCCGCAATACTGCCGCCGCAAATGCTTTTGCCGATTGAGAAGTGTCGAAGATCCCATGCACATAACTTCCCATACAGTTATCCCGGACGGCGCCATCCATCTTCTGCCGCCCTGCCTCATCTCCGGCCTCGACCGTCAAGGTCAAAAAAGCATCAACCGACTCCAAGGCTTCTGTAACCCCCATATGCATCTCGTATCCTTCTACCGGGACCCCGCTAAATGGCCCTGAAATGCCTTCCAAACATCCAAAAATGCCACTTACCCTTGTCCGCGTTTTTTCCATTTCAAATATGGTGCGCAGCGGAAGCAACCGCATTCCCTGCAAATGTCCTCCCTGTTCCACTTCATTCTCGTCAATAATCTCTTCTCCCATCATCTGAAAACCGCCGCAGATGCCAAACACTAACTTTTTGGCCGCCGCATGACGCAGAATCTTTCCTTCCAGACCATTCTGCCGCATCCACAGCAAATCTTTCATAGTATTCTTGCTGCCCGGTAAAACAACTGCGTCAGGATCGCCAAAATCTTCTGCAGAATCCACATACCGTACTCGTAACTCCCGGATTCCTTCCAATGGCATAAAGTCCGTAAAATTAGAAATTCTTGGGAAGCGGATCACCGCCACGTCTGCCAAAACACCCTCCGTGTATTCCGTCCGACGATGGAACCTCTCGCTCAAACTGTCTTCCTCATCAATATCCAACTGAAACCAGGGAACCACTCCCAGAACCGGAACTCCTGTACGCTCTTCCAGCATTGCAAGACCCGGTTTCAGGATCGTCAAATCGCCACGGAATTTGTTAATCAAAATTCCTTTCACCCGACGTCTCTCCCAGTCTTTCAAAAGCTCCAGTGTCCCCACAATCTGTGCAAAGACACCGCCGCGGTCGATGTCTCCCACTAGAAGAACCGGAGCATCCACCATTTCGGCCAACCCCATATTGACAATATCATCCTGATTCAAATTGATCTCCGCCGGGCTACCTGCCCCTTCGATCACAATGATGTCATACTGCCGATCAAGACTGCCATAAGCTTCCATGATATGTGGAATATATTCTTTCTTTCGACGATAATACTCGGCTGCAGAAAGCATTCCCTGCGCCCTTCCATTTAGAACCACCTGGGAACCCGTATCACTGGTCGGTTTCAGCAGAATTGGATTCATACAGACTTGCGGCTCAATCCCCGCCGCCTCAGCCTGCATCACCTGAGCCCGTCCTATCTCCAAGCCCTCTCTCGTGATAAATGAATTTAACGCCATATTCTGTGACTTGAATGGAGCGACCCGGCATCCATCCTGTGCAAGTATTCTGCAAAGTCCTCCTGCCAGAATACTCTTTCCCACATTTGACATAGTCCCCTGTATCATAATCGTTTTCGCCATATTTATTCTCCACCATAAATCTTCCGCAATACATGTACAAGCCTCTCGTTCTCTTCTCTTTTTCGGACTGCAATCCGAAAATATCCAGGCCCCAACCCTACGTAATTCTTACAATCCCGGATCAGAATTTTATGTACTTTACAGAGTAAATACAAATCTTTCTCACTTTTTAACAGAAGATAATTTGCCTTTCCCGGGAAATAGAATATCCCGATTTCCTGCAATTGCTTTTCTAGCCATTTTCGTTCTTCCACGATCCATTCCCGGGTAACTTTTACCCATTGCAGTTCCTGTAGCGCCGCCACCCCGGCCGCCTGTGCCGCCAAAGAAACGCTCCACGGCTGACGATTTTTCTCCATTTTCTGAAGCAGAGCCTGATCCCCGCACAATCCATATCCCAGACGCAGGCCCGGAATCGCATGGATTTTCGTAAATGCACGTAACAGAAATAACTCCTTTGCACACAGGACTTTATCTTTCAACGTCCGTTCTTTTGCATCCGGCAGGAAATCCAGAAAACATTCATCCAGCACCATCCGAATCTTTTTCTGTTCGCAGATCTCCAGAATCTGAAGCAATAATTCCGTTGAAACTACCTCCCCGCTGGGGTTGTCCGGTGAACATAAGAAAATCAGATCCAGATCGTCCGTGAGCGCCGAAAGATATTCCTCTGTAAGCTGAAAAACATTTCTGCCCGGTCCGGGCGGACGGGCTCCGCCCGGCAAGGGATACCCCACGATCTCACATCCGACCATTTCCAGCGCCCGCCGATATTCCGCGAAGGACGGTATCGTCAGAAGCGCTTTCTTTGGCCTTTCTGCCTGCACCAGCAAAAATATCAACTCTGCCGCGCCATTTCCAAAGATCATACAGTCGCCGGGAAGCCCAAGATGCTTTGCCAATGCCGACCGCAGTTCCCGGCATTCGCTGTCCGGATACTGGCCGATCTGCTCCATACTCTCTTGCGCCGCTTTCACAACCGCTGGATTAGGCCCAAAAGGATTCACATTTACAGAAAAATCCAGCATTCCTTTATTTGTATAAATATCTCCTCCATGCTCATATTCCATACATGTCGTCCTCCAACAGTCGTTTTTCAGCGAAAAATCATCCATCTCACGCCACCAAACACAATCAATGACAAGATCGCCGTCCCATACATCAACCATCCGGCGCGAAGAATATCTTTCGCTTCCACCTCTCGCATCGCATCGCCGATCGTCTCTTTCTGATATCGTTTTCCAAAATACCACGCGTCTCCCGCTAACTGCACATCCAACGCTCCCGCGCACACCGCCTCCGTCTGCGCCGCATTTGGACTCGCATGTTTCCTTCGATCCCGTCGGTAAATCTTCCATGCCTGTTTCGCATCCATTCGCAGAATCCAAGCCGCCGCGAGCATGAAAAGCGCGGAAAGTCTTGCCGGAATATAATTGAAAAGATCATCCATTTTGGCCGGCACTCGTCCCAGATACAGATATTTCTCTTCTTTATATCCCAACATGGAATCCATCGTATTGACAGCCTTATACAAAAAAGCAAGCGGCGCTCCCCCGATCATCATGAAAAGAAGCGGCGCTGTGATTCCGTCCGAAGTATTTTCTGCAACCGTTTCCACCGCCGCACGGACGACTCCGGCCTCCTCCAACCGCTCTGTATCCCGGCCCACGATTCTGGCAACCGCCTTTCGCGCCGCCGGTAAATCTCCCTTTTTCAATTCCAGGTATACCCGCCTGCTCTCATCGAACAAGGCTCTTGCCGCCAGAATCTGATAACACCAAAAACATTCCAGTACAAATCGTATTCCCGGATGCAGTCGCCCAGCCAAAATCAGCAACAGCCACGGCACCCCCGTGGATACCAGAATCACCAGCGCCCATAATACGCCGCCAGCCACGAGCAGTTTTTTGGCATCTGCTCCCGCGATCTTTCGCATACATTTTTCCAGAAATGCAATCCACGCCCCGATCAGCCGCACCGGATGATACAGCCAAAGTGGGTCCCCCAGAAGCAAATCTAATGTAAACCCGCACAAACAGGCCAGTAAAGAACTCATAATCTTTGTATCTCCATCAACTTTTGTTCCCCATCTTTCCAAGTCGTCTCGTCAATCCGACACCGATAGCCGGCTCCATTTTTCACCTGCCAATCGTAAAAACTGCTTTTCGGACTGGAAAATTCAGACAAAATCGCCATGATTGTTCCGCCGTGCACTACCACCGCCACAGTCGTATATTGTTCCTGTAACAGACGATTCACGAGCTGCTCAAACCCGCTTTTACAACGATCAATAAAATCTCTGACATCCTCCCCTTCCGGAAATGGAAGCGTCCCATTCGACTCCAACCATCGCTGATAGGATGGATTCGTTTTCAACTCCTCATAAGTTTTTCCCTCAAACAGGCCAAAATCCATTTCCCGCAATTGTGGGCAAAGGATATCCGGAGCCCTTCCATAGATCCATTCCGCAGTCTGAACACAGCGCTTCATCGGACTCGCCGCAATGATCTGCGCCTGCGGATATGTCCTCTGCAAAAGTTTCCGGTTCTCCTCGCACTGCGCCAGCGGTTCGTCCGTACGCCCGACATATTGATGCACACGATTTCCCTGGGTTTGAAAATGGCGAATCAAATTTATTTGCATATGCCGCCTCCCGCTATCATAATTCCAGTCAACTGCGCCAACTCGCAAAGCTGCAGGAAAAACCCGGCCAAATCTCCCGTCATTCCGCCAAACTGCCGCATGCAAATGTGATAATAATACCAAAAAGTCAACAGCGCGCAGGCAATCCCAACCATTCCCAACAGACAGTTCACCCAAAGCATTCCCACACATGCGCTCACGTATATCAACAGCAGAATTATACCAGCCGTTTTCCTTTCCGCTCCGTCATGAAATGTACGGGCTAACCCTTTCTTACGCGCAGAAGGAAACCATACCACAGATATCCCACTCAACGACCGGGATATCACATATCCGCAGGCAATCACCGGAAGCATTTCCGCCGTCACACCACTCCAGACCGCCAGACTCCAGACCAGATATCCGCCGAGCCCCAGAATAGCAAATGCGCCGCAGTGCGTATCTTTCAGAATTTCCAGTTTTTTCTCCCGATCACCGTAAGACCCCAGCGCATCCATCGTATCCATGAAACCGTCCAGATGAATTCCTCCACTGATCAGAATCGGAAGCAATGTCATTGCACCGGCAAAAAAAAGTGCTGTCGCGTTGCTTTTCAAAATTGCGGTTCCAAGCAGCCAGACAAAAATGCCGATCACCATCCCGACCACTGGAAAGAAACAGATTGCATACCTCATATTGTCCTCTTTCCATTCCACCTGAGGTACAGGAATTTTGGAATACATCGCAATTGCAATAACAAAAGATTGCAGCCATTTCATTTTAACACCTCATACTGCTCAATCTCTGCCTGTTCAAAGGTAGGCATTCTCCGGTACACTTGAAGCCCCATTTCCAGAAGCGGAATCATCGCAACCGCGCCGCTGCCCTCTCCCAGACTCATCTGCGCATCAATCATCGCCGATAACCCCAGCTCCTCCAATAACATTTGTCCGGCAGGTTCTTTGGAAATGTGTGACGAGAGCAGATACTCCGAAACTGTAGGAACCATGCGAACCGCCGTCAATGCAGCCACCGCCGAGATAAATCCATCCACAACAACCGGAATCCCCTCAAGCGCTCCTCCCAAGAACACGCCGCAAAGTCCGGCGATATCCAGACCGCCCACCTTGGCCAGCACGTCCAGCGGATCCGACGGATTCGGTTGATGCAGAGAGATTGCCCGACGGATCACGCCCGTTTTCCGCTCCAATCCCTCACTGCTCAATCCCGCGCCGCGTCCGGTCATCATTTCCACTGGTTCCCCCAGAAATACAGATGCCAACGCGCTGCTGGTCGTGGTATTGCCAATGCTCATTTCGCCGGTCAGTAAAATGCCATATCCCTTCCTCTTTAACTCTCTGGCAATCGAAATGCCCACCTCAATTGCCCGCCATGCCTCTTCCCTCGTCATGGCTGGTTCTTTTGCGATATTGCCCGCACCATAAGCAATTTTATACTCCGGCACCGTAACTGACGGTACATCCACCGCCATCCCGATATCGACCGGAAACAAATCGACACCAGCCACTTCGGCCATCAGACAAGTACTGGCCTTTCCTTTGGTAAAGTTATCCGCCACAACCGCCGTTACTTCCTGGCCGGTCTGCGTTACCCCCTCCGCCACAACACCGTTATCGGCACACATAATAACCAGTCCCTTTTTCCCCAATTCATACTCCGGTGAACGTTTCATTCCCGCAATCCGAATCACGGTCTCTTCCAATTTCCCCAGACTAAACAGCGGCTTGGCAATGGCCATCCAGTGCTCTCTCGCTGCTTGCATACTTTTCTCATCCACCGGGAGAATATTTTTTTGTATTTCTTTTATTGTCGTATGTATCATATGTTTTTCCTCTACTTACCTTAAATTTCCGCTGCCGAATAGGCAGCATATATTCAGGGATGCCTTATGCGCTCGCATATCCTTCCTTTATGACGATTCCTTCATCTGTGAGCGCTATAGGCTTACCTTAAATTTCTTGCTGCCGAATAGGCAGCATGTATTCAGATTTTGATGATCGCGAAACACCAGGCTATGAGAATATTCTGAAAATATATTCCGTTCAAATCCTACTGCGCCAAACATTCCATCAAGCTCAGTAAAGCAGAAGACAGTCGGGGAGCGTCCCTCCTGTCTTCCATGGTCTTGATTCCATGGCGCAAAAGGGCTTTTCACGGAACATATTTCCAGAATATTCGGCAAGTTTACTGGCTTCACAATTACCTGTTTTGGTTCGGGTGTCAAAAGATACTTTTTAAAGTTGGTATTGGCAAATTGCACAAAACGTATTCTTCATTGTTCCAGGCTACGGATCTAAGCGCTTCTAAAATGTTCTGATAAAAAATATTAAAAAGGGGACGCAACCGCCCTCAATGCGCCATCCATGGCGCAGATCGGACTTTCGTCGACATCCGTGTCGCCGAATTGCTGTAGCTTGACAGAACATTAAGAAGCGCTAAGATCCTGCGCAGTCACAATTCCGAACACATTTTGTGCAATTTGCCCGGTACACTCTGAGAAAGCACCTTTTGACACCCGAACCCTGCTATAAATTTTCGCAACTGGGTAGACTGCATGTATTCAAGAATGTCCTTTGCACATACACATTTCCACAAATCTACGAGCGAATTCCGGATTGGACCGGTACGCCAGATGTGGAAATCCGGCAAACAGATTTCCCTCTTCACAGATACAGTTCCAGGACCGTTTTCCATCCGGTTTTACCGCTTTGACCGCTTCCCCATTCTGGGTGCAGTCCCAGTAATGGAATTCGTGCCCCCGGATACATTCTCCCTTTTTCAAGTATCTGCCGTCTGCCATCCCTTGCAGGTTGACGTACCCGAACCTTCTCAGCGTGGAGGTACGATACCCTCGTCCATCCAGCGCGCCGACCATCGGCCAGTTTTTCCCATCCAGATCTTCCAGCGTTGTTTGCAGATACAAAAATCCTCCACACTCTGCCAGACACGGCATTCCTGCAGCAATTGATTTCTGAATCTGTCGTCTCATCGGCTCATTTTTACTTAACGCTTCTGCATAGAGCTCCGGATACCCTCCGCCCAAAAGCAGTCCCTGTATTCCTTCCGGAAGTCTATAATCCGAAATCGGGCTGAATTCCAACAGTTCACATCCCAATTCCATCAACAGTTCCAGGTTATCCGGGTAGTAGAACTGAAATGCTGCATCTCTGGCGATTCCAATTCGTACCCGTTCCTTTTCATTTATGGCGGTGCGCTCCTTTTTGGACTCTACCAGCCGCATCTCCGGCACCTTTTTCGCCAACGCCAGAAACGCCTCCAGATCTATGGTATTCTCTATTATTTCCCCGGCGCGATGCATCTGTTCCTTCAGTCCTTTGATTTCCTCCGGAAGCCGAAGCCCCAAGTGTCTGCTCTCCAGGGCAAATTCTTCTCGCTCCGGGAGATATCCCAAAACCGCAATTTCATACCCCAGCTTTTGCAGCTCGGTCTCTACCATTTCTTTCATCCGCGGATACAGCATTTCCGATATCCGATTGAAAATGATCCCTTGAATGAGATGATCCTTTCGAAATTCCAGAAATCCCATGATCTGTGCAACCACAGATATTGCCATTCCGCGGCATGGAACCACTAACACCACCGGCGTTTCCAGTGTTTTGGAGAGATCATATGAACTGCCTCTTGTTGTCTGCAATCCGATCCCATCGTAATACCCCATTACCCCTTCGACTAGAGCGATCTCTGACGAAGCGGTATGCCGGACAAACTGACGACGCAGCTGGTTCTCTTCCAGAAAAAACAGGTCCAAATTCTCTGATGGCACTCCTAGCACCTGTCGGTGAAACAATGGATCAATATAATCCGGGCCGCATTTTCCGGCGGCGACGTGCCGCCCTCTCCTCTTCAATACCTCCAACAGCGCACAGGTGAGCGCCGTTTTCCCACTTCCGCTGGCAGCAGCCGCAATCATGATTCTCGGAATGTTCATACTAACCTCTCCTCCGCACCATATTGATGTATTGATGAATTCCTTTATTCTAACAAACCAAGCTTGACGGTCATATACAGCGTTTTCCAGTTTCCAGTATCTTTTCCCACGGACTGCGGATTGTTCCCCAGCGTACGACTCCTCTCTACTGTCGTCATCACTAACTCTCCTCCTAAATCATCCAGCACCGCGAAAGGATCTTTTCTCCATGTGTATTGATGATTTTCCTCTTTCAACAACGCCCGAAAAGAACCAAGAATGGGGTATATGAATCCAGTTGGCGTGGTATAATCCATATCTGTTTTGTAAAATTTAGACTGATAATATTCCCCATTTTTCATAGCCGCAACACCTTTTACCGTACCATATTTTCCTTTCGGAAATTTCTCTTTATAATATTTCCCCATATTTACTTCTATTTGATCATACAGTTCGAAAATATCAGTCATAATCGGCATCATTTTTACATAGGGATTATCGCCGCCATCTCCCAGCTTTTTATGGTAATCAATATATGTACGAATACATTTTTGCTTTGCGCTGTAAGATGCCGTCGGAAATTTCTCCATATCCGGATACAGATCAATATTAAACATATTCAGAATTGCCAGGATATCAGAAACATCAATATCGCCTTGATCATTTTCCTCAAAATAAATATCCGACGCATATTTTTCTTTTTCGATGGCCCTTTTTATGATCTCAAAACGGTTCTCCAGCTCGGCAATAGACTTGTCCTGCACCTGCGTGGAAGTATTTCTTGCAGCCGCCAGCCTTTGAAAAATGTCTTCTATTCCTGTCAGAATCTCTAATTTCACAAACTGTTTTCCAAAGTCAAGTTTATCTCTGTTTTCCAGAATCACTTTGTAGGTATGTCCTCCATCCACATCCCCATGAAATTCCGGATCATCAAACACAATGCGTATCTCATTGGAATAATTGTTGAACGTAACATCTGATGCAGAAATGCACAACCCTCGATTCAAAAGATAAAAATCCAGATAAGATTCATCCAATAAAGACGCTTTGATCTTTTTCGGAACCCCCGTTGTCAGTTTCTGCTTTCTGGGATTCGTTTCCATTGGAATACAATCCGGTATATTCTTTACATCACAGATAGCAATATACATCATTGCCCGCTTTTCGCCTTCCCCTTTTACAAGGTAAGGATTCGGAATCTTCCGAAAAGATTCCACTTTAAATTTTAATTCCATCTTTTGTCCTCCTGACATTTTATCATTGATACGTGGTACAACCACCATCTGTTTTTATTATAATCAAGCACAAAAATATGTTCAACGCTATATATGATGTTTTATGCTATAATGTGATCAGGAGGCGATGGACATGCAAAATGATATCAACGTTTTCTTTGGCAACAATTTAAAAAAATTTCGGGAAACACAGGGCTATAGCCAGGAAGAATTTGCGACTCTCTGCAAGATCAGCAGAGCATATTACGGGCGAATCGAACGCGGTGAACACAGCGTCACCATAGAAAAATGTGCTCGAATCGCTCAAGCGCTTGGTATCCATATTTCTGACTTATTTATTGACCTGCCAGAATAATACGGCGAATATTATTTTCCTTCCTGTTCACTCACAATATAAATCGGATTCTCCCCATGCATCATATGATGCCGTCCCAATTTCTTTGATCTGGCAACAGAAATCTGCAAGATCTCTGGCTCCCGTAAAAGCCCTTCCGCCACAGCCTCCATCACTTCGCGCATCGTATCCAGGGAAATACAGGTCATCACAATCCGCACCTCGGGATTCTTTGCTTTCAGGCATCGCAAAATCTCTTTCAGATTCCCGTCGCTTCCCCCGATAAATGCATGTGTCGGCGGCTCCAGCTTTTCCAAAATATCTGGAGCAACCCCTTCCACAATCTCCACTTGATCTACTTTGAATCTCCGCGCATTTTGCCGAATGAGTTCTACACCTTCCTTATTTTTCTCGATTGCATAAATACGCATGTCCCCAGATCGAAGAGCAGCCTCTATCGCAATCGTTCCGGTCCCCGCTCCCACATCATACAGAACCGCATCCCGAGTCAGCCCTAATTTCGCAAGACTGACTGTGCGCACTTCCTCTTTCGTCATAGGCACTCTTCCCCGTATGAACTCTTCCTCCCGAAGTGTCCGACAAATGCGTTCTTCCGGCGCCGGATTTTCAATCAGAACCACCGCCAAGCCCTCCAGATCTTCCGGACGCAATTCTTGAAGTGGTTTCGTTACGATTTCCTCATTTTCGCAGGATAAATTCTTTCCAATATGAGCGTTCCCCTGTGAGATTCCATAATACGCCAATTTGTCGCAGATCATCTCTCCGCAGCCCTTCTGTCCCAACAATAGAAATGTCTTTCGGTTGCGTACGATGGCATCCACGAAATTGGTTCTCCGCCCATGCAGACTCAAAAGTTTTGCGTCTTCCCAAGACACCTGACAGCGCGCTGCCAAATATACCACCGACGAGATCCCCGGCACCAGTTCCACTTCATAATCCGTCAATTCTGATACCAACTGTTTCGCCCCGCTATAGAAACCAGTATCCCCGGAAAGTACCACCGCAATTCTCTGATATTCTCTGTGATTTTCAATGTATTCCCTGATTCTGGCCGGCCGATACTCGGATAACTTATGCATCTCCAGGTCCGCGAACAGGGCAAGCATCCTCTCAGCACCAATGATACAATCGCTGAAACGAACCACTTTCATCGCTTCCTCTGTCATCGTGTCGACTGTCCCCATTCCGATTCCGACCAAAAACACTTTCTGCATTTTATTGTACATCCCGATATCCCCGCGGCGTAACCATCCGCCCATTCACTATTTTTGTCTGTTCATTTCCAATAAACACCGTGGTAAACATATCCGTTTCCGTGTACTTCAGTTCTTCCAGGGATAGAATTTTATAACTCTCCCCGGTCCTTCCGATATTCCGGACGATACCACAGACCGTATCTTCTCGTTTATATTCCAAAAGACATACACACGCTTTCTCCAGATAATCATGCCGCTTCTTACTGGAAGGATTATAAAGACACACCACGAAGTCTGCCATCGCCGCTGCCCTCAGCCGCTTTTCAATCTTTTCCCAAGGCGTAAGCAGATCACTCAGACTGATAACCGCAAAATCATGAATCAATGGCGCGCCGAGCACGGAAGCCCCACCGGAAGCCGCCGTGATTCCTGGAACAATCTCAATCTCCACCTCCGGAAATTTGGTCCCAATCTCAAACATCAATCCCGCCATACCATACACTCCGGCGTCGCCGCTGCAGACCATCGCCACACATTTTCCCTGTTTGGCCGTTTCCAACGCCATCTCACATCGCTTCGCCTCCTGGCGCATCGGCGTTGTCAGAAATTGTTTCTCCGGAAACGTCTCCCGCACCAAATCCACATACACCGTATATCCAACAATCAGATCACAGGACTGCAAAATTTCTTCCGCCTCCAGTGTCATTTGCTTTTTGGCTCCCGGACCGATTCCCACTACGTATACTTTACTCATTGCTGCCTCCATTCTCCTGTACCTGACGAAACTCCGTCGCAAAAGAAGGATCATACAGACAAGAACGTTGATATTCCCCCTGCAAAATATTGCCTACGACGATCAACGCCGTTTTGGTAATGCCATGTCTTTTCGCCGTCTCCTCCAGAGTACCGACCGTACAATGCAAAACCTGTTCCTCGGGCCAGGTCGCCTTGTAGACGATAGCCGCCGGTGTATCCATGGAATAACCGCCCGCTGCCAATTCTTCCTGCAATCTCCCAAGCATCCCTGTGCTTAGAAAGACCACCATCGTAGCCTGATGAGCTGCAAAACTTCGAATCGATTCCCGCTCCGGAACCGGAGTCCGCCCTTCCATCCGGGTAATCACCACAGACTGAGAGATTCCCGGTAGCGTATATTCCCTGCGCAGCGCCGCCGCAGCGCCGCAGAACGAACTGACGCCCGGACAGATTTCATAGGAAATTCCTTTGACGTCCAAAGCATCCATCTGCTCCTGAATCGCCCCGTAAATACAAGGGTCCCCCGTATGCAAACGCACCACTTTTTTACCCGCCTGCTCGCCCTCCTCCAAAACGCAAAGCACCTCCTCCAACGTCATATGCGCGCTGTTGTAAACCTCACAAGATTCTTTTCTGACGTCCAACAGCTTAGGATTGACCAGAGAACCTGCATAAACAATAATATCCGCCTCTTCCAGCAACCGTCTCCCTCTGACGGTAATCAAATCTTCCGCACCAGAACCGGCCCCAACAAATACCACCATTTATGATTCACCTCCTATTGTTGCCTTCCTTGACAATCATCAAAGAATAATAACTCGTCTTCTCCGGAATTTCCTCCGCTGCATGGTAAATGCGTTCACCTTCCATTCCACAGTTCTCTACCATACCAATTTCCACCCCCTTGCCGCGCACGGCCTCTTTCACATAAGCCAGCTTCCTGCCCGCTTTCATCAACACTTTCGTCCCTGGAAGTTCCAACCCTTCTTCAATCTCATAGGAAGCCGGAAGCACATGCAATTCCTCACTGCCCTCCACTAATCCCATATTCATTCTGGCAGCCGCCGCACAGAAAGACGGCACTCCAGGGATAAAACATGTCTCATACCCCAATTTCAAAATACGTTTCTGCATGTATACACATGTAGAATATACGGTGGGATCGCCAATGGTAATACACGCGACCACCTTTCCCTCTGCCAACAGTTTCCCAATAATCTCTGCACAACGATCATGAATCTGATCCAGGATCGCCCGTTCCTTTTTCATAGGCATCGGAAGATACAGAACTGGTTTCCCTTCCAGACAAAGTCCTGCCGCCCGGATGATCTGGTATGCGGCGCATCGCTCCAGAAACTCCCGATATTCCCCGACAGCCCCCTCCCTCTTTGATATCAAAACTGGTTCCTTCAATCTATCATCCGAAATCGGAACCGCTAAAACTCCACAAGACTCTATGACTCGAACCGCCTTTACCGTCAACAATTCCGGATCACCCGGACCAACACCTACCCCATAAAAAATTCCACTCATCTTACATTCTCCTGTTCTAATCTAGATACATATAAACATCTGCGAAACACTAAGTTACGAGAATATTCAGCAAGTTCATTGATTTCGCAGAGTAAACCTGCATGCGCCCGCAAAGGAGCGCATCACCATGCATGAAAGTTGTGAGGGCGCACTTGGCATCCTTGAATTCATGCTGCCTAATCGGCAGCGGACTTTCAAAGTAAATCTAGCAAATTGCACAACATGTATTCTGAAGCGTGACTGTGGAAAATCTTAGTGATTCTTAATGTTCTGCCAATCCCCAGCAATTCGGCGGCAAGGACGCCGCCGAAAGCCCGATCTGCGCCACGGACGGCGCATTGAGGGCGGTTGCGTCCCTTTTTCAATACTTTCATCAGAACATGCTAGAATCACTTAGATTTTACGCTCGGAACAATGAAGAATACATGTTGTGCAATTTGCGAATACACTTCAACTCAGCATTTGTCCCCCGAACTCTGTATCCTCTCCAAAAGCCATCTCACATTAGAAGTCTGTCCCAGAATCCCTTCTTCCTCTGAAAATAAAATAGCGCCAATTATCAATTTCCCCCCTGAACGTTTTCGCAAGTGATACACCACCTTTTCCACAATTGTCCGCATCACTTCTTCCAGAATTCCTTCCCGTCTCAAAATCGCAATCGCTTCCGCCGTCACCACAGATTCCATAATCATCCGAACCGTATCTCCAGACGCTCCCGCCATCGCCGCATGTGCGGCAAATATCTCCATACGGCAGTCCGCCTGCCTGGAATGTGTATTCATCACGCCGGCCGCCACTTTCACCAGTTTTCCCACATGCCCGACCAACAAGATTCCTTCCATATGAAGCTGAACTGCAACATCCAGCGTTTCTCCAATATAATTACTACATTTGACTGCTAATTCCCCATGATACCCCAAAGTATCTCTCAAAAAATCATTTCCGTAATTCCCCGGCACGATATAACACCAATCATGACCGTTTTCTTTCAAAAATCTCATCTCCAACAGAATCGTATCTAGCAGAGCCTTTTCACTCATTGGTTCTACTATCCCGCTGGTTCCCAAAACCGAAATACCACCTGTGATTCCCAATCGTGGATTGAACGTCTTCTCTGCCAATCTCACTCCATCCGGAATCGAGATCAATACCTGCAGCCCACCACCGTATCCATAACGATCTGCCTGCTCCTGCACTGCATTTCGAATCATCTCCCTAGGCACTTTGTTGATCGCCGCTCGACCGATTTCCTGTTCCAAACCCTTTCTTGTCACCCGGCCGACTCCAACGCCGCCGTCCAACACAATTTCATCCGTCTCTGTCTTAGAGACTTCCGCAAAGACTAGAATACGATTCGTCACATCCGGATCGTCACCACTATCTTTCCTCACCGCACAGGATACCCGGTCCGACTGCCGGCGAATTTCTTCCACTTCCAGATATAGCTGTATTCCTTTCGGTGTCAACAGAGAAACCTGTCGAATCTCCTCCCCTGTCAACAACATGGTTACAGCCGCTTTCGCGGCAGCTGCTGCGCAGCTGCCGGTGGTGTATCCCCATCTCAATTTTTTATGATTCCCCCAAACAGGCTGCAATTCTTCCATCTCTTTCCGTCTTATCTTTCCCCTTCCCAGACAAACGTTATGCTCCATATGTTCTTGATTTACTCTGTTTCGCCTCGCATCACTTCTTCGATATGTTCCATATATATTTTTCGTATCTCTGACAGTTCCCCCAATCCTCTCAGGATGGGCCTTACCTCATATCCGTTTGCTTCCAGCTTTGTTTTCCAGGAGTCCTCTTTCCCCGCCATATCGTTTCGGGCATGGTCTCCCGCGACCAAAAGAAATGGAAATAGAACCAGTTTTTTTAAGGCCGCATTCCCAAGTTGCTTCCTGACATCCTCCAGCTCCGGAAATCCTTCCACCGTCCCCACAAACACATTGTGATAACCTAGATTGTGAAACACATATTCCAGCGCTGGATATGCCGCCGTCGCGTGATGATCTGTCCCATGCCCCATTAACAACAATACCTCATCCTGTGCAAGTTCCACTTCCCCCATCAGTGCATGGACGGCTTTTTTGTAATCTTCTATGGAGCTCAGCAAAGGCTCTCCCACCTGTATAGATGCAAAATGGTTTTTGTATTCTGCCAGCTCAGAAAGCATCTTTTCATTTTCAATCCCATTGATGATGTGTGTAGGCTGTACAATCACACGTTCGACTTGATCCGCCATCATCTGTTCCATCGCTTCTCTTACATTATGAAAATGCAGTCCCTGCGTTCTTTTTAGTTTATTGAGAATCATCTGACTGGTAAACGCCCGATATACCTGGTACTGAGGATAAGTTTCCGCCACCTCATGTTCCAGCACATCCACCGTCTTCTCCAGTGCATCCAGATAGCTGGTCCCAAAACTGACCATTAAAATTGCATTTTTTTTCATAATCTATCCCTTCCACTTTTAAATCATTCTTTTCTATAAATGACCTTTTTCCTATCTATTTTACCTCGAACGCCCCTTTCACGACTCAAGAAACCTGGTAAGCAATTCCCGCACTTCGGCAAAACTTTTCCCATCCTCCTCTGGTCTGGTAATCACAACCAATTTCACCCCAGCACTTTTCGCCGCCTCCCATTTTTCTGTAAATCCTCCCGCTGCTCCCGATTCCTTCGTCACAAAATACGCTGCATCCACATGATGTAACGCCGCAACATTCATCTCCACCGAAAAAGGTCCTTGCATGGCAAGCAGATGCCGTCCCTCAAACCCGGCATGCACACTCTCTCCAACAGCCTGTATCGTGGACAATACTCTGGCATAACAACGGGTTTTATAATCTGGAATCCTGCAATAAGCTTCCAATTCTTTACTTCCCGTCGAAATCAGGATATTTCCCTCTGTACGGCACAAATACTCAACCGCTTGCTGCACGGATTCCACACAAATAAGAAACTCGTCTGCCAGATCCATCGTCGGACCTGTGTCTCTCAGACAACGTATATAATCGACTTCCGCCTGTTTCGTCGCTTCTTTTATATTCTCCGTAACGACTTTCGCAAACGGGTGTGTCGCATCAATCACCAGATCTACGTGATGTTCCTGCAGAAAATGATAGATTTCCTCACGGTTCTTTCTGCCCGTCAGGATCTTCATATTTTTTGCTTCCCCCATACATGTCTTCCCATATTCCGTTGCCACGCTGACATAGAGCTGCACCGAATAAGCCTGTAAAAATTTCACCAAAGCTCTGCCCTCCGTGGTCCCAGAAAAAATCATGATCTTTTTCAAAATGCAATCTCCCTTTTTCTCTCCTGTACCAACGCAAAGGTACACTGATCCTTGCAAATCTTCGGCTGTATTACAATTCCGTTCGGACACGCGGCTCTCGCTGCACGTTCACATACATTATCCACGCCTGTCACCTGCTCTACAAAGGTAGAGCTGGAACTTACCGACTCGATCTCTTTTAACTGTTCTGCCGAATAAAATCGAACGGGGACATGCAATCTCTTCTGAAGTGCAAGAATCCCAGGCTCCTCTTTCTTCAGCTCTATACTTGCCAGCATGTAAAGTCGCTTCCACGATATCTTGCAATCCTGCAGTACTTCTCCTAATTCAGCCCACAACAATTCAGCCGGAATATTTTTGCGACAGCCAATTCCCACACAAATGTCCTGCGGCATCATATGAAGCCACTGTGCGCTGCGCATTTCTCCCGACCAAAATTTTTCGTCGATTACAATCGACGTCTCATATCGCGTCAGTTCCTCACAATTTTCACAAAGTTCCACGTTTTCTGGGATTTCACCGTGTGGAGGAAGAACGCTGAACATTCCCACCTTCTTCCCTTCCAGAATTCCCGCCGAAATCCTTTTAGCCAGATCTCTATCTTCAAAAATCAAACGGTTCTTTCTGGCAAACACATCCACCGCAAATTTTTCCTGCACGTCCGTCGCCGTCGTTATCACAGGAACGGCCCCCGTACATGCTGCGACCGCGTGCGCGAGTTCCACCGCGCCGCCCACATGTCCCGACAACAAAGGCACCACAAACTTTCGCCGCTCATCCATAACCAATACCGGGGAATCTGTAAACTTGTCCTTCACAAACGGTGCAATTGCCCGCACTGCAATCCCGGAGGCCCCAATAAACAGGAGCGCTCGCACTCCCCAGAACTTCCCGATCTGTTCCTTCCAGTCCGACGGAAGCGGCTGAAGGCCACACGCCCCGGCAAATCGTGCAACACAGTATCCCCTGCACGAGTAACCCAAAGTTCCCATCATCCTGCACAAGTCTGTATTCGCCCTGCTACCCGCATCCGTAAAACTATAAATAACCAAATCCTTACAAATCGCGTTTTCAAAACTATGCTTATCAAATCCGTTCAAAGTCTGATGCTCCATGTTTACATATCGGACAGATAAAATCTTCCGGCAGTTCATCCCCTTCATATACGTAACCGCAAATTCTACACCGGAATCCCTTCTTCTGTTCCTGTTGTCCCGGTTTTGGTTTGATATTCTTCTGATAATAATCATAAGTTACAGAAGCATCCGCGCTCAAAACCTCCGCGTCGGTAACATCCGAAATGAACATCGTATGCGTTCCACAATCGACGGTCTCCACAACCGCTCCAGATATATACGCATTCGTACCCTTTGTAATGTAAAAGATCCCATTTTCCGCACGTTGACAATCTACATAATCTGCGAACTTATCTGTATCTCTGCCACTTTGGAATCCAAAATGCTTAAATGTGTCAAATGTACACCGCTCAGACAGTACCGACACATTAAATGCCTTCGTCTTCAAAATCATATCATGTGTATAATTCCCTTTATTTACCACAACGATGATCCGATTCGGTGTCGTCGTAATCTGCAGCGCCGTATTGATAATACACCCGTTATCCTTTTCATCCTTCGCCGTCAACACAAACAGTCCATAACTCAACTTATACATCGCTTTATTGTCCATAAAATTTCCTCCTTTTATTGCTTGTTTTTCCCACAAAAATCTGTTTTATACCTTCCACCGCAGCAACCAAAACCGTCTTCCTTGCTACTCTTTGGAATGGTCAATCTTATTGCGTATCTCCTGCATCTGATAATCTAGAACCTCTATAGAATCCGCACAGTTCTTCAACTGACGCACAATTTCATCCGCATTCTTCACATTCTTCTTATACTTCAACTTATGCTCCAGACTTGCCCAGAAATCCATGGCAATCGTACGAAACTGAACCTCCACCTTCATAAACATTTTTTCATTCGACAGAAAAATCGGTATTTCTATAATCAGGTGAAGACTTCGGTATCCATTCGTTTTAGGATATTTAATATAATCTTTTTCCCGAAGCAAATTGATGTCATCCTGTTTGAGAAAGAGCCTTGCCAACCGGTATATATCGTCCGGAAAAGAACAAATCACGCGTACACCTGCCACATCCGTCAAATTCTCCCGTATACTTTCCACAGAAACTGGAAAGCCTTTCCGCTCTAGCTTTTCATAGATGCTTTCCGGCGACTTTAACCTGCTCTTGATGGATTCAAATGGATTTCTGTTGTATTCCTGGGAGAATTCTTCATTCAGTACTTTCAGCTTCGTCTCCACCTCCATGATGGCGCTGTGATACTGCATCATCAAATGATTGAATGGCTTCGCCTCCTTCAACTTCTCCGCCTGCCGCTGAATAATGAGATTCTGTTCTTCCAAGGCTACTGTCTGCTTCTCCACCGTCTGTTCCAGTTGATTCTTACAGGCAAACAATTCCACCGCATTCTTAATACGATTTTTCACAATCGAACCTTCAAAAGGTTTGCGGATGAAATCCGATACACCCATCTCAAAACATTTATTTTCCGTTTCTACAGCGCTTTCACTGCTGATAATCAATATCGGAATTTTTTTGATCCATTCTCTGTCCTGCATTTCTTCCAGAACCTCAAAACCATTCATTTTAGGCATCTGTAAATCCAAAAGAAGTGCTGCAATCTCTGTTTCGTATTTTAGGAGTTTCTGTATTGCCTGTTCTCCATTTTCTGCCATTTCAATGGTATATTCTGCTCCCAGTATCTCGCGCAACAATTCACGATTTACTTCCGCATCATCTACCACCAATACCCTTTGCATATGTTCCTCCAATCCACACTGTTACAAACCCAGACTCTTCACCCACTGGGCCAATTCCTCTTTTGAAAGCTTACCGTTCAAGATTCTGCCCTCTTTTAGCGCCGCTGCGCCCGGACAGCTCCCTTTCAACCTGTCCACCGTCTTTCCAAAACCGCTTCCTCCAGATGTCGCGAATAAAATAATCGTCTTCCCGGAGAAATCATAGCTCTCCAGAAATGTATTAATAATGGTCGGCGCTACATACCACCAAATCGGGAAACCAACGAACACAATATCGTATACATTAATATTGGCAATTTTGTCTTCGATCGCCGGACGAGAAGATAAATCACTCATCTCTATCGAACTGCGCGACTGCTTGTCCGTCCAATCCAAATCATCCTTCATATAAGGAACATTGGGTTTGATTTCAAAAAGATCAGCCTCCGCTGCCTCCGCAAGAACTCTCGCTGCCTTTTCTGTTACTCCACTTGCTGAGAAATATGCCACTAATTTTTTACTCATATTGATTCCTCCTTTTCCCGCAAAATTTTACATTATTCGACTGACTATTTCTAAATTATATATGAAATAATGAAAAAAAGAAACCTCATTTGAAAATAATCTTCCACAATACAATTTCTAGCAGTCACTTTCCA
Source organism: Hespellia sp. (assembly GCA_022790755.1). Classification (GTDB taxonomy): domain Bacteria; phylum Bacillota; class Clostridia; order Lachnospirales; family Lachnospiraceae; genus Mediterraneibacter_A. The sequence continues at coordinate 17,956 of JAAVXR010000012.1, read as the reverse complement.
GCAACGCAAAAGAAGTCCTGAACTGCGTTACCGCACAATTCAAGACTTCCTTTCTCCTCTATTTGATTCGTTGTTTTCCTATACTATCTTCAACTACATCTTTTCGCAATTTGTGCGATCCACAACCATCATACCGTATAATTCGCAGATGATGTACTTCCAGAATGTCCCGTCCAGTTTGTATGAAATATTTCCCCGCGCGGCCGGTCAATTCTTTCATAGGTGTGTGCTCCAAAATAGTCTCGCTGTGCTTGCAGTAGATTCGCTGGAAGACTCTCACACGTGTAACTGTCAAACCACGATAATGCTGCGCTCATCGCGGGAAGCGGAATTCCGCTCTCTACAGCCGCTACCACTACATTTCTCCATGCATCTATGGAAAAAGAAATTTCTTCCTTAAAATAGGGATCAAGAATCAAATTCAATAACTGGGGATTCCGTTCATATGCATCTTTAATCTTTTCCAAAAATACGCTCCGTATGATACAACCTCCACGCCAGATCAACGCAATATTTCCATAGTCCAGTTCCCATCCATAGTCATCGGCTGCCGCCCGCATCAGTGAATACCCCTGTGCATATGAGATAATTTTGGATGCATACAAGGCTTTGCGAATCTTCTCCACAAAGGAGCCCTTCTCTTCTCGGATTGTTCTGCATTTCTTTCCATAAGCAGCGGACGCCTCTATACGTTCTGTCTTCATTGCCGCTATACAACGAGCAGATACCGCCTCACTGATCAACGTCAATGGAATGCCTTCGTCCAACGCTGCTTTGCAAGTCCACTTACCAGTCCCTTTTTGCCCCGCCACATCCAGAATCTTTTCAACAACAACCTCTCCATTCTGCTCTTGAAAGCCCATGATATCGCGCGTGATCTCCATTAGATAACTATCCAGCTCTGTGGTATTCCACTGCTTAAATATCTCATGCATTTCCGCACTGCTCATGCCAAGCCCATCTCGCATCAAATGATAAGCTTCACAGATCAGCTGCATATCTCCATATTCAATCCCATTATGTATCATTTTTACAAAATGTCCGGCTCCATTTCCTCCGATCCATGCACAACACGGAACATTGCCGTCCACTTTGGCGCTGATCGCCGTAAAGATTGGTTCTACAAGTTCCCATGCCTGCGCACATCCGCCTGGCATCAGACAAGGACCGTTCAATGCACCGTCCTCCCCACCAGAAACTCCTGTCCCAAGATACAAAAAGCCTTTCTGTTCTAACTCTTCTGCTCTACGCATCGTATCTTTGAAATACGAATTGCCTCCGTCAATAATCACATCACCGGGATCCAAACATGGCGTCAACTGCTCAATCATATCATCCACAGCCTGCCCCGCTCGGATCATCAGCATGATCTTCCGGGGACGCTCCAATGCATCTGCTAATTCCTGTACGCTCTGACATCCGATGATTCTTTTTCCTTTTGCACGCCCGTTCACAAACTGCTCCGTCCGCTCAGGGCTTCGATTGTAAACTGCCACAGTAAATCCTTTTGACTCCATATTCATCACCAGATTTTCTCCCATAACCGCAAGGCCAATCAGACCGATTTGTGCGTGATTCATCATTCAATCTCCTCCCTCTATTTATTCATTTTCCAATCTCTTGGCCAGTTCCTTCTTGGCCTCTTCCATAATTTCTGGATGATTCAATAATTCGATTGCCGTCCTCGCCATTGCCTTTGATGACTGCTCAATACAATGGTATCCCGCTTCAGACACTGCCAGATCACGGAATTGTATCGTATGATTGGATATTTTATAATCTGGGAAAATGGTCATAAAAGGATTGCAGATCGGAATCTTACGAGAAACATTACCCAGATCTTCTCCACCAAAATCAATCGGCATCCCATCCATCAAGGGTTCACCTAATTTTTCAAATTCTGCCCTGCACACATCGGACAAGATCTGATTTGGAATCCTTCCCTGCGCGCCATCTTTAATCTCAATCTCCGCCGTACAGCCCATTGCCTGTGCACAGCCGTATGCGCACTGCTCCACACGTTCTGCAATGATATTTAATTCTTTGAAGCTAAAACAACTCATGAGTCCTTCCACTGCGCTTTCCTCCGGTACTAATATCTGAGAGGAACCGCCGTTCGTAACGATACACCCAAGTCTCCAATCCGCTTTGAAATGCTGCCGCAACATTCCTGTTGCAGTCAAAAACAGAGCCGCCGCACTCAACGCATTTGCCCCATTGTCCGGATGTGACTGTGCATGTGCCGGCTTCCCATGAAAACGAACCTTGTATTCCTTAGAAGACAGACATGCTCCCGCCAGTCGAGTCGTATCACTGGTTGGATGCATCATAAGCACCGCATCCACCCCATCAAACACACCATTGTCCAGTAATATAATCTTACCATTCCCCTCTTCTTCCGCAGGCGTACCAATCACTTTTATCGTACCGGGAATTTTCGAGTCTTCCATATATTTCTTTGTCTCAATTGCTGCCCCAAGTGAAGAGCAAGAAATCAGATTATGTCCGCACGCATGGCCAATCGGAAGGGCATCATACTCGGAAACAAACGCGATTGTCGGCCCTTCACGATCTGTTGAAAAGGACGCCACAAACGCAGTATCCAGTGTACCCACACCTTTTTCTACTTCAAATCCATATTGACTCATAAACTTACATTGTGATTCGCACGCCTTATATTCTTCAAAGTGCAATTCCGGATTCGCATGGATATACTTCGACAATTCCCATATTTTTTCCATTTCCTGATCCAGATATTTGTCACATTCCAGTTTCTTTGTTTCTAATGCCTCCATATAAAACCGCCTCCTATCGTTTTTTTCATTGTAGCAGAAAAATATTTTTTTGTAAATATAATTTCAAAAAAAATATTTTTCTAAACCCATCACTTTTATCCATATTGGAGGATTTCTGGCTATTTCACTATTCCCCAATTGCGATATATAGAGAAATCCATCCTCATATTTACAAAAAAAAATTTTTATGATACCCTGTAATCACAAAAACTTTTTTATAAGAACTCGTTTGTGCTGTGAAACACGCACAGAATGGAGGGGAGCATGGAACATCTGACTGTAAAAATGCGGATTAAAGGCGCCTATCGCGATATGAACCCGAAAGAAAAACAAATAGCAGACTATATTCTGGAAAATACAAAACTGATCTCCCGCAGTACGATCAGTGATATTGCTCAAAATCTTGGGATTGCCGATTCCACAGTCTATCAGTTCACGAAAAGACTCGGATACGATGGTTTCAAAGATTTTAAAGTCAGTCTCCTGACCGAGGAATTCGATTCCGAGATCTCCATTCATGAAAAAATATCCGTCAATGATGATCCGGATGTTATGATTACCAAACTATTTAGCTCCAGTATGAAAGCTTTGGAGGATACCAGACGAATCAGCAGCGGTAAAACATTCCGGGAAGCTGCTTCTATCATGATAAATGCCGAAAAGGTCTGGTTTTTTGGCGTCGGAGGCTCCAATGCCGTAGCGATGGACAGCTTTCATAAGTTTTTGCGCTCCCCGATCCACTGTGCCTATACCTCAGATTACCACATGCAGTTGATGAATGCTGGACTCTTAACAGAAAACGACTGTGCTTTCATCATTTCTCATACGGGATTAAATAAAAACACCCTGGAAATTGCAAAAATTGCAAAGGAGACCGGAGCAAAACTGATCGTGCTGACCAGTTATCCCCTGTCTCCACTTGCCAAACTTGCTGATATCATCTTAATTTCCACAGCAGAAGAAATTGTATGGCGCTCGGAATCTCTGTCCAGTCGCCTTTCACAATTGTGTATCATTGACGCCCTGTTCATCATTATTATGTTTTATGACGAGTCCAAATCCAGAGAATCTCTGACCAAAATCCGCCATGCAATTTCACATACGCGGGAATAAACGGAGTTATCTCATCGGAGTCCCGACTTCAATGAGATTTCCGTCTGGATCATACAAACGGATCACTTTCTGCCCCCAGGAATGTTCCATCCACCGATTCACATATCGAATCGGCTCATGATAGCCCTCCAACCTTGCCGCAAAAGCCTCAAGATTGGACTCCTCAAAATATAACTCAGATGCGTTGTTCTCCGGAATCACGTCTCTGCCAATAAATTGTTCCCATATCGACTTCTCCTGGAGAACGAGCCCTTCCGTCATGATAACATTTCCGTCATTATTCAAAACGATCTGCAATCCAAATAATTCTCTATAGAAAGCAATCGATCGCTCAATATCGCTTACTACGATTAGCGCATTTTTTAATCTCATTTTTTACTCTCCTTTCACCCTTATCGGATGCCGAATCACCGTTTTCCTTCTTTCCGGTGCCACCCTTCTGGCATCCGATAGATAGATTTCATGGTGAAGTCTCCCATTGGAAAAATCATTTTCATATCCATTTTCCAGAAGGTATTGATCCATTTTTTCAATGGTTGCTGGCTCTTCATCATAAGAACCTATATGCATACACTGTACGCACATCCCTTCCTCTACCGTCCAAAATTCCACCTGAGAAAAATCCATCTTTTTCTTGCTTGTCGCTTCCGCGATCGCCCAGTCAAAATCTGCTTTTGTCACAAAATCCGGTAAACGAATCACAGAAATCCACTGAAATTGATCTTTTTTGGTATAATCAATCCCTTCTATTCCTTCCTGCCACCAGAACCCTTCCAGTGGAGGCACAACATAATCAAAATATCCCTCTATTTTATGGTCCCCTTTCTTACTCATCTTGATCGTAAATGCAATTCCATACAACAGACCAATCGCCGCCTTGTATGTCCCGCCTTCCTCGTTGGGATCACCCATTCCACGTACGGCAATATAGTTCATTTCCGGAACATTCACAATTTCCGGCTTATTCTTCGGCATATAATATTCTTTATATTCTTTCTTATAATCAAATGCCATTTTTCCTTGTTCCTTTCTTTTCTTTCTTTTTCTTCGGCTCTGGGAGTTCTTCATAGATTGCCTCAAACAATCCGTTTAGATACTCTTTGTCATCCACATTCTCCACCAGTAGCATATCTTTCGCGCCCTTATAAGGCGGTTCCAAAATCCCATCCGGAATATAGTTTCTGGCAGCATCCACAGGCTTTACCAGGAAACGATTATCACATACATACGCTGCAATTCTCCCTCTGTAGTAAATAATATATTCCCCCATCATAGATCGGCATGTGATCTCCTCCAGTCCAGATAATTGATCCAATATAAAATGAATATAATCTTTGCTCGTCGCCATAATGCTTTCCTCCTACTTTTATTTAATTGGATTCGTATGTTTTTGTCATCTCTTTCGCAATTTCCAGGAGCTTTTGCCGAATCTCCTTTGGTTCCAGAACCTCCACCTGATTCTGAAATGTCAATATCCAGTCGAGCAGACTGTCCTCATCCGCATAATCCCTAAAGAACAGCAAAGTTCCGTCCAGCTGTGTTTCAAAGCAATTCGGACCAAATTCTTCCACCAACCTCCATCTCACCGCTGGCTGAAAAACGGCTTTCACCCGAATTCCCTCCGGAAATATTCTCTTATTTGATAAATCCGGCATCACAACCGTTCGCGCCAAATACTGCTCATTGGATACCTCCATTCCATCCATACGATTTAACTTAAACAGTCGAAAGTCTTTCCTTGCACAACACCACCCCCATATATACCAACTGGTCCATTTAAAGATCAGATAATATGGCTCTATCTGTCTGACGCTCTCCCCTTTCGGCGCATAATAATGGAAAAAAAGGATTCTTCTTTCTTCGATCGCCGTCTGGATCATTTTAATCTTGGGAGCCAATGCCTCCTTATACCAGGAAGAAAGATCAATCAACATCGAATCTCTACCACTCACAAAATTGGAGGAACCCGTTTGAATCTTCTCCATAAGCTGACCATAATAATTACTTCCACTCACACTGTCCAGACTTCGAAGCCCGACGAGAATCATCTGCATATCTTTCGAGGTCAGTAGCGTCCTGTCCATCCGATACCCTTCCATAATGCAAATCCCACCGCCAGCTCCCTGTACTGTGCAAATCGGTATTCCCGCCCGGCACAGATCCTCAATATCCCTGCTAATTGTTCTTCGTGATACTTCAAACTTCTCAGCCAACTCCGGCGCTGTTACCTTCTCTTCCTGTAGTAATACGGATAGTATTCCGATGAGCCTGTCTATTTTCATAAGAACTCCTTTTCGATGATATTGTAACAAACGAAACATGTCATCTGTATGTCCTGTTTATTTCAGCATAGTAGTTTTGATAAAACTCATTTCTATCACAAAACAAACTCCTTGTAGTAAGTATAACATCTCCAGAATATCTCGACTATACCTTAATTATCCGCACGGAGCGCATGGATTACGGTGTGCCCTTTGGGTATACCTTAATTATCCGTGCAATGTAAAATGAAAATATCAGCAGACATATAGTCGGATTTATTTGAAAATGATATACTGGATATGCTGACAAAGTAGATAGGATAAATTAACTTTTGAACGATACCCCAAGGGCACACCGCAATACATGCGCTCCGCGCGGGTAATTAAGGTATACCCAAAGGGCACACCGCAATCCATGCGCTCTGCGCGGGTAATTAAGGTATACCCCAAGGGCACACCGCAATCCATGCGCTCTGCGCGGGTAATTAAGGTATATCAAAAAGGAACTTTACGTTATGATACGAAATTTTGAAGAAAAAGACACCAACCAAATTATGCAAATCTGGTTGGCCGGAAATACAGAAACACATGATTTTATACCCGAAGATTACTGGCTGTCTCAATTTACTTCTGTACAGGAACAGCTCTTACAGGCAAACATTCACGTGTATGAACAAGATTCAAAAATACAAGGCTTCGCCGGCATGACCGGAAATTACCTTGCAGGTATTTTTGTTGATAAGAAATACCGTTCTCTGGGAATCGGAAAAGCCCTCCTGGACCATATCAAAACTATGTACCCCGTATTCTCCTTGAACGTCTATCAACAAAACCAGCGTGCCGTAAAATTTTATTCAAGGGAAGGTCTGCGCATCACGGAAAAAAGCGTGGATGAGGCCGTCTCAGAGACAGAGTACATGATGGTGTGGGACGCTAACTATCGCCAGAATACTTTGACAACTTAGAGTTTCACAATTACCTATTATCGAGCATTTATGCTGTTCAGAAACACAAGATAACATGCAAAATCACCGATGGCTTTCCTGTTATATCTATTCTCTTCCTCATAACCCAAAGTATCTCTCCACGCCGCAGTCTTCCCCTGCGTTTTTAAATATCGGGCTAACATATTAAAATGCGTGATAACGGAATCATGGCATGATGTTCTGAGCGAATCCTTATCCCGTTTTTCTTCCCGACCCATCAGTGGCCACTTTGCTCTGATTTCAGCGTACCGTGTTACCACGCCCATTAATTCATCATATATTTCCAGAGCGTCCGCATCTGTGCCAACTTCTTCTATAATTTGTCTGTGAATCTGTTCCATCTGTTCCACAGATAATGCTTTTTCTTTTGTAAGATACTCTTCATAAGTGTACATCATTGCTTTTTTGTTACCTCCAATTGTTTTTCTCGGTTCTTATCTCCAGGTTTCTTCAATAGCGCAATAAAAATGCATCTTCCAACTATATAACCATTTTGTTTTAATCTGAATAATTAGGGGTTTAATATTGACTTTGACGCTCATCTAAATTCTCTATTTTTCTGCCAGAAAACATTTGACCTCGAATTAGACAATAAGTATAGAAAGCGACGCATCCCAGTATTTTCAAGAGTTACGTCGTTTTTTACCTAAGCCAATATACTCCAAAACTTTATTACAGAGATTTTTGCTAAGCCGTATATCTCTATCCAAAAGAGCCTCCAGGCAGTACGAAACCTCCAATGCAGAAAGGATTTTTTTATCATATGCTGTCATAAAAATACCCATTGTTCCAATATGTTCCACCGACATCTTCTTTGCAACTCCACGGCCTTTATGTTCATCAATTAGTAGTACATCCGCTTTTTGTTACCCATATAATATCAATGCTTCACTTTCTCCTGCATCCAACCCTGTTACGTTCCGAAGTATCAACACAGCTTCCTGGTTACAAACCTTTTCTACCTTAATGAACGGACATTCTAAAATCTCTGTCTTCTCATTTTCAAATACGGGATTCATTGTCAATTCATTATACACTGCTTCTGGTACAATTACCGAACCATATAGCTCTTTAAGCAATCCCAGCTGGCTACATTTTAACAGTGAAAGAATCGGGGTTGTATCTGATATCACAATCATACTCTGTCTCCTGCTAAGCTTTTTACAGTTAGGAGCTCTTCTTCAAATTTTTCATCCGTCATATCTAAATAAGCTATACCTACACTTCCGTATAATTGCAACAATTCTGTCTTATGCATTCCCAAAAGCTCCGCTGCTTTACCATGTGATATCGTATCATTAGCTATACTGGGATAAAGCAATAGCGCATTACGCATTTTTTCTGTTGTATTATTCAAAACATATTGCCTTGCCTTTTCCGGCACATTTATCTCTATACTGACCATACCCACGTAAAACAACTCCTTCCAAATCTCTGATATTTGATACTATCTCCACCTTTTCTATCCTTATAATGTCACACTTTAATTTCCGTTACAATTATTCATCAATTACACCACTCCCCTAAAATTCCTGCTGTCTGAATAAACTTTTCTCTAATCTTCTTTCCATTCTCACCCCTAAAGAACCATCAACAATGTCCCCACCGCGATCAAAATACAACCTATCACAGATTTTGATGTGACTTCTTCATGTAGAAACAAAAACGCTAATTCAATCGTAATTACAGTACTTAGTTTATCAATCGGCACCACCTTTGAAGCTTCCCCCATCTGGAGCGCTTTATAATAGCACAGCCATGACGCTCCCGTCGCCAATCCTGACAAAATCAAAAACAGCCAACTCTTCTTTCCAATTGCACCGATACCCGACTGTGCATTTGTCAGAAAAACCATTCCCCACGCCATCACAAGCACTACCACTGTACGGATTGCCGTCGCGAGATTTGAATTTACCCCATCAATTCCGATCTTGGCAAGAATTGACGTCAGCGCCGCAAACACAGATGATAAAATAGCAAACACTAACCACATTCTTCATTCCTCCATCTTAGCTAAATTGTTTTTATCATATAAATTTCTCTTATTGAACTATATTATATAGAGTTCGGGTGTCAAAAGGCGCTTTCTCAGAGTGTACCTGGCAAATTAGAAAAAGTAGCTTTTGACGCCCGAACCCTATGTAGTCTTCCGTTTTCGAAAATATTTCCAAATGATATTGTCAAGAACAGCCACTGTCAAAAATGGAAACTCATCTTTCATCAAAGACACCGTATCCGTAAACAGTACTTGGCACTCTTCATTAGAAACGCCCTCCCCACAGGCGTCTGTGATACAACGATGCAAATGGACATCCGGTTTGCAGCGATTCGCGTCACCCGCAAGCATAAACAGATAATTGGTCCCAGCGTCCCCCATCCCCTTCACAGAACGAATCACGATCTCCAACAGTTCCGGGGACTCAAATTGTCTGAAATCTTCCATTGTTTCAATCTGCAGCAATTTTAAATACTGCGCCAATTTGTAGCAGACCTCTTCCTTGGGCACTGCATTTTTTCCACCAATTTTCTGATGATTTTTTAACACGTGATCGGCAAATGCTTTCGGTCCGCCTTCTGCTTCTATATGATTGAGTAAATCCGAGATCGTATCTCCGGCCGCCTTTCTATTTCCGTGCATGTACTTTTCAGCATACCTGTCGACTACCGGCAAAGTCATTGTCTCGTATACTGCTCTCAGAGAATAGATGCAATCCAATATGCATACAGATAAAGATTGATAATGTTCCACGCTTATAGGCTCAACTATGAAGTTACTCTTGCAATAATCCGCCAACATTTTTGCATATCTGTGCATGTCAAACCTCCGCCATGTCTACTGACGGTACCCAATCAAAGTTCCCTTTTCCCGCTCCAAGCTCAAAATGGTATTTTATCAGCCCTTTGTCCGCCCCGGAAAATATACCGTTATCGCAAGTAATCGATACGCCATGTCCTTTTCCTTTGATAAAAAACGCCTGCTTTGCCAGCGCAGTCGGCGCAAGAAGCGCGGCTTCCACGCCTGTTCGGAACCAGGACGGCGCTGTTCCGTGATAGGAACTGACTTCCTCCGATTTTTTCGTTTTATGAGGGGCGCCTTGGGTAGCCCCATATCCAACTGCAATTACACCGATGACTTTCGCTCCCGGTATCATGCCAGATATCTTTTTCCGGTTAAATGTGCCTCCAACCCACCATGTGTTGAGTCCAAGCGTCTGTGCATAGAGCATAAGGTCGGCGCCACTGTATCCAAGTCTTTCATCCAGATCTGGCGCATCTTCCCCCACCATGATAAAATAATTTTTTACGCCTTTGGCAAGGATTAGCTTTATTATTGAATGAAAAGCATTTGTATCATTCTCTTTAAAGCGAATTGCAAGATTGTACTTTTGATTGTTCTCCGTGATTCGTCTGTTCAACTGCTCTGTTATCTCCGCAGGTATGGCTTTGTCTGTATATTTGCGAACCGTATGGCGTTTGTACATTGCTTCTTTCATTGACATATTGGTCATACTTCTCCTTTCCACCGCCTTTTGCTGACAGTACAAATAAGTGGCCTCATAGAAATCGTTTCCTAAATCTGTATTTTCCTTTTCCGCGTCCTGCAACCGGCTCGATGATTCCGCACTCTATCATCTCCTTCAAAAGCTCTGATGCTCGAAGGCGCCACTGCCATAAAGAACTGTTGCACCATCGAGCACCCATTCCTTTTTCGTGATATTGTAATCCCGAATGCACCCCGCGTGAGAATAGATACCAGTGAACAACTTTCTGTGAATGGAAAGATATTCATTTGGCGTAAAGCTAAAGGCTTTTTCAGAAAGAAGTGCTGCAATTCTGGCAGAAACTTTATCAGCCTCTTTGATATATTCTTTAAAAGGATCTTTGTCCATTCCATATCACCTTCCTTTTGATCTTCATAACTCATCCATTCCCATGTCAACAAAGAAGCGATATGTTTCATCAAGGATACGATCTTCCGGTATCAACAGGATCATTTCCTTTCGAGCCCTTGTCAATAAAACCCGGAAGTTATTTTCCACAATTGTATCCGGGTCATGGAATTTACGCTTTTGTCTATCGAATGAACCTCCGTTGGTAATCCACTCACCATTTTTGCGGATATATCCTCCCCCAAATAAAACAATCGGGCAATCCAACTCAAGTCCTTGACTTCCATATACGGAACAAGCCTTCGTCAACAGCTTGCATTCCCCGGCAAACCAAGGACCATAACCACCATCCCACACGGTATTCTTTCCATGATACCCAATATTCCATCCTGGCATCGCTTTTCTAACAACATTTTGTACCGCAAAGTTCGAAATCAGAATACCATATTTCCACTCTGGATGGTCAGCTTCCATCTCTTCCATACGAGCTCTTATTTTTTCCATATTACGGGTTATACAAATTCTCATAGACGTTTTTTGCAACTTTGCAAGTTCATCCATAGCATTCTCTACAGTTGCACCTACTCTTCCGATTGCCTGCTCCACCCACCTACTACAATCTATAAAATCAGCTCTGAGAGAAACCGGTAAGAAGACATCATTATTTACGATCTTCCTGACTCCCAATCCTTGCAGATTAGCTGAGATCTCATCTGCGGCAATCACACACCAATCCGTATGCCTCTTCAGTGCATCTTCCCATAAGACAAGCCCTTTCTCCTCTCCATCATAAATCACCTGTCCATTCCCATATAACCCAATTATAACAGCATATCCCTTTTCCTTGTAGATGCGCTCTCCAACATCAAACAAGCCTTCTGGTTCACTAAATCCACGTTTTAATTTCTCCGTATCCCACGCCCGCTGAGCCTCATCAAAAATCAAAATAGACTGCTGTGGTACTTTCGTGTTTTCTCTTGTAGCAGTTGAAAAGTATTCACTCTTAAAATCTTTCATACCTTGAATGGCATTTTCACCCATGTGGTTGTTATTCCCAGCCTGATTGATTTGATACTGCAAAACCTCAACGAGTGGCCCATTGCCGGACAAGTATACTGCATTCGCATCTCCGTTTTTATTCTCTTCATAAACCACGCTCTGTCCGACAGCGGTTTTCCCTGCACCGGGAACACCATTGATAAGTATAAGAAACCTCTTACGCTGTACCTTCGCTTCATTAATATAACCAAGTACAGTCTTCAAACATTTTTTATTTACATCAGAAATATAAGGAATCTTGCCCTCACGGTACATGACCTCTATAGCCTGAAGCATATCTGGCATCTCGGTTTTAGTGGAAGCAAGCCACTCGTCAATGAAATAACATTCTCCTTCACCTTCCAGTTCTGCATCTATCACATCACAGAAATTTTCCTTCGTGAGTATAGCAATCCCTCGAAAGCTTCCAGGCGCAGCATCGTTATGCGTACAAACAAGATAGCTTTTTACATCAAGTGATCTATCCTTCGTAACCTTGTGATGGTTTTCGAGCCATTCCTTGTACCGGATGGCCTGTGCGACATCGTCCTTATTGTCATCCACCTGTGGAGCACCCTTTCTCTTAAATTCCAAAGATATCGCCTTCTGAGCCGTGAGCAGAAATACATCCGGACGCTCATGGACGGTTCCAGGCAAACTGTACTCAAATACAAGCTCATACTCCTGTTTTTCCGCGCTTAAGTCGGACAAATTTGTAGCAACAAATTTAAAACAATTCAACCATACTGATTCCTGGCTTTTACTCACAGAATCGCCCACGTAAGTTGCATTATCTTCCCCCATTACCTCATTCACATATTCCCTTAACTGCCTCTCCCAAACCGCGAACTGTGCTTTATCTGCGGCTATGATATCCTTGATTTTTATCTTTAGTGCGTAATCTCTCGGTGGTACTTTTCTTACATATTTTTTCACTGGAACGGATATCGCTTCACCACAAATCTCTTTAGCCACAGCAAGTGTTACATCGTTTTTAGGACCAAACCATATCATTCTGCTTGGGTCCCACCAAATCTTAGCCGCCTTCATTTTGCCTCGAATCGTACTGTCAGGCTTTACTCCGTGAAAATCTATCTCAATTCTGTTCTCATTAACAATCGTGTATGTTGTCATCTGCATCCCTCCCCTCAGACAGATCATTATAACTCATCTGCGTTTCGATCTGTTCCATGAGCATGATGTCCGCCGGAAGCCACTTTACGCTATAAAGAGCATCCTTCGATAACCATTTCGCATCTTCCGCTTCCAGGAGCTTCAACTCACCCTCGATCATCTCACACCAGAAACAATCCATTGATAAATGAAAGGAAGGATAATCATACTCGATCGTCTCTATCCGATCTCCGACTCTTATTTTTGTCTCCAATTCTTCTTGTATCTCTCTTACCAGTGCCTGTTGCGGTGTTTCGCCTGCCTCTATCTTTCCACCCGGGAACTCCCATTGTCCCTTAAATTCACCATATCCTCTGGCCGTTGCAAATATCAAGTTCTTTTCTATCAGCGAATCACAAATCACCGCTGCAACTACTTTGATTGTTTTCATATTATCACACTGTTATTTCCTTGATTTTCTTTGTCAGGTCTTTCCAAACTAATCTTCCCGTCCTTCTGTAGTATTAACTAAAGAAATCAAAATCATCTACTGCAAAGGCAATATCAATTTGGAATAGCTCACGCTGCGGTATCTGCAATCCCTGTTCATCTGCAATCACCAGATAATAAGTGGCAGTATTGCTGTATTTCAGTGGTTTCAGATTGAACTGGCAGCGGAAAGTACGTTCTGCACCATTGTCACTGGTCTTATCTGCAATAATCTTCTGAACATCACTGATTTGCTTGCCGTTTTCATCCGTAAAGTAAACCTGATAGGTTGCCGCTTCACGGTTTGCACCGACTGCATCCTTCTGATAGAAGTTCAGTGAGAAAATCATATTGCTAATTTTACGGCTTGCCGACAGCAGATTAACCGTCACCGGCTTTGTATCATACTTCTGTTTGTTACGCTTATATTCCATAGAATAGTTGCGGAGATAGTGATACTCAACCACCGGAACCACCATTTCCTGCAAGCTGATACCACCATGCACAAAGTTCATGCCACCGCCATTCATCTTGATACGGATGCTTTCTCTCGGTGCGAATCCAGCGAACTCTGTTTTACCATCCAGGAACCTCACAGGTAATAAATAGTTTGGCTGTGCGCCTTTCTGCATGATTGCATAGCGTCTGCCATATTCCACGCAGCGTCTCGCACTTTCTCTTTTTAGACTGCTTGCATTTTCCTTATCCACATCATAAAATTCGTTTCTGCCAACTTTGTCATCCTCAGTCAACGGACTATATGTATAAAGAAATCCATGGTCAGCCGTAATCAAAATATTCGTACCTCCAAATTCATTTACAATAATACGCACAAGATTCTTCAATTCTGAAATTGCCTTATCGCAGGCAGCAAAAACAGCCGTGTCGGAAGTATGGCTCGCTTCATCAATGGTATCGTGATAGATATAAACTACATCCATCCCCTTTACCAATGCACTTCGTTCTGCGCGCTTCATGGCAATAATATCATTGTATTTCAACGCTATACTCGCCGGATCTTCTGTTTTCAGAACCTTGTCCCGATAACCGCTTGCCGTAGACTGACCATCTACCAGAACCGTTAGAATATCGCTCCGAAGCTCTACCGACAGTTCTTTGTGCGGCAACAATGCTGCCATACCGAACTTTGTAATAGAAGGAAAGATGCTCTGCATACTGCTGATGGAAACCTTACTCTGCGTTTCTCTGCGGAGCTGGTCTGCCATGGTAACCGCCACTTCATAACGCATCGCATCTGAGATAATCACAAATACTTTCGTATCTGAAGTTTCAATGCGAGACCGATAAAACTCTTCCTGCTGGGGAACTTCCAGAACTTTGCCGTAGGTTGCCAATTCGTCTGCACACACATCCGACCAATTGTTACCCAACTCACCTAAGAACCAATGAGTATAGAGTCCTTCTACCTTATCGACAACATGCTTGAACAAATCATCCAGCAGAATATTGGAAGTCTCTAGACTCTTTTGGAAGCTCAGATGAAACAAGCGGTAATAGGTATCCATCTGATAGTAACTTTCCGTATATTCCTTCCAGATACCTTTTGCTTCTGCGGTATGAAATCCGGCAGAATGTTCCTTAAAGAAGCTCTGCATATTTGCCACTTGCAAGATACCGTCATAGAAATTTTCAAACGGCTCATACCATGCACAAGTTCTCCTCTTTTCAACAGTGGAAGTAATGGTATCCACATCAATGATATGGTCACTGATTTCTGTCATCAGCTTTGTCAGAATCACTTCATTAATGCACGGGAAGCACTCTGTTCCTGCCAGATCGTCCACCATCAACTTCTCAAACCGCTGATGCAAATGAACTTCATCTTCCACATACCGTGCCACATCATAAAGCTGCTGAATGTCGTCGCTGTGAAGCCATTCAGAAATAAAATCATAGCAATATGCCTGATGTGGCATAGATATGAATCCGTCCAGTCCGGCAAGATATTCCTGCCTCATGGTGCGGGTGGCAGCAGTCATCAGCAAATGAATTGCCAACCGTCTAAGGTCAGGTTCTTCCTCGACAAAGCCGCATCCCTGACGAACCATTGCCCAGAATGCACTGTCTGCATGGTATTTCAAGAAATCCTGATAGACCGCATTGTTATTCAAATCCAGTCCTGCCCGGAACACATTGCGCAAAATCTGGTTCGGCTGTGCGTCTTTTAATCCGCAGATTGCCGCCATGACTGCCATGTGCAGCTGTGCCAGAGTCGCCGGAACTTTATTCTGTGTGCTGACTTTTAAGCGGCGGTCTTTCGCGTTGAAATAGGCTCGATAATTCTTGACCTGCTTGCGCATGACTGGATTCGATGCAAGTCCCATCTCATCCATCCAAATGGAAACCAGGTCTGCTCGAAACTCTTCACTGTAAAGTTCCACATTCAGAAGCCAGTTATCATCCGGGCGATTATATGCTAATGGACTGTAAACCAGATAATTTGTGGTCAGATCGTCTACCGAAAGCAGTTTCTTCTCAGAAAACGCATTATTACCAGTCAAAGCAATGACCTTTGCATTTTCCAGAACTACCTCGTCCAGCTTATCCTCAAATTCTTTATCTTCATCGTACCAGAAGATGATTCGACGCTGATAAAACTCTGGTAGAGGTACAGCAAATCTACGGTTCAAGTCCTGTATTACTTTGTCTGTATCCATGCTGCATTACCTCTCTTCCATGTTCTTTACATAAATCGTGCTTCGTGCTGCACCTTCTTTTCTCAGATAATCGCTTTCAACCATATTCAATAAAACTGCCCTTGCCCTACGTTGTTTCACGCCTAAAAGTGCCATTGCTTCGGCAGTTGTAATAGAACTATTTTCCAATACATATTTATAAATTTGTTGCTCCTGCTCATTTTCCGGCATTCTTTCCATAGTATCCGGCACTTTATCGGCACTATCCGGCACTTTTCCAATAGTATTCGGCACTCCATTGGCACTATCTGGCATTTTTTCAATAGTATCCGGCATTTTATCGACATTATTGAGCTCATTGAGGTCAACGGTGCCGCCAATCTGACCTCGATAAATATTAATACGCAAATCAACTTCGCCGCCAATAAACTCCGGTTCTCGCAGTCCAGCGGCTTTTACATTACCAATGATTCTTGGAATACCACTGCCCCAATGCTCAATCAGATTCATATAGGAAAAGGCATACGCAAGAGCTTCGTTACGAAACTGAGAATAGCCTTCCTTCATACGCTCCAAAGTTTGTCCCATTGGCAATTTTCCTGGAGAAGTAATTTCCAACCGGTTGTCATATACTGCAACCTGAATATTACCGTGATCCAGATAACTGCGATGTACCGCCGCATTGATAATCAACTCACGAATGGCATCCGGCGGAATTTCAAAAACATCCTGGCGATAAATCCCCACAATAGTAGCTCCCAAATGAATATTTCGCAAAACAAACTGAAATGCTTCATCTATTTGTTTCCACAACGGACCAGTGTACTCCCTCCTGTCAACAAAAATTTCTTTGGTTGTTCCCTTAAACACGCCACATTGTGTTGCAATATGAAGTCCTCCGCAGCCTGTCAAAATGGCAAAGGCATTGGACGGATAATCTTTTCCATCACGTTCGATTAAAACGCCCCAGGAGCGCAACTGTTACCTGCCAACATCTTTGATGGATGCTTTCTGTTCCTCATTATGAGCATTCTTGACTGCCTGCTCCTTCATGGCTTTGCAAAGAGCATCAATATCTTCGTCTGTGATCGTCAGTCCGGTACACAAAGCCTGGTCAAAGTAGCGGTTGCTACCCTCAAACAGCAACTCTTTTATCATATACTCATCAGCAAGGCGGGTAGTTCCAGCAACACGGACATATACACCACCCTCTTTGCCAAGAGCCTTGATATAATATGGGCGCTGTCTCCCTTCGGAAACCTCTACCACAATAACCGTCTTACCATCAACCGTCTGTAAAGTAACATCCGGGATAATTGCCGGTTCGCAACTATCTGATACAGCATTGGCAATGGCATCCATTTTCTTGAAGACATCTTCCTTATCAAAACCAACCACTTCTCTGGTTATATCAGCAACTCCAAAAATGATCTTTCCTCCGGTTCCGTTTGCAAAGGCAACCACAGACTTCATATATTTGATACTTTTCTCCGGCAGGTTCTCTTTGAATTCCACATTCTTAGATTCTCCTGCAAGAATTTCTTCTATGGTCATCATAACACCTCGCTTTCAATTCGCTACGCAATGCATAGCCTTTTTACTTTATTTTAGCCA
>JAAVXR010000105.1 GCA_022790755.1 Hespellia sp. | reverse complement strand
GTTGCAAAGTTTCAAAAAGGGCTTCCCGATTTCTCAGAAAGCCCCATAAAATCTAGCTACTTACCGATTATTCAATGATCGTAGCCACACGGCCAGAACCTACTGTCCTGCCACCCTCACAATAACAAATCTTCACTCCCATTCAACCATCTTCCGTACGTTCCGTTTTCCCATCCGAAGTATCTCAGAGCGCCTCTTTGCTTGGGTCTGCGCGGGCCTGCCGCATGGGGTCTGTCTGGGTCTCCAGCGCGTTGGATTAGAAAGGACATTCAGGGGCGTCTTTAGCGGAGACGAAATCCAGCGTTTACGCAGACTTGGCGCGAAGCCTCTCTGAGCGCCCTAGTCGTAGTTAGCGCTTAGTTCGTTGTAGCGTTGCCCCAGTCCACTCTAATCCAACGCGTCGGAGACTCAGACAGACCCCATGCGGCAGGCCCGCGCAGACCCAAGCAAAGAGGCGCTCTGAGATACTACCTTCCTAGTACGTCTTCAGCACATTGATCATCTCCACAATCGAATACCCATAGTTCTCCGCGGTAGCCCACCCGTAACCACCAGGATTCTCTTTCTTTCCCAACCATTCCACATATGGCGCACTGCCTCTTGTCACCAGATCATAACGGGTATCCACGCACTCCTGCTGCAGCGGATCCTCTGATGCATAAGCTTTCAAATGCTGAATCTGCGCTCGCACCCCGGTACGCACATCCGGAAAATATTCTCCTTCCACACCACCGCCTGTGGTCCCAAGCCCCGCAAAATTATACTGTTCTATCCGGGAATCGCCGCCATATTGTAGCCATCCAGTTTCTTTCATCGTCTGCACGAAGGGAACCTCCGGGCGAATTCCTTCCGCAGTCGCTTCTTCATAATAAATCTGACAGAAAGTCTGAATATCCGGGGCGCCTCCTTTGGCCAGAGCTTCCGCCGGATAAGTCTCTTTCGAAGACTCAAAATAAGAAACCATCTGTTCCACGCTCACCGGGCTCCCGCCCATGATCGGATACTGCCCCGGCGCTATCGTCTCCTGCACCTCGGGCGTCGGCTCTGACTCACCGGAAGCCGTTTTTGCCTCCTGCACCTGATTCTCGTTTCCATCTTCGAGATTTACAGTTTCCACAACCTCTTTCTTCCCTGCGTCCACAACGGGACCAAAGATAGCCACAAACAAGAACAAAAAAAATGCAATTCCTGCTTCCACGCATGTCATCTTATACTTCCCACTTACTGTAAAATCCACCGTCTCACTCCACTCATTTGAAATCCTGACCAACACACTGCTATAAAAATTTATGCAGGTCCAAAGCGCTGTATGATTAACGCTCCTCTCCAAAATTTCTGATAATCAACTGACAATATTCTTCAAACGCTGGTACTCCCGCAAACACATCTTTCAGCGCATCCCTGACACCTCTATAATACCAGGCGATGATTTCCTTGTCCTTCATTCGGAAACGTTGCCACAACTCTTCACCAAGTACCGGATAATCTCGATCAATATCTCGCATATTAGACAACTTGTCCGCCAGTGCAATCATCTGCACTTCTCTGGGGGCAGACCGGAGGCGCTCGATCGTCGTGCGTTTTCGCTCCTCCCAGGTTTTTGATTTGTCCTCGCTCTCCTTGGCCACGATCGTAGCTACCCGCCTGCCAAATTCCCGTTCCAAAACCGCTTTCGTCACATCCGCGCAATCTTCAATCGTATCGTGCAGAACCGCCGCGCTGATCACTTCTTCATCCTTCGTCATAGAAGCGATAATGTCACTCACCTCAATGGGATGCACGATATACGGACGCCTGGTTCCTTTTCTGTACTGTCCTTCATGCGCTTTCGTCGCAAATTCAATCGCCTTGTCAATCATCTGGAGTCTCCTCTGGTCTTCTTCCGCGCCGATGTCTTTCCACTGTGTGGAACAAATCATAGATACATGGCACTACAAATAAGGTTAATAAAGTCCCATATGTAAGTCCACCGATTGTCACCACCGCCATCGGCTGCACCATATCCGCCCCCTGCCCAAAGCCAAGTGCCATGGTAGATAGGCCCAGAATCGTAGTCAGCGCCGTCATGATAATCGGCCGGAGTCTGGTTCTTCCAGTCTCGATCAATGCGACCTTACGGGAAAGTCCGCTTTCGATCAACTGATTTGCATAGTCTATAAACACAATCCCATTATTTACAATGATCCCGGCTAACATGACAAACCCAATCATCGCGATAACACTGACCGGATTTCCTGTGATCCACAAGCCCAACAGACCTCCTGTGAACGCCAATGGTACGGTAAACATTACAATAAATGGAGACCGCAGCGACTGGAACTGTGCAACCATAATCAAGTACATAAAGACAATTGCCAGTGCAAGCATTTTAAATAACTCCACCATCGCTTCCCGGATCGTCTCATCCTCACCGGTCATTTGAATCGTATATCCCTCCGGAAGCGTGTAATCCTGCAGTGCATCCTGCACTCTGGAGCTGACCAGCCCGATATTGTCACCATCGGCGACCTCCGCCGTTACGCTAATATAGCGACTCTGTTCCGTCCTCGAGATACTTTGCAGTCCCTGTCCCTCCTCAAAAGTTGCCACATCTTTCAGTGCAACCTGACTCGTGCTTCCATCCTGAGCCGTCACATCTAATTTCATATTGCGAATATCTTCTCTGGTAAGTTCTTCGTTGGACTGCTCCCTGACCACAATATCCAGATCCGTCGCATCCAGTTCCAAAGTCGTTGTGGAAGACGCCTCCCGAAGCCTGGCAGCCAATTCCTGGTAAACCTGTGCTACCGTCAAGTTATGATTGACTGCTTTTTCTTTATCAACGATCACACGCAACTCTTCCGTTGTCTCTTCCATCCCGTCCGAAACATTTTGCGTTCCTTCCACCTGCTCCACGATCTTTGCAATATCCCCTGCAATCGTCTGCAATTGATCCAAATCTCGTCCTTTAATCTGAATAGAAATACCGGCGGTGCCCAATGCACTCATATCCATATTGGACATACTGACTGCCATCTCCACGTCCATTTCTTCCCCGATCTTCTCAATCGCCGCTTTCAACTCCTCATCTGACATCGTGCGTTCCTCGTTCAGCAGCGCATAGAAGGACACCTGATTCGTCACGGCTTCACCGGAACCCATCAAGCCATTTCCCATCACAATACCCCCCATATCACCGACATCCTCAAATGCCTGCACCCGTTCTGTCAGCGAATCTGCTATCGCCGCCGTCTCCTCCAGCGTACTGTCTTTTGCTGTGGTCATGGTCATACTGATTTCTGTACTCGTCATCTCCGGCATAAATTCCGTTCCTCTTGAGGTGGCGAGCACAATACTTCCAATAAAAAGTGCCAATGCACCGATCAGAACCAGCGGTTTTACGTGAAGAGCTACGCGAAGTATAGAGGCATATCTGTCTCTGAGCCATCCAAAGACTTTCCCTTCTTTTTCTTTTGTCTTCTTCAGCAGACCTGCCGCCATCATCGGCACCAATGTCAGTGCAATCAGCAGGCTGGCCAGCAAAGAGTATCCTATTGTAAGCGCCATATCTACAAACAACTGTCGTGTAATCCCCTCCGTAAAAACGATCGGTACGAATACACAGACGGTTGTCAGCGTGGAGGCGGCAATCGCCCCTGCCACCTGACGCGCTCCCTGTATCGCAGCATCCCGTATCGGTCTACCCTCCTCATTACGCATACGGAATATGTTTTCTATTACGACAATCGAGTTATCCACCAGCATCCCCACTCCCAGCGCTAAGCCGGAGAGTGAAATGATATTCAACGTCACTCCCGAAAAATACATCAGTACAATGGCAGTCATCAGACTGATTGGGATCGAACATGCGATAATAAATGTAGACCGCACGCTCCGCAGAAATAAAAGAAGAATAGCGATCGCGAGTAAAGCCCCGAACAATAGATTCTGTAGAACGGAATTCACAATCAGATCAATATAAACCCCCTGGTCCATCAGAACTACATTCTGAAGTTCAGGGTCCTCTTTCTCTATTGTTCCCAATCTATCAAGAATCCGATCACTCACATCCCCGGTAGAGTATCCGGTCTGCTTCTGAATCTGCAGCAAAATTCCAGAATCCCCATTAATACGAGCATATGTTTCGTCTTCGTTACTGAGTCGCTCCACATCCGCCACATCGGACAACCGAATAGGCGTGATATCCTCCTGATCCACCAGAACAAGATTGCCGATATCTTCCACAGAATCAAATTTATCGCCAACTCGAATCAAATAATCCAATCCTTCTTCTGTCACATAGCCAGCCGGCATGGAAAAATTCTGCGCCGCAAGAAGTGTCTGTAACATCTCACCCGTCAATATCTTAGACATATCCGCACTATCCCTGGCGGAATCTTTTGCCGCTTTTAATTCCTCCTCTTTCTGTTGTACGGTGGCCTCCCCCACTGCCAACTGAGCCGACGCTTCGCTCATCTGCAAAGCCGCAGTAATCTGCGCACCGCTCATCTGTGCCCTAGCATCGCTAAGTGCCATGCTTCCTGCCTTCAATTGTTCCTGCATCTGCTGCAGCATCTCTCTGGCTTGTGCAAGCTCTGCCTGTTTCTCTGTGATACTGGCCTTTTGCACTTCAATTTCCGCAAGTCCAGCATCAATCGTCTGCATCGTTGCATCATAATTCTGTAACAAAGCCAGTTGTGCCTCATAGGTTGCTTTTGCCACAGCCAATTCTTCCGGAACTTCCATGCCGGCCGCTTCCAATTCCGCAATTTTACTCAGAACCGTCTGATAATCCGCTTGAAGCTGCCCTTCCCGTTCCTTTAAACCGACGAGTTCTTCCCGCTGCTCACGCAATGCCTTTTCGCTGGAATCAAAAACCGCCAGCGATTGATTCAACGCCGCTTCCGCAACTGACACCTCACTGAGCCTTTCCTGAACCTCCAATTGTCCCTGGCTGACTTCCGCTTCCTTCTGTGCCAGTTCTTTTTCCGCCTGCGTCATTCCATCAGCCGCCGCCTTCTGTCCCGCCTGAAGCTGTGATTTCCCACTTTCAACCTGTGCTTTTGCCGAACTTAGCGCATCGCTTGCTTCCTGAAACTTCTGCTCCAATTGCGCCTGCACGCGCTCATCTACGCTACTGACCTTGTCATCCTTCAACGTCACCCGAACAGATTCCTCGATTTCCCCATACACGCTGACAGACGCCACACCTTCCAGGCTCTCCAGCTCCGGAATTACCTCTTCTTGGATTCGTTTCGTCGTCTCCGCCGGATCGGCTCCTTCCACACCGAGCGCTGCCACCATAATCGGCATCATATCCGGATTCAATTTCATAATCAAAGGATTCCCAACTGCATCCGGCCAATATCCACTGATTTGGTCAAGCGTTTCTCTCATCTCAATCGTAGCAGAATCCATATTTGCGGACTGCTCAAACTCCAACATTACGGTGGAGGCATTCTCCTGCGAAGCAGAACTGACTGTTTTGATATTGCTGATTGTCGCCATCGCTTGCTCTACCGGTTTTGTGACGATGGTTTCCACTTCTTCTGGGCTGGCTCCCACATACGTTGTCATAACGATCGCATAAGGAAGATTCATACTGGGAAGCAGATCTACCGTCATCTCACGAAATGAAACAAATCCGAGAATGATTATGAGTACCACCGACACCACTACGGTATATGGCTTTTTGACACTGAATTTTGATAACATGCAAGCACCTCTGTCCAACGTGCCAACTGCCAAACAATCAGCACATCACCTCAATATTTTAAGTTCCAAGTTTCAAGTTCATTGTGTTTCAGTATAGCATATATTCCTTGATAAATCTAGTTTACCTGCTTATCATTTATATTCGCATTGCCGATATTATAAATGTAAAATTGGAAAAATATTCATTTTTATGTAGCACATCAGAAGGGGGAAATGCTATGGCAATCAATGGAATAAATTCATTCAGTGCAAGTTATTTCAACTATCAGTCATCCATCAATAATTTGCGTCTGGCACAGGCTTTTACAAAAAATCCAAAATTGAACAGTGTTGCTTCCAACTCTTTGAATACCTCCTATAGAAACAACACCATGAATTCCCAAGTTGGTTTTGTCAAAGATTACAGCTCCAGCATGACGAATCTAATGAATGCCGCTAATTCGTTGAAGAGCACAAACTCTTCCGGCGTTATGAACGACATGGTTGTTTCCAGTTCTGACAATGCTGTCGCAACTGCAACGGAGAAATTGACCGTTCGCAATGCAAAAGATATCGACCTGAACGTCTTGCAGCTTGCGCAGTCACAGGTCAATGTCAGTGACGGGGTGAAAGCTTCGGACATGGCGCAGACAGATATGAATTTTACCGTAGGAAATGAACAAAATTCCGTCAAAATAAATGTAAGCGCTGTGGATCAGAACGGCAACGCGAGATCCAATCTCCAGATGCTCCAGGAAGCCGCAGGACAAATAAACCGTAACGGTTCTCCTGTGAAAGCAAGCGTCATTCAAAAGGACGGAGTTGCCTCTCTGCAATTGGAAGGCTCTTCTACCGGTGCAGCCCACAGTTTTCAAGTAACCGGACAGCTTGGCGCAGCAGCAGGCGTCGATAAGGTTCAGACGGAAGCAGCAAATGCAAAATATTCCGTGACAACTGATGGAAAAACTACGCAGCATGAGTCCTACTCCAATCAAATCACTTTTGATTCCACCCGAATCGAGGTAAACTTAAAAGGAGTGGGTAACACAAAGATTCGGGCCGATGTCGATACAGAAAAAGTTGCATCTTCCATCAACAATCTGGTAGACGCCTACAATTCTTCGCTGAAACTTCTGAACGATAATCACGGCAGAGGAAGCGGCGTGGAGCGACAACTCCGTAATATGCTTTCCGGACTCGGTTCCGATCAGTCGCTCAAACAATTAGGAATCAGTGTTCAAAAAGACGGCACACTCGCATTTGACAAGAAGACTTTTACCAAAAATATGGATGAGAATCCTTCTTGGACGAAAAGAGCGATCTCTGGAGCGGGCGGGCTTGCAGACAATGCATTCAGCAAAGCGTCCAGTGGACTCAATACCAGTTCCAATTCTCTTATCAATGGAAATGTGACCAATTCCAGATCACAGTCACAAGCGGCCACCAATCCATACAATGTATTTAGAATGTATTCAAAGAGTGGCATTTATACAATGAACAACTATAATGCGGTTGGAATGATGTTGAAT
This sequence comes from Hespellia sp., assembly GCA_022790755.1. Taxonomy (GTDB): domain Bacteria; phylum Bacillota; class Clostridia; order Lachnospirales; family Lachnospiraceae; genus Mediterraneibacter_A. The sequence goes on along the minus strand of JAAVXR010000105.1, from coordinate 12,817 downwards.
TATCTAATCTAATGTAGTTTTCTATGAACAAAAAGCTGGTGTATGGAAGGCCTTATTCGCCTTTGCTACACCAGCTTTCTTTTATGCTTTTTTCTTTACATCAAATGTAGAAACATCTTCTTCACATGACTCTATTATTTTCTGAAGTTCTTCTCGGTCATTTTCCGCTTCAACGCTCATTTCCATACCAGTTGTCGTCTCTGTATCTTCAACCAGCGTCTCCAATGTTGCCTCGACCGCCTTTTCTTCAGTTTCTTCTTCCTCACAGTTCTTTTCCTTCTTTCGGAAGAAACTTTTTATTTTCTCTTTGAAATCAGAGAAACGCAAAGTAACCCTAAGCCACCGCTTCTTCATATTGCCGGACATTATTTTTCTGATTACGCGGAAATACCGGCACATCCAGCACCACCACAGCAATTTTGGGTGTTCATCCAACACCGGAAATAAGTGATGCATGTATTCCCACGATGGGAACATCCATGCCAATTTCTTTGCTGCCCATTCTTTCTTCCGGTTCCGCCTATAAAAATCCAGTCGAAACTTCTCCTGCGGTAACAGTTCACGATCTAACCGTTCATTTTCCGGACAATGAGAGAGAATATACTCCTCCAATTCCAGCGCTGTCGTATACTGTTCCTTCTCCTCTCCGCCAAACCAGAGCCCGCTCAAGAGATCTACCTGACTTACAAACTCCTGCCATTTTGCCTTATCCAAAAGACTTTTCACATGTTTCCATGGAAAGTCATCGTTCAATGTCCTCTGATACAACCAAAAGTCCAGGAGATCTCGAATCTGAAGGTCTCCGATCATATACTGTTCCACGAGCTTCCCCACATAATACAGATACAACTCTTCCTGCGTCAATATATGGATCCACTGATACCCCTCCATACGCAAGTACTTCCATACCGGGTCTGCAAAAAATTTTCGAAATGCCTTATTTTCAATTGGAATTTCATTATAAAATTCCACCGTAATTCCGGGAACTCTCGTATAAATTACACCATTTCCCACCCGGTCTTCTTGTCCTTCGTAGTCCATATCCCGCATCAAGCGATACACCTTATACATATCAGATTTTTTAATCAATATTTCTATTTTCTGAATGCATGCCATTTCTGGAGTACGGTATAGTTCCTCTAAAGTCGTATCCTTCAGCAACAAAGCTGGTATCTGATGCCGTTCTAACTGCCACAGGATTACCTCCTCTGCATTGCGATACGCATCCTGAAGCAAAATTTCTTTTTTATACGTCTGATAAAATTCTATGCTGCATGCCTCTGTCATCGCTTTTTCCATTCCCAGAATCCCCAGGTAAATAATGTTGATTACCTTCTGGTAAATGGCTTCATTTAAAATCTTATACCAGTCCACCTGTTTTCTCGCCACAGGAACTTGCTTTTGATGAATCATTGTCATCAGCAATGTCAGCATATATCTGATTTCATAGCTAATAATGATCCCTCCCTCCAGCTATTCTATCGGACATTTTCTGACAGATCATAAGATCCTGCCTGTCCTTTTCCTCTGTTCCTCAAAAAAACGCCTCTCTTCAAAAACATCCATCGCTTTTGAATTATAGATTGCATTTTTTTCATCCACTGCAAGATGACCGGAAACCAATGTCATACATCTCCGTTTCATGATCGTCACCAGTCCCCTGGCGTGACTGGCAACCAGAATCGTCATTCCACGATAGTTCAATTCCTCCAAAAGCTGCATCATATCCCACGCCGAATCGGGGTCCAGATTGGCTGTCGGTTCATCCGCAATCAGAATCTCCGGATTCACAGAAAGAGATCTAGCCAGTAGAACCCTAGCCTGCTCTCCTCCGGAAAGCTCGTCAGGAAATGCTTGTCGTTTCGTCAAAAGCCCCACCAACCCCAAAAGCTTTCTGATCGTTGCGTCCATATGCCTGTCCGCTTTTTCCGTCGCAATCATTGCAAACGCAATATTATCATACACAGAACGGTCCCTCAGAAGTCCAATATCTGGAGACATAAAACCAATCCTACGTCGATGCGCGGTAACCGCTCCATGTTTTATACTGCTTAATTGCCGGCCCTTTACCGTTATTTGCCCTTCCGTAACTTCCTCCAATTTTAAAATTAACTTCAGGAGAGTACTTTTTCCTGCACCACTTTTTCCCGTAATAAAGACAAATTCCCCTTTGTCAATTTCGAAAGAAATATCATTTAGCGCAATTTTATCACGAAATGTTTTTGTAACATGTTCAAAAACAATTTGTGCCATATATTTCTTACCCACCTTAACTTTTTATTAAATATTACCGATATATAATGTATGGTATCAATCACATCTTTCAATACGTTTACTATACTGTTTTCATAGAAAACAGTCAATATAAAAACATGGAGAAAAAAATGAAGAAGAAATTACTAAGCGGAATTCTTCTTATTGGAATTTTGCTTTCTATTCCCTGTACACAGATTGACCTGGCCTCTGATCGCCTAGAAGAATCCATACAGGAACTTCCGATGCCCGAATCAAACGATACAGTAGCATCCCCCATCACTCCATCAGAAAATTTTACAAACTCCGATGGTGTTTACTCTTTATCGCTCAGCAGCAGTGTCGGCACACTTACTTATTATAATCAGTCAGACGTCCGCTGGGCCGGCCATCTCTATGGTGGCTTAGACCGCATGGCTGCTTACGGTTGTGGTCCCACTGTGATGGCTATGATTATATCCAGTTTTACAGAACACAATCTACTACCTTCAGACATGGCTGATTGGGCAGCTACAAATCATTATTGGGCAGCAAGTTCCGGCACAAAACATAATTTTATTCCCGAATGTGCAGCAGCTTTTGGACTAAAAGCGGAACCCTTTACTGGTCGTACGGATACGGAAGTTCGCCAGGCCCTGTTAAGTGGCCATATCTTGGTCGCACTGATGGGACCAGGCCACTTTACCACCAGCGGCCATTTTATTATACTTTACAATTACTGGTCCGGCAACGAGATACGAATTGCCGACCCAGCCAGCCTCGACCGCACTATGACTGCTTGGGATATTAACTTAATTCTTAACGAACTGAATAGCGCCACAGATTACGGCGGACCCATCTGGATGATCTCTCCACAATAACAAACCACAAAAAAGAGAATATCCCTGCTTATGAATTCTACGCTTCATAGAGTAGGGATACCCTCTTTTTTTGTTTATCTGCTTTGATAATAGGATTCCTTACCAGCCAGCTTCGAACTAATTGTCTGGTCAATTGCAATGACCCGTTCCCTGACCCGCATGATCTGCCGGCTCAATTCCACAATCTTTGTACTTTCGAAATCTTCTGTACGGACATTCTCTTCTGTAAACAAAGCCTCCACTTCACTGCGGTCCTCCGGTGACAACACTTCCGTAATCATCCGCATTTCATTTCTTGCCACATCGGCCTGGTCCATTTCTTCCTGACGCATCTGTAAAAGAAGCTGAACAGACTCCTGATCATTGCGAGACAACGCATCACCCATCTCCTTGGTCAACCGCTCAATCTCCGTAATATGCATATAATTCTTCTGCATCCGCTTTAAGATTTCCAGAAGCAGTTCCTGTCTGTTTTCCATGCTTATCTTTCACCCTTTCCCGCCTGCTTACACAACACTCGTCTTATTTGCCTCTCTGAATGCGTCCCTCAGCTCCATAACCAAAGCTTTTAACTCTTTTATCACGGCAGGATTTCTTCCTGCCTGAATTCTACTGATTTCGTAGAGGAAGAACTCATACATCCGTCTCAGCTCACGACTGATCTGGTAATCCATATTCAGGGTTTTATCCAGATAGTGAATAATATCTTTGGATCTCTGAATCGAAGCGTTAAACACATCTTCCTGCTTTTCTTCCAAAGCAAGCTGTGCTCGACCGAGACGTTTCAAAAGCTCATCATAAAGAAGAAGCAACATCTCTCCACGCGTCATTGTGGTTACAGATTGTGTCTTATACTGTTCATATCCGTTTTGATACATCGTTCTACCTCTCTTTAGTCTTAATAACTGCCGAAAGAACTCAGCCAGCCACTCTGACTGTTCATCTGAGAAATCAGAGATTCCAGACTTGTAAACTGTGAAATATAGCGATCCTGTTCTGTTTTCAATCTGGCTTGCAGTTTGGCAATCTGTTTATTAATATCATCAATCTGCTTATAAATCGTATTGTTGGTAATGCTCAATGGAGAACTCTTGGAACCAGCTTTCTCAATCAAAATACCCTTTGTTCCAATCGTCTTCACATATTTATTCATCACATCTTTAAGATTTGATCCTAAACCGGTTGAATCTGTAAATGCCTTCTCAACCGACTCTGGGTCACTCTCCAATGCAGAGCGCAACTTCGCTTCATCTAAAACCAGTTTTCCATTATCTGTCCATGAAGTAGAAGTAGTCAAACCAATATCGCTTAAAGCCTGGAAATTTGAACCGCCAATCACAAATCGCAGATCATTGCTCAAATTCCTCAGATCAGCGTCCCCATAGAGAAGCCCTTCCTTTGCCTTCTCTTCCCATGTCTTAACTTCATCCTCAGTCAACTCGGATTTCTGTTCACTGGTTAACGGTGAATAATCACGATCTGGTTTGGTCGTCATTTCGGTATTGACCAAATCAATAATCGCATTGTACTCTTCCACCATCGTCTTAATTGTTTCTACAATGGAATCTGCATCCACATTTGCAGTAAATGTCACATCTTCGGATGTCTTATCCAATTCCTTTACGCCGGCATTGTCAACATAACCAAACTCTCCACTCACAGTGACAGCCATACCATCCATCGTGAAAGAATTGGAATCGCGAACCAGTTCCACTGCTTCATCAGAGTCACCATATTTTACTGCGATAATCGCATCCTGTCCATGTGTACTTAGACTCAGATTCCCCGATGCATCTTCCGTTACACCATTCTCTTTCCCTGCTTCCGGTTTTGCGACACCCAGCATCTTCAGAATCTCCTGATCTCCGCTGATATCCACCTTGCCGCTGGCACCATTCACTGTTGAAGAAATCGTAAATTTATCGGTGTTAGACTCATAGCTGATCTTCACTCTCGCATCCGGATCATCATTAATCTGCCCCATCAATTCTTCCAATGTAGTATCCGATGTTATATTAAAATCCTTCCCATTAATTGTAATGGTTTTCGCAATCTCTTTGCCGTCCGCATCCTTCTCAAATGTAATTCCACCTTTTGCGCCAGCTTCCGCGATCCCAGTTCTGATGTTCAGACGATTGGACTCTCCTTCTTTGACATTCAAAGCTTCCAGCACGCCGCTGTCTCCATAAGCAACTGACAATGTAGAACTTGTATCGTCCGCCAGTACGGTATTACCTTTGTCGTCCGTGATTACATTACCATCGTCATCTTTCTTTGCAATCGCCGGATTCGTTGTCCTGAGCGCAAGCCCACCTTCTGCATTAATTGCAACTTCGATTCTGCCCTCTCCAAAGGTGGTATCCAACTGTTCCTGAATGGATTTCCGAATTGCCTCTCTCGTCTCTTCCGATGTCTTAGGGGTTCCATCTTCATTCTTCGTGAGTTCTTCTGCCCCTGGAAGTTTTACGGTAGCAGATTTCCCATTATAATTAAAGGTAATCGTCTTGCCACCAATCGTATCTTCAAAAGAGGTCTTGGTTATCAAATCTTTTTCTTCCAATGCTTTACTCTGTACTTTATCCGCATCTGTTGCTGCACTGATCGTCAGACCATCTTCTCCAGCGTCAATCCCCAAGATCTTCAATGCGTCGCCGCCTACTAATTTCAAGTCGTTCTTGTTGGGATCTATATTTTCAAAGGTAATTACACCATCTTTTGCCGTTGCTTTTATTACCTTTGACAGTTCTGACGTCGTATTTTTATCTGTCTTGACCGTCTCATCTTCAAACAGCTTGTTGAGAGCCGCCGCAATATCATCGGCATTCTTATAATCATAACCTTCCATTGCTTTTAAATCAATGCTGATTCTCTGTCCGCCGTATTCAAAGTCAATACTTTTTCCCACCAGATTCTGCACATCGGTCGTCTTGGTCGTGTCAATCGCTCCTGTATTAAGTGTGCGGTCTGAAACGGACGCTGATGAAGTCCATTTTGCCTTCTGCGCCAACTGTTTTACCCCTGCAATCGCAAAAGAAGCAGCCGAATTCGCTGTTCCGGTTACTTTTACAAATTTACTGTTTGCTCCGGATAAGGTGATATTACTTCTTCCCCAGAACACAGAGCTGAATAGATTTGTCTTGGAAGCCATCGTTGCAGTATATTTATTCGCAAAGGAAATCATCTTATCACTGATATTACGAACTGCAGCCTGCTTCCATTCCAATGTAGTCTTCTTCTGTTGCTGCTGTGTAATCTTACTCGTGGTGCCATAAGTCAGATTCTCAATCAAAGTATCTCTATCCAACCCACTGGCCAGTCCGCCGTATCCACGAATGCTACTACTTGTACTGGTTGATAAACCTCCGATCGTTGCCATATTTCATCTCTCCTTTTTTCTGCACAATATAACGTCTTAATCTCATAAATTCAAATTTATCCTGTACTTATTTATCGGCATATAGTATACTTTAAATAAGTGTTTGTTTAAGTTTTAATTTACGAATGGAGGAATTAATTTTGGCAACAATCATTACGCTAACTAATCAAAAAGGCGGCGTAGGAAAGACGACCACTTCCAGTGCATTGGCCGCTGGTTTGGCCTCCTTTTACGATAAAAAGGTACTGGCAATTGATCTCGACCCTCAAGGCAATCTCGGTTTCAGCCTGGGACTTGATATCGAAAATGACCGCACAATTTATGATGTGATGACAGGAAAGACCACCATGCAGAAGGCTATTCAACCTACCGATTACTGCGACGTAGTCACATCCAATATTCTTTTGAGCAGTGCAGAACTGGAATTCACTTCTGCCGGACGCGAATTAATCCTAAAGCGAGCCCTGACACCCGTTCTTGCGAATTATGACTATGTGGTCATTGATACCCCACCAGCGCTGAATATTCTCACGGTAAATGCATATGCGGTGGCTGATCATCTGATTATTCCGATGGCCCCTGAAATCTTAAGCCTTCTGGGTGTTACTCAATTAAAAGAAACGGTGGATTCCGTTCGTCAAAGCTTGAATCCTCATCTGAATGTACTCGGCATTATTCTTACCAAGTTCAACCGACGTACACTGCTTGCGCGAGAGGTAAAGGAGATGGCCGAAAATATCGCTGTTCAAATGGGAACCCGTGTCTTCAACACGCAAGTTCGCGCAAGTGTTTCTGTCGCAGAAGCACCTGCTCATGGCATCAGCATTTTCGACCACTCACCACGCTCGAATCCCTCGCAGGATTACAAAGATTTTATCCAGGAAGTTCTGGAGATCATTTCAGACAAAGCAGTTCAGGAGGTAAGATAAAATGGCCAGAAAAAGTAATAAAACAGCCCATGTGCTGAACTTGATCGCTGGGCAGGAAGTAAAAAAAGATTCTCCAGAGGAGGTCGCCACAGAAGAGGTCGCCGTATCTGCGGAACCAGCCGCCGATCCCACCCCCGCTGCGAGTACCGCATCGGCAAGCACCAATCCCCCTGCCACTTCTCCTGCACCGGCTGCACAGAATATTTCCGTAATAGACACGACCAGTGAAGATCCCGTCGCTGAGTTGATTCAGCAGCAGTTGGCCAGTGAATTTGAGAATCATCATATACAAGCTGTGGCCGCAGACGATGTTTCCATCCCTTCTGTTGAGGAGACGACAACTTCAGACACACCTTCGCAATCAGAAACAATTATAGAGAAGTCTGGCGAGATTCCTGCATCAGAACTGGTAGAGGAATCAGTAAGCACGCCGGTTCCGGCAGAAATCACAGAAGAAGCGGAACCACATGTTGACACAGTCCAGCCCTCCGTAGCAGTACAAGCTCCCAGTGATACAGTTTCAGAAGTATCTGCTCCATCTTCAGAAACAGCTACCACAGCAACACCGGAATCTCCTGACCCAACAATCACAATTCCAGAACCAGAGCCTGATTTCGTTGCAGTGAATATGATGGAGCGCATCGTCAAGGATAAAATCATTTATTTTATGCGGCAGTTCGATGTATGCACCTGTGATCGTTGTGTTGCGGACACCATTGCATTGACACTCAATGGCTTGATGCCTAAGTATATCGTCACGACTCCCGCCGCCGTTGATCCCTTGGTGAGTTTTAATACGAACCGCTATATCGTGGATGTCACCGTGGAAGCGACCAAGGCCTGTGCAATCGTCAAGGAAAACCCAAGACATTAGAATAGAATATCAACTTCAAAAAAAGAAGCTGCCGGATTAACCGACAGTTTCTTTTTTCTGTGTTGTTTCTTCTATTTTGCGCTTTTCGATCTCCTCGGACATACCGACTACGTTTCTCCAGATATCATTTACAACCGCCACACATTCCATATAAATCTGTGCAAGTTCATTTACATGCAGTCCCAATTCCTCTGCATACATCTTAATCTCGCTCCACTCTGCCCTCTCGTAACAGAGAATCAGATTATACAATGTTCCGGCTTCCCCTTCTCTGGCAATCAAGGCTTTTTTCACACCATCCACAACCGGAAGTTCATCTAAGATCTCCTCCACGGTAGCATCAATCATATATTCCAATGTAGAAAACATTCCCATCAAATAGGCGTCTGCAGTATTAATCGGAAACTTATTCATCCTTTTCACTAAAGCTGAGGCAAAGTTTGCACGCAAGAATGAAGTCTTCAGCAATTCCTCAGAATCACTCTCCTTATCCTGCTCAAAGCTCAACAAGTATACCCATTGTTTTAACTGGCTGATTCCCACTCTCATAATCGCCTGCTGCATAGAGGTTGTTTGTTGATGCACAGCAAAATACGCAGAATTCGCCATCTTCAAAAGTGAGTAAGTCAAAGAAGCATCACGACTGATGATCTCCTCCAATACCTCAATATTTGGCTCATCCTTCGTAATCTCCATGATCAACTGGTAAAAATTCCCTTGCAGGAAATCAATTTTATTCGCTTTCGTTGTCACTTCATGTGAAATATAACTGCCTTCCACATAATCCGCTTCCAGCTCAATCGCCCACTGATAATCCTCTTCTGAATTCACTCCTGTAGCAATGAATTCTTTCTGAAACCCATGAGCCATCTCAATCAAATTCTCAATGGATTTTCTTTTTTCTGAATCCATATTCCCCGTTACATCGACCTTAATATAATCCACATATTCCAATATACTAAAGTACTTCGGAGTAAATTGAAAATCATTAATTGCGAAATGATATCCTGCATCTCGATATTTTCCAATGAGTACTGTTGCCAGAGGATGAATGACAATGTTATCTTCAATCTGGATCACAATTTTACTCTGATCAAATATCTTCGGGACATTACGAAACAATAGAGCAGGCGTAAAAGTCATAAATGTCTTTTTTTCATTGAAGATACGCTGTGAATTTTCTGATAAAAAAGCGACCATAGCGTTCGCCGCTACGCTATCTGAACTTGCATTATAAAGGCTCTCACCATCATCCTGAATTACCAGTTCGTATCCGATAATTGTATTTGTTTTACGATTCTTAATCGCCTGTCTGACTACACAATTATCCATTTTTTATCCCCTTCCGTTCTAACAGCCTATCCATAACTTCCACAAGATGACCGATCTCCGGCTTTGACATCTGCTCATCCGCGCCCAATTGTTTCCCTTTGATACGCATTTCTTGATTTATCAAAGAAGAAAAGATAATGACCGGCATATGTTTCATAACCTCATCTTCTTTTACCAATTTGGTAAGTCGATGTCCATCCATCTCCGGCATCTCAATATCTGTAATCAATAACGCAGCTTTATCATCAAAGTCGGAATCATTCCGAATAGAGCAAAGATAATCCCATGCTTCTTTCCCATTGTTAAAGCTATGAACATTTATATAACCTGCGCGCGATAAAGACTCTGTAATCATCTTTGTCAATAAAACGGAATCCTCGGCAAGAATAATAGAATGCTCTCGGATGCTTCTTTCTCCCAGCCGATCAATCTCCTCTACCTGAATGCTGGTTTCTGGAGCAATTTCCGCAACAATTTTTTCAAAATCCAAAATTGTAACCAGTCTGTTATCACATTGTGCAATTCCGGTTGCAACTCCGTCATCACCGCTGGTGATCGTCTTATCCGGTTTCTGAATATCTTCCCAAGATATTCTACTGATTCCTACCACTGTATGTACACGAAAAGCAATATTCATCTTATTAAAATTCGTAATAATAAACAGGTTCCTGTGACCATTGTCATCACTTTTCCCCGTCAAATATTGCGGCAGATTAATTACCGTCAGAAGAATCTCTCTTGGCTTAAAAATACCTTCTACTGCCGGATGTGAGTGAGGTATCGGTTTTACTTTGTCTGCCATCATAATTTCGCGCACTTTTGCCACATTGATACCATACAGTTCATCAAATATTGTAAATTGCATAATTTCTATTTCATTTGTCCCGGATTCCAATAAAATCTCTGTATCAGCCATAACTGTATTCTCCTTTATCTATCTTTACTATATGTGTACATACTAACATATATATCGACCGAATTCGTCTGAAAAATAAGTTTCTAGAGAGTCCGATCTGGTCTTCCTGCTGAATGAATGATTACTTGACCGGTTGCCGCATCAATCTGCATCGTCCGCGCATAAGTGGAACCAGTATCCTCTGCTACGATACGTAATCCCTCCGCTGCCAAAATCTTCTTCACCATCTGGGTATTTCTCTTTCCAATATCGCCAAGTCCATTTCCGCCCTTCATCTGGAACATCTGTGCGCCGCCTGCAATCTTACATACAGTTCTTCCCCTCATTCCCCCAAATGCATAAAACTTACGAAGTGTCTCGCGAATTCCTGAATCTGCAAACTTATATACATTGCCATCATTTATTTTGCTCTGTTCTGGCAGCATAATATGAAGCAGCGCTGTCAGCTTAATCATCGGATCATAGAAGGTAATTCCAATACAAGAACCAAGGGCGTAAGTGATCACAATACCTTCTCTTCTCGCAATTTTCATATCCGCGATTCCAACCGATATTTTCTTGGTCATTTGTTACTCAACTCCTAGTTTCTTCATGAGAACGTTCAGTGATTTTACGTCTGGAAGAAGCAACATATCACTGTCCAGTTCTTTTCCATCTATTTTAAATTCTCCTGTTATCATCATAATCCTATCCGAATCTACCCCCATTACGGCAATCGGTAAACTCATGACACCACCCAACATATTCACCGTAAACTGCGGAACCGACAAATCCACGTCTACATTCGTCAGTGAAGACATTGCCGTGATATATGAAGAGATTACGATATTACCAATCTCCGTAAGAACAGAACTTTCAATCTCACCCAATTCCAGAAATTCTGCACATTCTTTTCCCAAAATTCGCGTAAGCACTTCATCCGAAAATTCTTTCGTCAGAATAAACAGCATAATTCCTTCTATATCTGCAGACATCTCTACAAAAATTGCTGCCACTAGGTCCTCCGGATGTCCGAGATGTTCCATCGCCTCATTGAATTCCATGATTTTGACTTCCGGCACTTTCATAGTTACCTTCGCATTCAACATACTGGAAAGTGCCGTCGCTGCATTTCCTCCGCCGATACTCCCGATCTCTTTGAGAATATCCAGCTCCATCTCGTTCATTTCTTCGTATTTATTTATTGTCATACGTCACCTCACTATTGCCTTAGAGCATTGATCGTGCTTATGATTTCATCAGATGTCGTCACCATCCGCAAAGCATAGGAATATGCTCTCTGTGCTTCAATCATTTGCGTAAACTCATCCGCCACATGCGTCCCTGACATCTCCAGCGCGTGATCAATCACTCTCGCTCCCCTTATCAGATACGGCGCCCCATTTTTCGCAACAGGACTAAATTCATTATCTCCCACACTCAACATACCGTCCAGGATGTTAAAACCATAGACTCCAATCTCGCCACTCATCTCCCCATCTATTACCGTGATCGGATTCTGGTTTTCATCCAATACAAAATTCCCGGCATCATTGACCAGATAAAAAGTATTTCCCCGAAGAGACAGACTGAAGTGTCCATTTCTCGTATATGTTATCTCATTGCTGATAGGATTCCTCATCATAAAAAATCCATCATCCACAATGGCATAATCATAGTTTCCTTCCGTAGTCACCACACCACTGGGTTCAAAATCTGTCTTTGTCATCTCCATGACAACTCCCGTCCCAGCCTTCAGAGGCGTGTCCTCTCCAGTATAGTTATTCAGATTATAGTACATCAAATCTGAAAATACCGCTCTTTTCGACTTATAGCCATAGTTATTTACATTCGCAAGGTTATTGGCAACAACGTCCATCTTCCGCTGTTCTTCCATCGCCCCTCTTGCTGCGGTATAAAATGATGTGTACATCGGTCATAATCTCCTTTCTGCAATGATCTAATCTATCTTTACATAGAACCAAGTGTGACGATCTTACCCACCAACTGGTCATACATCTTAAATACCTGAGCAGAACTCTGCAACAGTCGCTGTCCGCTCATCATTCTTGTCATCTCTTCGGCCATATTCACATTGGAAGCCTCGGCTCTTTGCCCAGCAGGTTCTCCTTGGGAACGATGCAGTCCTCAAAGATCAGATCGCAGGTGGAGGAGCCGCGGATGCCCATTTTCTTCTCGTGCTTGCCGGTGGAGAAGCCGGGGAAGTCCTTTTCCACGATGAAGGCGGAGATGCCGTGGTTTCCCTTGGATTTGTCGGTCATGGCCATGACCACAAAG
>JAAVXR010000104.1 GCA_022790755.1 Hespellia sp. | reverse complement strand
TGTATGGAAAACCAGCTTGTTCCCATCTTTCCGATAGGAAACACCTCGTTCCTGCAATGTGGCCATGAGCGACTCAGCCTGTGTGCAGACAACATCTACCTCTGTACCAGTATATTGGTGCTTTAAATTCTCCGGCGTATCGTGGGCAACAATCCTTCCGTGATCCATAATGACAATTTTTGAACAGACCTCTTCCTCGTCCATATAGTGGGTGGTAAGAAAGATCGTCATATTTTTCTGCTTTTGGAGCCGCTGAATATATTCCCACACATTGGCCCTGGTCTGCGGGTCCAGACCAGTGGTGGGTTCGTCCAGAAACAAAACTTTTGGGTCATGTACCAGTCCTCTGGCAATTTCAGCACGCCGTTTCATACCGCCGGACAGACTTCCTACCGCAGCACGCTTCCATTCTGTAAGCTCCACTAGATCAAGGGCGAAGTCGATACGCTCCTTCACCTCGCTTTTAGATACTTTGTAGAAGCTGCAATGATATTTTAAATTTTCTTCCACTGTCATTTGGGCGTCGAGGGTGGAATCCTGAAAAACGATCCCTATGTCCTTGCGCACCAGACTTCGTTCCCTGCAGACATCATGACCATTGATCATCAGACTGCCCTCCGTTTTGTCAAGGATCGTACACAGGGTATTTATGGTCGTGCTTTTGCCTGCGCCATTGGGACCGAGGAAAGCAAAAATACTGCCCTCGTCTACGGTGAATGAAATATCATCCACCGCTGTAAAATCCCCGTATTTTTTAGAGAAATGCTCCACTTGTATGATTGAATTCATGTTATTACCTCCCAAAATAATTAAGTCCTATGCAGGTTACCCGCATAGGACTTATCTCCATAAAGATATGGTGCCTTTAAATATTTTATTTTCTTTCTTTGCTGCCGAACCTGCCAAATTCACTCCTGTCCGGAACAGGACCGTCATAATCTGGTGAGAAGCGCTCTGCTCCCGGTATATCCGCCGATCTTTTCCCCTGTCTAAAGGAACCAAATGCTCTCTCCCGCATGGATAACAGCTTTTCAAACTGTTCCTCACCCATACGCCTTTTTGCTTTTTCCATCCAGTCCTCCATAACAGTTTCCTCCCCGCAGGCGCCCTCTTGTGTTCGGAAAGACACAATGATACGGTCTAAATAATTCCCGAATCGCTGCAGTTCCTCCTGTGATAAACAGCCGAGGATTACATGATAGTCCGTTGCAGGCTGCTGTACTTGTTTCCCCTTTTCCGTCAGATGAACGACCATAACCCGTCTATCTGTTTCAGATGGCCTGCGCTCCACATAACTGCATTTTTCCAGCTTGTTCAGAAGTTCGTTCAACGATTGCTGCCTGATTCCCAGAAGATAGGACAAATCCTTCGTCGTAATTTCCGGTTGGATCTTCAGCATAGCAAGAACGCGGCCCTGCCCTCTTGTCGAATCAGCAAAGGGTCCGGCCTCTGCCTGACTGAACATCTGTCGGCGTTTCATAAGCCATTGCAATGTGGACAGTTTTTCATAAATATCTGTATATATATTATCCATATCACCCTCACTTTTTTATACAAGTACTTGTTATATTTAATTATACAGGTACCATTAGGATTTGTCAATCCATTTTTTACTTAATTTGAGAAACTTCCTCTCCGGAATGCATCTTCTATCTTCTATTCTTCCCCGCAAAATTGCACATTGACGTCCACCAATCCTTCAATGCCGTCAACCGTCCCCTTTTCGGAATACTGCCAGAAGGTAAAATCATACGGTGTCTGCGGTATCGGCCCATAATCTGCATACCATATGGGATAGTCTTTCAAGGCTTTCATATCAAACTCAAACGCCTCCCATATCATATTGCTGTACACCATCGGCTGATAACCGGCTTCCTTAACTTTCTCGCAGAATAACACGGTATTTTGGGTAAACTGCTCTCCCTCGACGCTGTCGGTGCGCGCGTCATCATCCCGGATTCGCTCCGGATCAAAAGCCACAGGAAACTCCAATTCATAATCTTTCAGATTATTCAGTACCAGTTCCACCTCTTCCAACGTTTCTTCCTCGTCGATTGCCTGCGAAAAAAGATAGACTCCCACGTCGAGTCCCGCCCGCTTCGCTCCAACCATATTTTCATGAAACATCTCATCCACATGAAGTGCGCCCTTCGACCCATACTCCCGATATCCAATCCGCAGAATGGCAAAATCATACCCATCCGCTTTCACACGTTCCCAATCAATCTTCCCCTGATGTCGGGATACATCCACGCCTTTTCGGATCGTATAACGCGCGTCACCGGTATATGAAATGCCTTCTTCGGTATTCGTCAGACAGGACCAGTCATAGCCATGCTGTTTCACATCCAAATCCACCACCATGTCATGCCATTCTCCCCAGGCATGAATAAAATGAAGCGTCTCCCTCTCGTCTTTTTGCTCTTCCTGATTTTCTTTTCCTTCTGAATCGTTTTCTATCTGATCCTGCGCCGCATCTTTTTCCGGGTTTCTACCAAAACGACGGCACAACAAGATCGCAACACACGCCAAAATCACGCAACACACCAAAATCAACCGTAAGTAACTGTCTCTACTACTTCTCCCTCTATTTCTTCTCATGCTCTTTCCTCCAACATCTAAACATTATCGTCTGCTGATGTCTGTCTGATAGCACCTTGTATCCGCAGATTACATGGGGTCCCTTTTCCTGAATTTTAGACAAAAAGAAATGCCGGACACCAAAATCCGACATTTCTTTTCATGTTCTTCAATGACTACTTTCCAGCCATCTGCTGTTCCTGCTGTTCGATCATTTTCTTTACCATATAACCGCCAACAGATCCGTTCTGTTTTGAAGTAAGGTCTCCATTATAACCGTCAGTAAGCGGTACTCCTAATTCATTTGCAACCTCATATTTGAATTTGTCCAAAGCGCTCTTTGCCTCTGGTACTGCTGCTCTGTTAGATGAACGACTTGCCATTTTCATTTCCTCCTTTTAGTAGCTTTTTGTAACATATTGTTTGTTTTTTGTTACAACCATAGTATATGGAGCAAATGCTGTTTTACACTAGAAGTTCTTTCAAAAATTTACAAATTTTTCAAGTCTTATTCTCTTCAAAACTAGAGCGTCTGTTCCAAAGAAGCATTTCGGATATACGATTGCATTTTCTGTTTTAATAATTGATGTTCCTCCCCGGATAGTTCCGAATCCTGCTTCAGAATCTCGGTCACCGCAGCGTTTGCCTCTTTCAGTATATTTGCATCCTGAAATACATCTCCTATCCGAAAATCCATCAACCCGCTTTGGCGAATGCCAAACACATCTCCTGGTCCCCGCAGTCGTAAATCCTCTTCCGCAATATGAAACCCATCGTTTGACTTTTCCAGAATTGTCAGTCGTTCTTTTGTCTCCTTTGCCTTGGAAGGACTCATAAAAATGCAATAAGACTGATGTCGCCCTCTTCCCACACGGCCTCTTAATTGATGCAACTGCGCTAGACCAAAGCGTTCCGCATTCTCAATCAACATCACCGTCGCATTGGGAACGTCAATTCCGACCTCGATCACCGTTGTGGATACCAAAATATCAATTCGATGCGCGCCAAAATCCATCATGATCTGTTCCTTTTGCAGGGCTTTCATCTTCCCATGCAGACATGCCACTCGAATTTCCGCTCCCATTTCCTTCTGCAGCATGGCAGAATAATCCATTACATTTTCCGCTTCCAGATTCTCACTTTCTTCCACCATCGGACAGATGACATAACATTGTCTTCCCTCGGCAATCTGTTGCCGCATAAACCGATAGGCGCTTTGACGATATCCGGTACCTACCACACAATTCTTGATCGCTTTTCGATTGGAGGGAAGCTCATCAATGACCGAGATATCCAGATCTCCATAGAGAATCAGAGCCAATGTACGCGGAATCGGTGTGGCACTCATCACCAGAATATGCGGAGAACTCCCTTTGGCAGCGAACGTTTCTCTCTGCCGGACACCGAATCGGTGCTGTTCATCCGTAACGACAAGCGCCAGATTTCGATAATTCACTTTTTCCTGGATCAGCGCATGCGTACCGACCACCAAATCGACTTCTCTAGACTCTATCTGCTCATAAGCCATCCTTTTTTCTTTTGCTTTCATAGACCCCGTCAAAAGCACGGTTCGAACTGGCAGCTCGTATTCTTCCGCCATATGAACAATCGACTCAAAATGTTGTCTGGCCAGCACCTCCGTCGGAGCCATCATAGCCGCCTGGTACCCATTCAGGCATACATCAAACAGCGCCCACAAAGCCACAATCGTCTTTCCGGAGCCCACGTCTCCTTGAATCAGCCTGGACATCACCGTCTCCCCGGAAAAATCTGTTTCTATATCCCGCAGCACCCTCTGCTGAGCATTCGTCAGACAATACGGAAGTTTCTGCAAAAAGGAATCCAACTCTTCTTGATGCTGAAAACGATATTTATTTTTCTCCCGACTTTCACTCTCCTTCAGACTTCTAAGGGCCAGGATAAAAATTAGAAACTCCTCAAAGACCAATCGCCGCCTGGCAATATAAAAGTCTTCTCTATTCTTTGGAAAGTGGATGCCCCGAAGTGCAAAATTGATTTCACACAAATGAAATTGCATTCTGATCTTCTCCGGAATCATTTCCTGTCGAAGTGAAAACTGAGCAAATACCTGATGCATGACTTTCACAATCAGATTGTTGGTCAAATTGGCTGTCAAAGGATAAATCGGCTGCAAGGTATCCAATTTTTTTTCATATTGCTTTGCAGGATAGAAAATCTCTGGATGCTCCATCATCAGACGACCGCGCTTTTGCGTCACCTTTCCGCGCAGCGTAATCTCATCCCCGGCTCGCAACGTATTGCGAAGAAAAGGCATACGATACCATACCACATGCAGGGTTCCCGTCACATCCTTGATGCAGGCTGTCGTAATCTGCATCGCTGCATTTCCCCCCACCTGCACGGCGCCATAAAGTACTCCTGTCACCGTCTGTATTCGATTCTCTTCCAATTCTCCGACAGAAACCGCTCTCTCATAGACATCATACTCTCGCGGGAAATAATACACCAGATCCCCCACTGTGCGCACACCGATTTTTGCAAATAACTTTTCTGACTTTTCACCAATTCCTTTTAGTTCACGAATACTGGAATATTCATCCATCACTTTTATTCCACTGATAATACATAATAATAGATCGGCTGGCCGCCAAAATGCATATCCACATCTACCTCCGGATACAAAGCCTCAATCTCTTCCGAGAAACGTACCGCATCTTCCTCCAACACATCCAAGCCATAGTACAGACTGATCAATTCCGTATCTTCGTCCGTCAGCTCAGCCAACATTTCTTTGACCACCATCTCCACAGAATCTCCCACCGCGAGAATACCGTCATCCGCGATTCCCATGATATTCCCTTCGTGGATTTCCTTGTCGTCGATGTGCGTATCCCTCACCGCATATGTCACCTGTCCGGTCTTGACATTTAAAATCTCATCGCACATAGCGGCTTCATTCTCCTGCGGGCTCTGCTCCGGCATAAAGTTAATAATCGCTGTAATCCCCTGCGGCG
Source organism: Hespellia sp. (assembly GCA_022790755.1). Lineage (GTDB taxonomy): Bacteria > Bacillota > Clostridia > Lachnospirales > Lachnospiraceae > Mediterraneibacter_A. Next base: position 7,723 of record JAAVXR010000104.1, on the reverse strand, counting down.
CCGTCTTCGTCGGAATCACGATGATCTCCTTATCGGTCGTCAGATCTTTCGCCTGATTTGCGGCAAGGATAATGTTTTTATTATTCGGGAAAATGAAAATCGTGTCCGCCGCCACTTCATCAATCGCGTGCAACATATCTTCCGTGCTCGGATTCATCGTCTGTCCGCCTTCTATAATATAATCCACACCGAGTTCACGGAAGATCTCATTCATTCCCTCTCCGATGGAGACTGCGATAAATCCCATGGGCTTGCGCGGCGCTGCTTTTTTCGCCGCCTCGTCCGCCTGCTGAGCTGCCAGTTTCTCCGCGTCTTTGATCAGTTTCTCCTGATGTTCCTCGCGCATATTGTCGATCTTCATCCGCGATAATTGACCATAAGTCAATGCCTTCTGTATGGCAAGACCTGGATCGTTCGTGTGCACATGAATCTTGACAATATCCTCATCCGCCACACACACGATGGAATCACCGATGGACGACAAATAGGCTTTGAATTCCTGCTCTTCTTTCTCCGGAAACGGTTTTTCCAACATGATAATAAATTCCGTACAGTATCCAAATTTGATGTCAGCCTGCGCCTGCTCTCCCGGCTTCACCATCGTCGTGCCCGTGCTGGCGGCAACCGCGCTGTAGTCTATTTCCTTGCCCTGATACGCATCATAGGCCCCGCGCAACACCTCCATCAAACCCTGTCCTCCAGAATCTACGACACCGGCCTCTTTCAGCACCGGAAGCATATCCGGAGTCTTCGCCAACACTTCCTCCCCATATTTCAGCACTTCCGGAATAAATACATCCAAATCGTCGGTGGATTCCGCCAGTTCTTCCGCCTTCTCCGCCATGCCTTTCGCCACGGTAAGAATGGTTCCCTCCTTGGGCTTCATAACTGCTTTGTAAGCCGTTTCCTTCGCGCGCATTGCCGCTTTTGCAAGTACCGAAACATCTATTTCTTTATAATCCCGGATTCCCTTTGTAAATCCTCTCAATAGCTGAGAGAGGATAACACCGGAGTTTCCTCTTGCTCCCCGCAATGATCCGGAGGAAATCGCCTTTGACAACGCCATCATATCCGGTTTCTCGATCGCGGTCACTTCCTTCGCCGCAGACATGATGGTCAATGTCATATTTGTACCGGTATCTCCATCCGGCACCGGAAATACATTCAGTTCATTTATGAACTCCTTTTTCGCTTCTATATTTGCTGCTCCTGCAAGAAACATCTTCTTCATCATCTCAGCATTTATCGTCTTCGTTGCCACAATCTGCTCCTCCTTAATCAATGACTCTCACACCTTCAACAAAAATGTTGATGGTATCGACTTTCATGCCGGTAAATTCTTCCACCTTATACTTCACATTACTCATCAAATTGTCAGATACAGACAGAATATTGACTCCATACGAAACAATCACATGGAAATTCAGTGTGATGCTGTTTTCCTCGGAAATCTCAACCTGGATACCATGTGTAAGGCTTTCCTTTTTCAGAAGTCTCACCAGGCCGTCCTTCATACTCACCGCCGCCATTCCGACGATCCCAAAACACTCTACGGCAACAGAACCTGCGTATTTTGCGATGACTTCAGAATGAATTGTGATAATTCCAAGATCTGTACTCATGCATCCTTTCATTCCATACTCCTCCAATCCTTCTACTTATCGGGTATTATATCCACATTCCATAATATCAGAATCAAACATCTTTACAGAAAAATGATCCTTTTTGAATACCTAAATTTTCCGCGCGCAGCGCATGTATTACGGTGTGCCCTTTTGGTATACATTATTCGCAAATGAACATATGTATTATACCCTCTTTTCCTATATTTGACAAGAAGTTATAAGTAAAATGTAAAGAAACACTTGCAAATCAAATACGTTTCTGCTAGAATATCATTGTTATGAGTCTAAATATGGGCGATTTTAGATTGTTAGGAGGTGCAATGATGGCTAAATGCGCTATTTGTGAAAAGGGTGTTCACTTTGGTAACAGTGTCAGTCACTCTCATAGAAAATCACCAAAAATGTGGAAAGCAAACGTAAAATCTGTACGTGTGAAAACAGAAGGCGGATCCAAGAAAATGTACGTATGTACATCTTGTCTGAAATCTGGACGTGTAGAGCGCGCATAATCGTATCTGTCACGAAATGGAATTTATGACATTAAAAAACCTCCGAAGGTTCAAAAAATTGACTTCGGAGGTTTTTTGTGTATGCAAAAACGATGTCCACAACGAAACGTCGTCCATACCCCATGACTGTTCCCCTATCAAGCTCAACAAAAAAATAAATGGTATCCTGCCACCAGACAGATAATCATAACGATAATTTCCAGCGCTATATATGGAAGCAGCATTACAAGAATCATCCCCAATACAACGCAGAATAGTCCAAATCCAATGACTCGTTTCACAAGAACCGCTCCCATCCCCGGCTTTACTGTTATTCTATGCAAAAATCTGCCGAAATGTTCATCAAATTTCAGCCTCTTCCTCCGAATCCAGTATATCCATCACATCTTCTTCCGTGATCTTCTCTTCCCCTCTTGCAGAAAATTTATTCACAACGTCCGGCACCATATCTAGAATCTTCGTGATCGTATCCTGATTCTTGATATTGACCAGTCTCGTCATTCCATCTTTGATGACAAGTACCGCACTCGGCGTCATCTTACCTCCAATACCACCAGCGCCTTTTTCTTTTTTATCCCCAGAAAATGCGCCTGCGCCGATCGCAAACGAGACGTCCACCAGAGGGAGTATGATCGTATCATTAATGTGTATCGCTTCCCCCACTACGGTCTTGGTTGAAATCACGCTGTCCATTCCCTGAAAAAGAGATTCTACCGTCGTCTTAAAATTATTATCTGCCATTATCTTTCCTCCTAAATCTACTCGTTTTTTCATCACAATACTTCAAATAGCAGACTCCCTCCACACATCATCCATCATGCAAAATTTAAGCCATTATCTTACGGATATGTCGGAAAGTTGTCCGGGCATTCTTATCTAAAATCAGATTACACAAAATGAAAACAAAATGCGCAGCACGCACACGGCCCTCTATTCGCACCGTCCCATCCAGCACCTTCTCCTCAAAATCCGGCTCCAAAATCACATGCTCATTCGTAAAAGGATACAAAACTGCAGCGGCAGCGAGCACCTTCCCTGTATAATACGGGTCCTCAAAACCAAAATGCAGTTTCATCTCCAGTCGTCTGGGATTCAAAAAGTGCAACAATCGTCTGATCTCTCGAACCCCTCTCTGAAACGCCGCAATATGAACCTCATCCGTCAAAAATGCTTTCAACTGCTCTTTTTTCTCCGATAATGTATTTATCTTACCACAAATTCCCTGTATTGTATATTTGATCTTATGTAAAATATGCAAAATCCGAGACTTGATCCGATGCCCCCATTCCATCAGTTTTTTTCGGAGCCCTTTTTTCTGTTCAGAGGACTCCTGCCCTGACTCTGATTGCCAATCTGCTTCTGAATGTGAGACCTTATCAAGCGGTATATTTACTTCCGGCGAACTTTTCTCTATTTCATCCGTCTCCAGAACCTCCTCAGATGGCTCTTCTTTCGTCTCACCCACCACCCTGTGCTCAGGAGGCGAACAAACTGCTTCCCTTTCTTCCACTTTCTCTTCTTTCCCCGGATCAGATATTTCCGAAACAACCGAGTCATTTTTTTCCAGACCTTCTTCATGTTCCTGCATCTCCTCACTGGATAGGATTCGTTTCCATGCGAACTTCATTTCATAACAAAGCTTCCCCTGCCTGTAACTGATTGTTCCGCGAAGCAGATGAAAGATCCAGTGAAACTCCAACTTTCCCTCTATAGACTTCCAGGTCCCCGCAGCATTCACCCGGGCCTTATACTTCACCGCGCAGAACAGTACAAGCAGAAAAAGTACTAATATGACTCCTAGAATGACAAGCAGTATCCACCCTATGAATTTCAATAACATCAGGATACTATGTAACATGACACACCTTATCCCTTTCCTTCCATGTAAGCGGCCTGTTCCTGCAGAATGTACTGTCGAACTTTTGCCGTTTTCGTTTTTTTACATACCTCTCCAACGATTTCTTCCGTCAAATACAACGCCTCATCATAGCCGGACGCCACTCCCACAACGAATAGATCCTCTGTACGAAATATTTTCTGTTTCAACAGCAAACCGGAGAAAAATTCCAATTGATTTTGGCTTCCCTGCGCAAGCGTGATCAGATAAAGATCCGGTCGAAGACGATTCTGTTTGAAACCGCGAATGATCCGCGCTTTTTTATTCCTCAGATCTTCACTGAAATACATATGACAATAAAATTCCATCTGCGTCTTAGCCTCTGTGTTCTTAATATGTGTTCTTAATAATAGTAACTGTCTAAAATCTGTTTTGCAATAGGTACGGTTCTTCCCTCTGAATTTCCGTCATATCCCTCCACGATCACACTGATCACCAGCTCTGGATTATCAATATTGGTAAATCCCATAAACCAGGAATGACTTTTCTCCTTGTCGCTGCTGTACTCTGCCGTCCCTGTTTTGCCAGCCACTGTATAGGCCTCCCCGCCCAACATAGAAGCTGTTCCCTGGTCCACCACCGCTTTCATGTATTCTTTGAGTTGCGCCGCTTCATCGGAACTCATCAGCTTCGCGTAAGAAGAAGGCTTATTCTTGGACACCTGTGTCCCCGAATAATTTGTGATACAATCCACCAGATAAGGTTCCATCAAAGTTCCACCATTTGCAATCGCCGCCGTAATCAACGCCATGTGATAAGGGCTAACCTGCGTTTCCCCTTGTCCGATGGCCGTCATCATCATATCGGCGCTGGTTGACTTTTTCTGAATTTGAAACTTACTCTCCGAATAAGGAAGTACCGATGGTAAAGGTTTGTTAAACAACAATTCTTCCGCTGTTTCCCGATAGGCTGTTTTATTCAATGTCAATCCTATGTTCGCAAAAGAAGCATTACAGGAATTCGCGACGGATGTTCTCAGATCTTCCGCCCCATGCACCGTACTGTCAAAACAGTGGATCGTTGTGCCTTCCGCAGTGATTTCACCCGCACATTCATAGGTGTATCCGTTATATCCACTATTTTCACGCATAAATTCCAAAGCCGTAACAACTTTAAATGTGGAACCCGGAGGATAGGCCCCTTGTGTAGCCCGATTTAAGAGCGCGCTTCCACTTTCATTCGAATTCAGATACTCCCAGTTTTCATCGAGAGAATTGGGATCAAACGCCGGTTTGGACACCATCACCAAAATCTTTCCCGTACTCGCCTCCATGACAACGACAGCTCCTTTGTTTGTACCGAGCGCGTCGTACGCGGCCTGCTGCAGATTCGCATCCAGTGTCGTGACGATCGTGTCCCCCATATTTTTCTGATCACGAAACTCGTTTGCCATCTTTGAAAGGAAAAAAGCATTTGAGGTCAACAAATGGAAATTTTCTACTGACTCCAGCCCGCTCTTTCCTTTCGACGCATAACCGATGACATGCGCAAACACCTCTCCATACGGATAATAACGGTACTCGTCTCCTTCCTCCGTCACCTGCGTCTCAGCCAGAACCTCACCATTTCTGTCCAAGATTGCCCCACGGATCACACGGTCCGCATAAGAATCCAATCTTGGGTTGTAAGCGCTATTTACAATTTCCTTGCTGCGCACTGCATAGAAATATACGATATATGCCATCATCGCCAAAAACAGAAACACGAACAGATACGTCACTCTAGCGAATTCTTTGTTTCTCGATCGCTTCAAATTTCGTTCTTTTTTTCGCTGTTTTCTGGGGAGCTCTCTTTCTTCCCTTCTTCTGATTTCCTGCCTCTCTTCGTAGCTCATTTTTCTTTCTTTCAATAAATTCTTCCTCGTCTTCTCTTAATATATACAATCCCTGAATGATGCCAAACATAATCAAAGTACTGAGCAGCGAACTTCCGCCATAACTAACCAGCGGAAGAGTCACCCCCGTAGAAGGAATAAATTTGGTAACGCCGCCGATGGTCAAAAATACCTGAAAGATATAACAAGTTCCCAGACCTAGGGCAATCAGTTTATAGAAGAAATTCCGAATCTGCATTGCAATATTCAAAAACATCACATAACAACTGACACAGACCAGAATCAGACACAATGCAAAAATCAATCCCAGCTCCTCGGAAATTGCAGAAAAGATGAAATCTGATTCCGCCACTGGAATCTTGTCCGGCATCCCCTCATAGAGTCCCATACCGAACCAGCCGCCAGTTCCAATGGCAAACAGAGACTGTGCCACCTGATATCCACCGTCATTGTACACGGCAAATGGGTCTCTCCAGGCTTCCACCCTGGTTCTCACATGTCCGAACAAGAAATATGCTGCCACCGCAGCGGCGCTTCCACCGCCAAGTCCCGCAAGAACATAGAGCGGCTGATGTGTCGCCACATACAGCATCACCAGATATACTACAAACATGATCAAAGCGGCGCCTAGGTCCTTGGATGCTACCAAGATCAATACATGGAGTGCGGCTATCGCCGTTGTCTTGACCACATTTTGAAAATCCGTCGACTGGCGCAGACTGGACGCCACATAGAACACGAACAAAATCTTCACAAATTCCGAAGGCTGAATGCTGATTCCTCCGATCGAAAAACCAAGTTTTGCCCCGTAAGACGTCTGACCGATCACCGCAACTGCCAGAAGCAATATCACACCAACTCCAGCATATACATACGTCCATTTTGCCAAAAACTTTAATCTGCGAATCAATACCGGTACCAGCAGACTGATCGTGATAGAGGCCGTCACAAACACAAACTGCTTGACCGCCTTCGTGTAATCTAAGCGTGTGATCATAATAAATCCGATACAAAGCAGCATACACATATTATTTATCACCAGCCTCGAAGCCTTTGGATAAATATTCACATACAGAAGAATCGTCGCCGCCAACAGCACAACTTGCGCCAGATAGAAAAATATCAGCTCGAACTCTTTCGTCTGCAAAAACATGTCCAAATACGCTATAAACTGTATCGAAAACATCAGACCATTCTGTCTGGCTAAAATACTCTTCTTCTCCTCAATATCATGCTGCGCAAACACAGAAAAACACGAAAATGTGTATGCCGTCATCAGTATAATGATCGTATATTTCGATAGTTCTACAATGATATTAACCAAAACTCCTCCTATTTAACGCCCCTTCGAAAATGGCCTTTCGTATAGTGGTTAGCCTCCACTTTTTGATGCTCCACAAATGTCCGCCGATACAATTCCAGAATCTGTCGCATCTGATCCGGTGTTTCTTTCGTAAATACCAGGCGCAAAGACGCCGGATGCAGTCTTTCGATCTCCTTTGCTTCCGAAAAAAGCATCAACGGCTCTGTATTATAAATGATATTATAACAGAAATCACAGCAATTTTTTGCCGAAAACTGATTCTGATAGCGATCCCGCAAAATTTTGTACTCCGTAACCCCCGTACAACCCTTGCAGGTATGCTGTAAACACTGGGCTGAAACCATAACCGGTTCATAACCATATATCAATAACTCCATACTCTGTAATCCAAGTTTTGACAATTCATGGACATTTAATTCCAACGGTGAAGTATATTCTGAAACTCCAGACGCCGCCCAAAATGCTTTCGCTTCTCGATTCCATACATATAAATTATGGTCTGAAATGACCATTTTGTCAAATCCCATTTCCTTT
>JAAVXR010000103.1 GCA_022790755.1 Hespellia sp. | reverse complement strand
GCTTTCCAAACCAGCCGTCATCCATAACCAGCATTTCGATCCCCAGATCCGCTGCTTGTTTCGCCAGTTGATACAACTTTTCACCATCAAAATCAAAATAGGCGGCCTCCCAGCTATTCACGAGAATTGGACGAATCGCTTCTTTATATTTCCCACGACATAATCTTTTTCTATAACAAATATGCAGATTCTGCGACAACTTTGCCAGACCCTGATCACTGTAAGTGAGCACCGTCTCCGGTACATAGAACGTTTCTCCCGGTCTCAGCGGATAAGCAAACAATTCTTCCTGCAACCCGATCAGCACTCTGGTTTGATTATACTGATCCAGTTCCACCTCGCCCTGAAAATTCCCACTGTATACAAATGACAACGCGTAACAACTTCCAAAGTCTTCGGTTGTATCCGACCTGGCTAAAATCATCATCGGATTGTACTGGTGACTGGAGGCACCTCTACTGCTACCAATCTTCTGTATCCCGTGAATCAGTGGCGCCCTCTGAAAATTTCGCTCCATCGCGTGACGACCATAAAAACTGATCAACTCATATTCCCCTGTCATAAAATCCAAACAGGCACTCTGTATTTTCTTCAAGCACACATCCTGTGTCCCCGCATTGATGACCCGAGCACTCCTGGTAATTACATCAAACTCAGGTAGTACTCCATAAAGGAGTACTACCTGGAGCTTTGTAACCGGATCTTCCAAAAAGATCTCCAGTGTCTCTGATTCCGTATTTTCTGCATATACAGCAGGCAATCCTTTGATCGCATACTTTCCTTTTTTCACTTCATAGCTTTTATAACGCAAATCACAGCTATATGAACCATCCGCATTTTGGACTAAAATTGCATGACTCCTGAAATCTCCATTCCCTTGACAAGGAAATTCCTGAGGCAATGCATCCATAGAATATGTAGTATCTGTTCCAGCGTCGTATGGATTTCCTGAAAATCCACGATCCGAATAGGTTAACAGATAGTCCATCTCCCCTTCCGCTCTTCTCCCATAATACAAATGCAACAAAAAACCATATTGGTCTACTTGCATCTGATAAGTTGAATGATTGGTGTGGAGTGTAAAAATGTTCTTGTTTTCGTTGTAAAGTATCGCCATACTGCTACTCCTTTTGCTATTTTACGGCGCCATTTACTACACCGTTCAGTATTTGTTTCTGACAAACAATATAGAATATTAATATTGGCAGTAGTGCTAACAGATAAGAAGCAAATGCTAAATTATAATTTGTACCAAACTGTGTCTGGAAAGTCATTTGTGCCAGCGGTAATGTATTTACTCCACTTCCGGACATAATTACCAATGGTGTCATAACGTCATTCCATGTTCCCAACGCTGTCAAAACGGCAACCGTCGCATGCATTGGTTTCATAATCGGGAAAATAATGCTCCAATATGTCTTCCATGTACTCGCCCCATCCACACGCGCTGCTTCTTCCAGAGCGATCGGTATATTGGTCAAATATCCTGAATACAACAGTACATTCATCGGCATATAGAACACGATGTAACAGAGAATTACCCCGACAATGTTCGCAATTCCCATCTGCGCCGTCTGTTTTACCAGAGGCATCATCAGAATCGCAAATGGTACAAACATACCGCTAACTATGAATAAATATGTAAAATTGTAAAATTTACTGTTTGCCTTGTTACGTCCGATCGCATACCCAATCATGGAATGAATGAGGATCGAAACAATCACTGTCACTGCCGTAATCAATACGCTGTTGAACAATGAATTCCAGAAATCTGTCACCCGCATTGCTTCCGCAAAGTTCGCCAGACTCCAATTTCTTGGCAGGGACAATATCCCAGATATACTGTTTGTCATCTCACTGGGCTGCTTAAATGCAATGACAACGGTCAGATACAGCGGAAATGCCACCGTAATCAGTCCCAGAATCAGCAGTATCGTAATCGGCCAGTTTACTCTTTCTTTTACCTTGATTTCCATTATAACTGCTCCTCCTTCTTCCCTGTAATTGTCATCTGCGCCACAGAAATTACAACAATCATAATAAAGAAAACGACTGCGTTCGCACTCTGGAATCCAAATTGACCACCAGACATACCATTGTTATAGATCAAAAAGGAGATAGATTCTGTTGTCTGTGCAGGACCACCCTTGGTCAATGCCATGATCTGATCAAACACCATCAAAAAGTTCTTCATACATAGTACCATATTAATACTAAAGAATGGAAGAATCAATGGGAAAGTCAAACTTTTAAACTGAATCCACCCATAAGCGCCATCAATGGAACCTGCTTCGTATACATCTTCCGGCACCGTCTGAAGCCCCGATATATAAATGATTGTGTTCATCGCAATCGACTGCCATGCACACACAATCATGATGGCAACCCAGGCCCACCTTGTACTTGCCAGCATACTGGTTCCATTTCCGCCCAACATCTGAATCACTGCCGGCAGAATGTAAGTAAAGAAGTAATTGAAAATATAACCAACTACCAGAGCTCCCAAAATATTAGGAATAAAATACAAACCTCTTAACGTGCTCTTAAATTTGATCTTGCTGTTCAAACCCAGCGCCAAAAGCAGGCTGATGATGTTCACCACAATGGTTGTCAAAAGCGCCAGTTTAAAAGTAAACAGATAAGATTTTCCTACACGTCCATCCTGAAACAGATCAATGTAATTCCGGAAACCTACCCAATCATAAGTTCCATATCCTTTAAAATTCGTAAAACTATAAATGACACCCTTGATCAGCGGAACCGTATTAAAGCAGATAAACAACAGAAGGATTGGAACCGTCATTAACAAAAATGTGCGTTTTCTCTCACTTGCAATTTTCTTATTATCCATACTTTCACATCCTTTCTAATTCTTTCCCTGACCGGCTTCATACTCTTCCACCATGCGGATAATATCACGATTATAACGCAGCCAGTCTTTGTCAAACTTCGCCAGGAATGCATCTACATCTTTTTCGATCAAAAATGTCTGAATCTGAGCATCTACGGCCATCTCTGAAGGATAATAGTGATCCTGATAATCTGACATTTTACCTTCTGTAATATATTCTGCCATTCCATCCACTTCAGAAGCCAACTTGAATTCTTCATCTTTACAAGGTACCGCATTCTGATTATCCAAATATGCTTGAACGCTATCGTGTTCTAATAGAAAATCAATCACCTCATATGCCGCTTCTTTATTCTTACAATCTTTCGTCACACAGAATTGAAGATCCACACCAGAATTTAAAGTATTATCTTCTTTTGTATCTCCGGCCGGCATTACAAAAGAATCAATATTCATATCTGGATTGACAGATTTGATCTGCGGAACCGCATAGCTTCCGATGGTGTACATCGCAGATTCCCCATTTGCAAAGGCAGTACAAGCATCGTTATATCCGTACGCAAATGGTCCATCCTGTCCATAATCCAACAACTCTAACATTTTTTCTGCTACACCATCGTATTCCTGCGTAAATGTAGTTTCTCCACGATTCACTTGCTTGCAGACATCTGCATCTGCCAGTTCCACCGCTAAGGCGTTCCAGGGTGCAAGACAAGTCCAAGTATCTTTGAAACCAAAGTAAAGTGGCTGAATTCCTTCTTTTTCAATATCATCACAAAGTTTTATGAATTCATCCCAAGTCTCTGGGATCTCCCAGCCATGCTCTTCAAACATGTCCCGATTGTATAGAATTCCCGCTGCATTCGCTACATAAGGAATTCCATATGTACCTTCGGTCGGAACAAACTCCAAACCTTCCAAGATCTCCAGATAAGCTGGTTTGATCTGATTCAGACCTTCATAATCGGAAACATCTGACAAGATTTCTGCATCAATGAAATAGGAATAATTGATATCCCCTCCGATTCCGATAATATCCGGATAATCCTCACGTATGAATCTCGTTTTCAAAATAGTCATAGCGTCATTGGGCGAGTCTATTTTCAGCCGAATATCGTCATGAGTGCTGTTAAACTCTTCTTCCAATTGCTGAAATACTTCCACAGCTTCCGGCTTATACTGGACCAGCTCAATTTCAATTTTTCCGTCTTCTGATTCCCGGGCGCCACATGCAGTAAAGATCATGGATGTCATCATAAAAAGTGCAGTCCTTCCCATTCCTTTGGTCCCACTGCAAGGAACCATTTTCTGTTTCACTATGTAATTTCCGGAACTGGGGTTTTGAAAGCAGATGACACAAAAGGCAACACCCACACCTATCAGATCAAAAGCGGACAAGGCTTTATGATTTTCCCAGAACAGATTACTACCTATATCGCAGATCAGCGATTCCCCTGGGAATACGCCTGGCTCGAATTTGACGGACTGCGCGTCAAAGAAGCGATTGAAATCGCAGGACTGTCAAAAGATCGCCCAGTGTATCATGCTCGTTCCAAGGACCTGCGGGAAGAAATGATGAATGAAATGATGTATATTATCCAACATAATGACGCTTCTTCTTTCCATCTAATCGGTCATTTATATCTGTTTTTGGACTATTTTACTCGTTCCGCCGCCCCCACCAATATTACTGAGCACAGCAAATTACAAGATTTCTATCATTAAAGAAGCTTTGGCATTTATTGAACAAAACTTTCAGAATGATATTTCTGTGGAAGACATTGCTTCCGTCTGTAAATTAAATCGCAGCTATTTTGGGAAAATTTTTAAAAATGCGATCGGCAAATCGCCACAAGAATTTCTGCTGAACTATCGTATGATCAAGGCAACGGAACTTCTGAAATTGACACAACTTTCCATCGGAGACATCAGCAACGCGGTCGGATATACCAATCAACTGCATTTCTCCCGGGCATTCAAAAATGTTTATGGAGTTTCTCCGAGAGAGTGGAGGAAAGAGAATATTCTTTCCTTTTGACAACACTCTACAGAAAAGTTTATAATAAGATATAAAGACAGGTACAAGCAATAATATTCATCAGATAAGGAGACAAAAACTATGGCATTGATAAAATGTCCGGATTGCGGAAGAGATGTTAGCACCAGAGCGATAGAATGTCCTCACTGCGGGTATCCTCTGGCACAAAATAAAGTTGTTTTAGATAAACAAATTCCTAAGAGCAGCGAACCAACACCGACCAGTTCAACTCCAAAAGGCAGTGATCCAACGCCCGAAAGCAGTAAAACAGCTTCCTCTAGGCCGGACTCCAAAGGCAATGGGGCAGCTTCCTTCACACAAAACTCTAAGGCCAGTGGATTTCATTTAGATCCATCTTTCTCGCAAGATATGCAAAAAAATTCCAGGAAAAAGATACGAAACATCGTGCTTATCAGTGTCGGTTCTCTTCTCGTCCTGTTGATTCTGGTCATGCAATTGATATTAGGCGCAAAAGATAACATAAAAAGTAGGGAAGATATTGACCAGGAAAACCGGGAAACCGCCTCTGAGAAATCAGAAATAGACTGCGAAGATTTTACAAAAGAGGAAAATGACGAATATAATCGTTTTTTCAACAATATTTCCCAACTGATCGGTATGGAAATTTCTGAAAGCGGACACACAAATATTGATGTAGAATTGTATAAATTTACAGAAAATGCAGAACTTTTTGGTATTCCAGGATTTATACAAGGAGTTGGAGGCGACATTTGCACCGATATCTTTTGGAATGCAAATGAAGAATTAACAGACGAAGAATATCAGCATCTTTTTGACTATTTAAAAAAAATATATGGCGGTGATTTTAGTACTGCCGAATACGATGACTGGACTGGATATCAGTGGGAAGTTACAGGCACATTTAATTTCATTCAACTGAACAAAGGAGAAGAAAACGGAAAACTACAAACATTCGTCTGTTTCGGAACTAGCGATCTTGAGTCATACTCGGAAGAGGAGTAGGACTCTCTATTTACCATTTTTGAAAAAAATGCTTTTGGTAAATAGATCGCATATAATATGTGCGAGGTGATTCATATGAAACTTATTAAGCACAAACAATATTTAGAGAAAATGATATAATTTCAAAACTCCTCCCACTCCACAATATTCCCAAATTGCTTAATCAATTGAAACAAGGCGTTTATCTGAAGCCACACCGTAGCGGTATTTTCATTCGGATGAACGCCAATCTCTCCTCCCCGGAAATCCGAATCAACCAGTACCGTCACTCGATGTTCAAGGTCATTTAAGATGCCAAACGGTGTGACCTCCCCTTTTGTCAATCCAAGAAATTTATCTAAATCCGCTTCCGACGCAAAGGATAGCCGCCGGGTATTGCGTTGTGCCTGTAGTCGTTTTAAATCAATCCGCTTCTTTTTGTTCAGCACCACCAGAAAATATTGCCGCTTTTTATCATCCCGAACAAACAGATTTTTGGCGATGCTGTCTGCATTTTCCAGTTCGAGCATATCTAGCTCGTCTATGGTGTAAACCGCTTCGTGAGCAGCCAACTTATAGGAAATCCCCTGATTATCTAACAGTCGGAAAATATCTCTTTTGGTCACAGCCATATTGTTTTTTCTCCTTGTATCACTCTGCATGCAGAACATTTCCTACACAATATCCACAAACTTACAATCTATAGTTTCTGCCAAATCCTCCGGTGATAACTCGATCTGAAAACCAACTTTCCCGGCGCTGACAAACATTCTATCAAACTGTCTCGCCGTTTCATGAATGAAAGTTGGAAACTGCTTTTTCATCCCGATGGGCGAACATCCACCGTGCACATAACCAGTCAATGGCAGCAGTTCCTTCTGTTTTATCATACCAACAGATTTCTCACCAGCCGCTATTGCCGCTTTCTTCAAGTCCAACTCCTCTTCCACAGGAACCACAAAAACATAGTGTTGTCCAGATTTCCCTTGTGTAACGAGTGTTTTAAATACCTTTTCTGCGTCCTCCCCGAGCATCGCTGCAATCTCCTCACCACTCATCGTGGCGTCCGGCTCATAATTATAGCTCTCATAAGAAATTTTCTTTCTGTCCAATACACGCATTACATTGGTTTTCTCTTTATTCTTCATCCCTACATCCCCAGTTTCACACACGGCCAACATAAACCATGTCTGTTTCTTAGCCTTTATATACTTTTACTTCATTAATTTTATAAAAGTATAGCATAAACCACTGCGAATAGCTATTGTGAAATACATTCCGTATATTGTGGAATAATAAGCAATACACTCAGAATAAAGGTCGAGCCTTGCATCTTTACATGCATTGCACCATGATATTTTTCGGCTACTGCTTTTATATTTGACAGACCTGTTCCCTTTTTAAATTGGCTATTATTCTGAAAGCTATTTTCTATTTCCATCAAAATAAAATCCCCCTGTATACGCCCCGCCACACGAATATATTTTTCTACGCTGCTATTCATATTTTTACATGCATGAATCGCATTATCCAGAGCATTGGACAGGATAATACAGATATCAATATCTCGCAGACCGCAAGGATATGGCAACAAGAATGAACAATAGACATCGATCCCAAAACTTTTTGCAATCCCCAGTTTATTTCCAATCAGAATATCCACTACCGGATTGTTGGTAGCACATGGAAATGACAATTCTTCTGCGATATCCTCCATATCCCCAATATAATTTAGCGCCTGTCCTGATTTTTCGTTTTGTAAGAGTTTCTTTACTACTGTAATATGATTTTTTATATCATGACGAAACGATTTTGTCTTATCATAATGAGTCTTGGCTTCTTCTACATATTGCTTCAGAAAACGTTCCTCCCGCTCCAGCAATGACAGTTCTGTGCTTAGACGAAAATTCTGTAAAAGTTTTTTGTAAGCAAACATTATACAAAATAAACTCGCTATTCCCAGAAACTGTATTACAAGCATCTGGAAATGATTCGGATATACGATAATTCCGCTTTCATCTGTAGTATTGACACTATAAAGAATCGAATTGATATACTCACCCATAAAAAATATCATCATGATTGGTATTAGAACCAAAAATACATATTGCTTTTTTATCGTTTCATAATAAGAAAAATACTGATGCACCACATGATAACAAAATCCAGCCAATATTAATGACGTTATGTCCCCCAATAACATAAAAACAATACCGATTATTTTCGGAACAAGAGGGAACACCAATGGATATAAAAGACCCAACAAAGAATTTACAATTCCATAACAGATCTGCATAATCTCAACCACCAACGCAGCATATAAAATAACAGATTTCCAATCGGATCGGCAAACCACAATTCCGTTCATCACAAGCAGCAAAACATACACCCCAAATTCGATGATTCTGTTAGATGGAACAAAATATATGACAATAACTCCACATACTACAAACAATAAATAGAAACAAAATCTTACCTTCTTATGCAAGAGCTTGATAAAAAAGTAAAATCCCAGCAGCATTTGAACGCTTCCCATAAAAAATACATTAAAATAGTCCATATAAGCCGCCATTTTATATCCTCCTAAGTGTAAAAAACATATCTGAGCAAAATTTTACATATTCTTCATATACTGCAAAACAACACTGGAAAACTCCTTGCTGCGTAACCGTGACACAGGTATCTCTCTCCCACCTTCCATATAAGCCGTCCCACTTTTGAAACTTTTCAAATAGTTTAGATTGATCAGAAAACTCCTATGACACCGAAAAAATCTGTCATCCAGTTTGGTTTCCAAATTTTCAATCCGATCGTAAAAATCAACGATCTCTGAAGAAGCTAAATGCAGATATACTTTCCTGTCAATAATCTCACAGAAAACAATCTCTCCCAAGGAAATAATGCGGCTCTCATACCCTTTTTGAATCAGCAAATTCGCTTCTCTTGCATTTTGCATGGAAGTAAAAAGACGCTCCATTGTTCTCTCAAATTGGTTCTCTTCTATCGGCTTTAACAAATAATCATACGCCTGTACTGCAAAAGACTCAAATACCATTTCTTTCAGAATCGTAATAAAAATCAGAGCCCCCTTAAATCTGCGTTCACGCAGCCTCTTTGCAACTTCCATCCCATCTATCCCTTTCATTTGAATATCCAGGAACAGAATATCTATCGTTTCATTATATTTCAACAATTCTTCTCCGCATGAAAACTGAAGAATAGCTATATCCGTATTTTTCCTGCGAAAAAAATCAAATACCATTACTTTGATGGTATCAGACATATGTTTTTCGTCATCACAAATTGCAATGTGAATCATAGTATCACCTCTTTGAGTAGAATTTTCCGGCTTTGTTTCGATTATTCTTTCAACAACTTTTTATTTACTCAAACTCCTGCCTTTCAATATGTCTTTCGACTATTCAAAATACCAGATTAACTGATTTGTTATGAAATGTCTTTTTTATGTTGTGAAATTACATTAGAAAACCCCCGTAAGTGGCGCATACACGCCAATTACAAGGGTTCTCATTCTGATCTCCATTCATCTGATTTCAATGAATTAGTGCATTTCCCATATGACTGTTGCTAAATAGCTGGTGATAACTCCTAACAATCTTCTAATCCTCATATGTTCCATACATTTTAATGATTCCATCATAATTAAAATCTTCTCTTGTTAATGTTTTTTCAGCGTTTAAAAAATTCGCTTTAATCGTGTCTCTTTGATCAAAGTTCAAAATCTTAAATCTACTTTTTTCCTTATTATCTTCAATACCTATTATAATAATCTCCGAACTTTCTTTATCATAAGACCAAGTATAGCTATAATGAAAAGCAGGATTGTTTGAGCCTGGAATGAATCCAACGAATCTTCCCGTGTAATCATCATTAAATTCATAATTCCATAGTGCGTCACCATTCAGACAACTCCACTTTCCAATAATTTTTGATTCAACAGAATTATTTTTAACTACAATACTAACAATAATTATGATTGCTAATAGAACTACCGCAGTGCATACTCCAATTTGTATTTTCTTTTTTCTCTTCTTTTCCTTCTGAATTGGATAACCACATGAAGGACACAATTCTACACTTTTATTTACTAACATTCCACATTCAGGGCACTTAATCTTTTCCTGCATATTTCTTAATTCTTCTGCTCTTTTTTCTTTTTCCTCTCTGTCTTTCTCTTCTTGTATTTTTTTACGATAAGTTACTATATCAAAATTACAATGCGGGCAAACAGCAGCCTTATCACTTATTTCCTTTCTACATTCCGGACACTGAATTAATGCCATAACTTTTTCCTCCCTCTTCTTAATGAATGAACGGTCTCAGAAACTTCGAAACGCTCGTATCCCTGCTCCTTTTTATCGTTCTGTTTTTGTTTCATCTCTAGCTGCTAAAGAAATTTGTTGTCTTTCCCCAATAAGTAAAACCCAATAGCCCCTGCAGTTCCTCATTATCCGGGCTGCTGACTATGATTGTCTGACCCTCGTCCCCTTTCCAAACAATCTGAATACTTCCCATCCCAGCAATTTCTCCCGAGACTGTCGTATTATTTACAATTTTACAATTGACATTCATACATTCCAGGGACTGTCCTCCATCTACATTTCCCACCGATATATCCACCACCACATGATCGTCATATATTTCTTTCACTAATATCAAACGCATCGGCGCCGAGCCACCTTGATATTGATCCGCAACCCCAATAAATCCATTTCCATTGATCTTTCCCTCGGACAGCTCTGCTTCCACCTGCTGTATCAGAGAAAGATTCTTCTGTTCATACTCATTCAAGACGATTTTCTGTTCAAATTCTTCTGGCGAAAGTGTAGGATGATACCAACTTGCTCCTCTGATCTCAAAAAACATCTGTAAATTCTGATCTGCGAATTTTCGTCCGTGTCTGGCAAAAATTTCATTTCTCCCAAACGCCAGATACTGTTTCGTGCAGTGCCGCAAATAGTTCAAACTGAGGTATGCTTTATCACTATCTGGGAAAATATAATCTTCACTATACTCTGCTATTAAATTGTTATGCGCTCCTACTGCTTGTTTTTCAGTTTCTGGAAGAGTCGCTGTATCCCAAATACTTCGGTCACTATCTCGTATATTCGCACAGTTGTCCCTCACCATAATACAATTTATTTCCAATGGCTTTTCCAATGTCCCATAGGAAATCTCTGATTCCTGCTTCTTTTCAGGCACTTCATTTAACGAAACAAAGAGTCTTTCCGTATCCAATGTAATTTCCCCTTCTATCCAACTTCCATAAGAATCATAAAATCCAATTTCTATACTGTTATTATGAATAATTCCTTCCAGATTTTCTTCTATCGCGAGTTGTCGTCCTTCATAACATGCAGCATTTAAAATTACCGTTTGATTTTCTTTATCTACAGATTTTAATTCTACCTGGTATAGCTCTTTTGGACTTTCTGCATTATCCTCATTTCCCTGATCACACCATGCACCAAGATATTGATTCCAGTTAAATACTTCTTTTCCTGTCTCCGCATTTATGGTTGTGTCCTGCTCCGGCTGAACAGCCAAATTGATTCCAACAGCAATACCTATCCCTAACATTAACAAAAGTCCAATCACTATAAATACTTTAGTTTTTATTTCATTTTTATTTTTTTCATCCATCCAAAATCTTACCCTTTTTCTTCTCCTTATTTTTGACAAACAGGACAATATACACTGCTCCTGCCGCCGATAACGGTACGACACAATGTATTTCCGCAATTCGGGCAAGGCTCATAGGCGTGACCGTACACTTGCAGAAATGGAGTATTGCGGTAGTCCTGACCTTTTGTTGTCAAGTAATCCTCTTGCGAGATACTATTTTTATCAATGAAGTAACGCAAGCAGTCGGCAATCTCAATGGCAAGGCGTTCCCATTCGCTAACGCTCAGACCGTTTGCGGG
>JAAVXR010000102.1 GCA_022790755.1 Hespellia sp. | reverse complement strand
GGGAAAGAGTATACCAGAGAAGAGCTCCGCAAACTCCTGTCCGGTCATCTGTGCCGCTGTACGGGATATGAGAATATATTGAACGCGGTGGAGAAGACGATGAAGAAGAGATTGAAAGTATAAAAAGCGTCTTCTCACACACCAAATACCTATTTACATATGAATACGTGTCCCAGTCTTCTCTAAAATACCATCTCTGGCCTTCTCCAATAATGTAATCAGCGATTGCCGACCTTCTTTAGAAGCGGCAAAGTCTACGGCTGCCTGCATTTTCGGCATCATGGAACCAGGAGCAAAATGTCCTTCTTTCATATATTGCCTGGCTTCTAAGACGGTGATGTCATCCAACCACTGTTCGTTTGGCTGCCCATAATAGATGGCAACCTTTTCTACTGCGGTCAGAATAATCAGAAAATCTGCATCCAATTCTTTGGCGAGCAGGCAGCTTGCGAAATCTTTATCAATGACGGCGCTGGCGCCCTTTAGATGATTTCCATTTAAGGTGACCGGAATTCCGCCACCGCCACAGGCAATGACCAGGTCCCCGGATTCTACCATGGTTCGGATCGTTCCGATTTCAATAATTTCCATTGGTTTTGGGGAGGCGACCACGCGCCGATACCCTCTACCAGAATCCTCTTTCATGACGTAATCATATTTTTGAGACAGTTCGTCAGCCTGTTCTTTGGTAAGAAATTTACCGATAGGTTTGGATGGCGTTAGAAAGGCTGGATCCTGCGCATCCACTCGGACTTGTGTAATCATTGTTGCGACCGGAATATTCGTAATGTTGCGATTTAGCAATTCCTCCCGCAGAGCGTTTTGAAGATCATAACCGATGTAGGCCTGGCTCATGGCAACGCAGACAGATAATGGGGTATTTGGCTGGGCAGCGTCTTCATGTGTCAGTGCAATCATGGCGTTGTTGACCATGCCGACTTGCGGGCCATTTCCGTGCGTGACTACGACTTCACAGCCTTCCTCAATCAAATCGACAATTGCTTTGGCGGTGATCTTTACCGCGGCCATTTGCTCTGGTAGTGTATTTCCCAGAGCATTTCCGCCCAAAGCAATCACGATACGTTTTTTTCTGGACATCTTTGTCACCTCCGATCTTTACTCGAAGATACGGGGAGTACCTTTTTTCTCCAATTTTTTCAGGATGTCGACCGGATCCGCAAATTTGGCGAGAAAGATCATGGCGGCGATAATATAGGGTTTATAACTTGCCTGTTTGTACAGCGGATTGCGATAACGGTCAAACACGCTGGCGTCTACTTCGCCTTTATCACAGCTAACTCCGGAAATATCTGCCGGAAGGCAGTGCAAATACAGCGCTTTTCCATCTTTGGTGAGGGACATCATTTCCTCGGTGCAGGCCCAGTCCTGGTGTTCTGCATTCTGTGCGAGCAGGTCTTTTTCCAGAGCGTCTATGCCGGCCTGATCGCCTTTGGCATACAGGTTTGTTCTCTTTTCCATTGCGGCGAAAGGCGCCCAGCTTTTTGGATATACAATATCAGCATCCCGAAAGGCTTCGGACATGCTGTTTGTTTTTGTGAAAGAACCGCCTGATTTTTTAGCGTTTTCGGAAGCGATTGCCTCGACTTCGGGGAACACTTCATAACCTTCTGGATGGGCGAGAATGACGTCCATGCCAAAGCGGGTCATCAGGCCGATTACACCCTGCGGGACAGAGAGAGGTTTGCCGTAAGAGGGAGAATATGCCCATGTCATGGCAAGCTTCTTTCCTTTTAAGTTCTCGACGCCTCCGAATTCGTGGATGATGTGGAGCATATCTGCCATGCTCTGTGTCGGATGGTCGATGTCGCATTGCAGATTGACAAGCGTTGGTTTCTGCTCCAGAATACCGTCAGCGTGCCCTTGTGTTACAGCGTCCACCACGTCATGCATATATTTATTTCCTTTTCCGATATACATATCGTCGCGGATACCGATCACATCCGCCATAAAAGAAATCATATTAGCTGTTTCGCGGACGGTTTCCCCATGGGCAATCTGGGATTTGCCCTCGTCCAAGTCCTGTACCTCCAGTCCGAGCAGATTGCAGGCGGAAGCGAAAGAAAATCGGGTACGAGTAGAGTTGTCGCGGAATAGAGAAATGCCGAGACCGCTTTCGAATACTCTGGTGGAAATATTGTGTTCCCGCATGTAGCGCAGTGCGTCGGCCAGTGTGAAGACGGCCTCAATCGCGTCATCGGATTTCTCCCATGTCAGAAAGAAATCCCGGTTGTACATTTCTTGAAAATGCAATGAGTTTAATTTGTCGATATAATCCTGTAATGTTTTCATCATAACCTCCTTATGGGGAATGGTCCCCGAATCTCTGTTTATTCGCAGTAAACGCTCGGAAGTGCGGCATAGACGGCGGCACATACTACGAGGTCCGCTTTCCAGGTTTTTTCGTTTGGTGCATGTGCTTGGGCTTCCGCGCCGGGACCGAATCCAATGCAGGGAATTTTGTTGCGTCCCATGATGGATACGCCGTTGGTGGAGAAGGTCCATTTATCAGTCAGCGGGCGGGCCTGACGCATTTCAATGGTTTCTGCGGTGCCGATACGCTTATCACCGTACAATCCTTTGTAAGCAGTTTCCAATGCTTTCGTGACTTTGTGATCTTTTGGAATGACCCAAGTCGGGAAATAGCATTCGATGGGGTAAACACAACCGGTATAGGAAGGGCGATCGTATTCATACATGGATACGGTAACGTCGTCTATGTATGTTTGAATGCTTGGCAGCGCGCGAATTTCTTCCAGGCAGCTTTCCCATGTCTCACCGGCCGTCATTCGGCGGTCCAATGAGATCGAGCAGGAATCGGCGACTGCACAGCGGCTGGGAGAGGTATAGAAAATTTGAGAAACTGTGACGGTACCTCTACCAAGGAAGCGGGCCTCCTCCCACTCTGGATTGTATGCCGGATCTAACATTTTGACGAGTCCTTTGACTTTTGTATTCTCGTCTGCATCGTTTTCGTTGAGTGCACGGATATCCTGAAGGATATCAGACATTTTGTAGATTGCATTGTCTCCGCGTTCTGGCGCGGAACCGTGACAGGAGATTCCTTTAACGTCCACACGAATTTCCATACGTCCGCGTTGGCCACGGTAGATACCGCCGTCGGTTGGTTCTGTCGATACCACAAATTCTGGCCGAACGTGGTCTTCGTTGATGATATATTGCCAACAGAGACCGTCGCAGTCTTCTTCCTGTACGGTTCCAGTGACGAGGACAGTATATGTTTCATTCAAAAGACCGAGATCTTTCATGATTTTTGCGCCGTATACGGCTGATACAATACCGCCGCACTGATCGGAAGTTCCGCGGCCGCCGATTTCTTCTTCGGTCTCAAACCCTTCATAAGGGTCAAATTCCCAATTGTCAGGATTACCGATCCCTACGGTGTCGATATGCGCGTCGAACGCGATCAGGGTTTTCCCGGAACCCATATAGCCGAGTACATTTCCCTGGGGATCAATTTCCACCCTGTCGAATCCGACTTTACGCATCTCTTCTGCGATACGGTCGATATGTGCCTTTTCATCACAGCTTTCTCCCGGGAATTTCACGATGTCCCGGAGGAATCTCGTCATATCTGCTTCATAGCCTTTTGCAGTTTCCTTAATTTGATTAAAATCCATTTCTTACAACCTCCTTGTGTAGTTTTCTATACGTAGCCCTTTTCACTTATTGATATCTACATAACTATATAAAGTATATTTGGAAATACCAAAATATTTGGCCACTTTATCGCCGGACTTTGTGATCAAAAAAGCCCCGGCTTCATTTAAAAAGTTGATAGCCTTGATTTTATCGTCTTTTGTCATCAGAGGAACCGGAATTCCGACGAGGGCGACAGACTGTTCAATCAGTTCATCTAGCAGATCGTTTACATCATGAGGGATCACTTTCGGCAATTCCTCTTTTGCAGCCTCCTCCGAAGATTGGGTGGATGTCAAGGAATGAATGCTGCTCTCCAGTGCAAGCAAATTGGTGATGTCGTAGTTGATAGCCAGGATATATTGTGGTTTACCAAGGTCATCTTTCATATAGAGGGTGCTGGATTTCAGGATACGTCCGGTATCTGTTCTGGTAAGGTATGCCAGATGGTCTGAAAAAGCTGCGTTCTGATGTCGGATTGCGTTCAGAACGGCTCTGGAAGGACTTCCACCTAGTTTCCGGCCGGTGACATGTCCATTTTCAATGTAAACGATAGAGTTGTCGATGGAGCTTTGCGACAGGTCATGTATTACAATTTCACAATTCTTTCCAAACTGTGCTGCAAGCCCTTTTGCCAGTTGTTTTAACAGCTGTAATCGGGAGTCATCCAATGATTTCACCTCCTATTCAGACACACTCTTTTTTCCATCATAGCATAAATAAAAAGAAAATCAACAAAAATTTTTAGGAGACAAAAAATTTTTTGTAATCGTCATTGCAATTTGTATTTTGGGGTGATAAGATAGAATCAGAGAAAGTATATTTTTGCATAGAAAATGGATATACATATTGGAGGTATCAGGATGATTGATTTGACGAAAAACGAGATGGCTCTGGAGCATAATATCGAACAGGCGAGAGCGAACCAGATTATCATTCCCACGATTGCACAGATGAAGGAACCAGCCAAGATTCCGGGGGCAATCAAGGAAAAGTTGACAGAAGTAGGGCTTTGGGATGTGAACCCTCTGAATCTGTTTCGTATTTCCTGGAAAAATGAGCAAAAAGAAAAAGGCGGTCTATATGGAGGGAGTAATTACATTGTGCTGCCGTCGGAATTGACGGGGGTAAAGGCCAAGATTATCTGTATGATTGGAAAATGGTTTCCGACAGGATGCCACAAAGTGGGCGCTTCTTTTGGCTGTCTTGCTCCAAGGTTGATTACGGGACAGTTCGATACGACCTATCACAAGGCTGTATGGCCGTCAACCGGAAATTACTGCCGCGGAGGTGCGTTTAACTCCAAGCTTTTGGGGGCAAAATCCATCGCGATTTTGCCGGCGGGGATGAGCCGCGAACGGTTTGAATGGCTGTCTCAGATCGCGGGAGAGGTCATTGCCACCCCGGGAAGCGAGAGCAATGTCAAAGAAATCTTTGATAAGACTTGGGAATTGAAGACGACGCGGGAGGATGTTTTGATCTTCAATCAATTTGAAGAGATGGGGAACTATATGTGGCATTATCATGTGACAGGAAGCGCGATTTCGGATGCCTTTGAAGAAATGAAGGAGGAGGGAGATCGTTTTGCTGGTGCTGTGTTTACCTCAGGTTCTTCAGGGACGATGGCCTCTGGTGATTATTTGAAAGAATGTTATCCAAAGTTTAAACTGGGAGTTGGGGAAGCTTTGCAGTGTTCTACGCTTCTGGACAATGGTTTTGGTGGGCATCGAATTGAAGGAATCGGGGATAAACATGTTCCGTGGATTCATAATGTAAAGAACACGGATATGGTGATTGATATTGACGATGAAGATTCTCAACAGTTGATCCGCTTTTTCAATGAACCGCTGGCACATGAATATCTGGTGAAAGAAGCTGGCGTGGATCCCGCGTTTATCGACATGTTGCAGTACTTTGGTATTTCAGGTATTGCCAATATGCTCTGTGCAATTAAGATGGCGAAATATTATGAGCTGACAGAGCATGATGTAATTGCAACGGTGATGACGGATTCTTCTGTCATGTATCAGTCCAGAATCGAAGAGCTCAGAGAAAAAGAAGGGGAATATACGCCGACAAAGGCTGCGGTGGTTTACGAGAAACATCTCCGTTCCATTAAGACGGATGCGATGGAAGAACTGACGTATCGTTCCAGAAAGCGTATACACAATCTGAAGTATTATACCTGGGTAGAACAACAGGGACGCACAGTAGAAGAATTGGATGCACTCTGGTACGATGAAGAGAATACCTGGGGCTCTGTTCGCAGGCAGGCGGACGAGATTGATCGTCTGATAACGGAATTTAACGAAAGAGCCGGTGTGAAATTATAATCCGAAACCTACAGTAATCGAAAGGAGAACACAGCATTGAAACATGTAAAATCAGCAAAATGTATCAGATGTGGAAGAGAGCATGCAGCTGTTCCTGGAGTTACGACCTGTGAATCTTGCGGAGGGATTTTAGATATTATTTATGACTACGATTGGATCAAAACGCAGGTGACAAAGGAAGCGTTATCCGACAGGATCGAACATTCCATGTGGCGGTATCACGAGTTCTTGCCGGTGGAAGGGACGGGGAATTTTCCCCAATTGCGGGTCGGGTGGTCTCCTTTTTATGAGGAGCCTCGCTTGGCGGCATTTTTGGGAGTGGATACCATGTATATAAAGGATGATGGAATCAATCCGACGGCCAGCCTCAAGGACCGGGCGTCGGCAATGGCTGTGGCGAAAGCGGCGGAAGCCGGTGTCTCGACGATTGCGTGTTCTTCTACCGGAAATGCGGCGTCTTCTTTGGCGGGAAACGCGGCGGCAGCAGGTTTTGAGACTTATATTTTTGTGCCGGAGCGAGCTCCCCGCGGAAAGGTGTCGCAGCTTATGATGTTCGGGGCGCATGTGATCAGCGTACAGGGAACATACGAGGACACATTTCGTCTGTCGGCTGAGGCCATTGATCATTGGGGATGGTACAATCGAAATGCGGCGATCAATCCTTATCTGATGGAAGGAAAGAAGACGGTATCCTTTGAGATTGCCGAACAATTGGGGTGGAAAATGACGGATTATGTGGCTGTCTCTGTCGGAGATGGCTGTACGATAAGCGGCGTGTGGAAGGGATTGAAAGATCTGTATGCAGCCGGTTTTATTGATAAATTGCCGCGTCTGATTAGTGTTCAGGCAGAAGGGTGTTGTCCGATCAACCGGGCCATTGCAGAAGATCGGGAGTGGTATCCGATGGAGGAGAACACACTTGCAGATAGCATCGCCGTAGGAGTACCTCGCAATCCCGACAAAGCGCTTCGTGCCATTCGGGAGTCCAACGGGATCGTGGTCAATGTGTCCGATCAGGAAATTTTGGAGGCGATGCGGATACTGGGAAATCAGTGCGGTGTGTTTGCAGAACCGGCGGGTGCCACTGGAACGGCCGGGGTCAAGAAGGCGGTAGAGAGACAGCTGATTCCAAAGGGGGCTTCTGTGGTCAGTATCGTGACGGGGAATGGTTTGAAAGACACGACAAACGCGATTAAGGCAGCGGGAGAACCATTGTCTTTGAAGCCGGATATGGAACTTTTGTTAAGAGCGTTTGAACAATAAATGGAAGGAGGGGTAGTCATGCTGGTAATTGGAAACGGAAAAGTGATTACAAGGGATGTGGATCATCCTTTTTATGCGGATGGTGCGGTTGTAATCGAGGGAACCAAGATTTTGGAGGTCGGTGAGACAGAGACGATGCGCCGAGATTATCCAAAAGCGGAATACATAGATGCGAAGCATGGCGTCATTATGCCCGCTTTTATCAATACTCATGAGCATATTTACAGCGCGATGGCAAGAGGATTCAGCATCAAAGGATATCAGCCGCAAGGATTTCTGGATATTTTGGACGGCCAGTGGTGGACAATTGATCGAAAGTTGACGATGGAACAGATTCGCTACAGTGCATTAGAGACGATGATTTCCAGCATTCGCAATGGAGTGACGACACTGTTCGATCATCATGCAAGTTTTGGACAGATTCAGGATAGTCTGTTCACCATTGCAGACGTGGCGAAGGAATTGGGGATACGTGCCTGTTTGTGTTATGAAGTGTCGGACCGCGACGGTATGGACAAAGCGAGGGAAGCTGTGAAAGAAAACGCTGCGTTTATCCGATATGCCCTGAAAGATGATTCGGATATGTTAGCAGGAATGATGGGAATGCACGCGCAGTTTACGATCTCGGATCAGACGATGGAATACGCGGCGGCTAACAAACCGGAAGAAGTCGGATATCATATTCATGTAGCGGAAGGGATCGAAGATCTGCATGATTGTCTGAAAAAATATGGAAAGCATATCGTGGATCGCCTGATGGATTGCGGTATTCTCGGGGAAAAAACGCTGTTGGGCCATTGTATTTATATCAATCCGCATGAGATGGAGCTGATTCGGGAGACGGACACGATGGTGGTTCACAATCCGGAGTCTAATATGGGAAATGCCTGCGGTTGTCCACCTACCATGGAACTTGTACATCGTGGGATTTTGACTGGACTGGGAACAGACGGGTATACGCATGATATGATAGAATCATGGAAAGTGGCAAATATTCTGCACAAGCATCATTTATGTGACGCGAACGCCGCATGGAGTGAGGTGCCGCAGATGTTGTTTGAGAATAATGCCAAAATCGCAAATCGCTATTTTCATGCGCCACTCGGTGTACTAAAAGAGGGCGCGGCGGCCGATGTGATCGTGGTGGATTACGACCCGCCGACATATCTAAGCGCGGAAAATATCAATGGACATATTCTCTTTGGTATGACGGGTCGGGACGTAGTGACAACGGTTGGCAATGGTCAGGTATTGATGAAGGACCGAGAAGTTCTGGTAGCGGATGTGGAAGAAGTGATGGCCAAATGCCGGGAAGCTTCCGCAGGACTTTGGAAGAGTATTAACGGGTAGGGGGATAGGCGATGAGTGATAGAATGACAGGTATACCATTTGCGCAGTTAATGAATTGGATACAGACAGAACATGACCGTGAAGGAAGCGTGTTCGGAGTGCGTCGCCCTTATGTGGCAAACCCTAAAAAGGCACAGACGATTTTCGGAAGAAAGTTGGAGACGCCGATTGGACCGGCGGCCGGACCGAACAGTCAGCTTGCGCAGAATATTGCCGCCGCATACTATGCGGGAAGCCGTTTCTTTGAGCTGAAAACGGTACAGATCATGGATGGAGAGGAACTTGCGGCCTGCGTGAATAAACCTTGTATCAAAGCAGACGATGAAGGTTATAACTGCGAATGGTCGACGGAGCTCTATGTCCCTCAGGCACAGGATGAATATATCAAGGCATGGTTTTTGCTGTCTGTGCTTGCAAAGGAATATGGTCTTGGGGCGATGGATGGGTTTCAATTCAACATCAGTGTAGGGTATGATTTGGCAGGGATTCAGTCCCCTAAAATCAACACGTTTATCGAAAATATGAAAGATGCCAGGAATACAGAAATCTGGAATGCGTGTAAAACGTATCTTCTGAATCACGTGGAGGATTTTCAGAATTTGACAGAGAAGGATATTGAGAGTATTTCTTCTCATATCTGTAATTCAGTAACACTTTCTACCTTGCATGGTTGTCCGCCGCAGGAAATTGAACGGATCGCGAATTATCTGCTTAAAGAAAAAAACATGCATACGTTTATCAAATGCAATCCTACGCTTTTGGGCTATGAATTTGCCAGAGAGACGATGGATCAGATGGGATACGACTATATGGCGTTTGGGCGTTTCCATTTTGAGGATGATTTGCAGTACGAGGATGCGGTGCCGATGTTGGCCAGATTGGGGGCCCTGGCCAAAAGTAGAGAATTGGAATTTGGCGTTAAAATTACGAATACATTTCCGGTGGATGTCAAGGCTGGGGAGCTGCCGAGTGAAGAAATGTATATGTCCGGGAAATCTTTGTATCCGCTGTCGATTGCACTGGCGGCAAAACTATCACGGGAATTTGACGGGAAGCTTCGGATCTCCTATTCAGGCGGTGCGGATGCGTTTAATATGAACCGTGTTGTAGCGTGCGGTGTCTGGCCGGTAACGGTGGCAACCACCATTCTGAAACCAGGTGGCTATCAGAGGATTAAGCAGATTGCGGATGGACTGGATGAGATGGGCGTAAAACCATTTGAAGGGATTGTGGTGGATGCGCTCAGTCAGATGGCAGAAGATGCGCGGACGGACCGGCATCATGTAAAACCTGCAAAGATGCCGGCGGAACGCAAGAGTAAAGATCAGGTTCCTCTGTTGAATTGCTACACGGCGCCCTGCGAGGATGCCTGCCCAATTCATCAGGACGTGGCAACTTATATGAAACTTGCAGGGGATGAAAAATACGAAGAAGCCCTGCGGGTGATTTTGAGGCGGAATGCATTGCCATTTATCACAGGAACGATTTGTTCTCATACCTGTATGAACCATTGTACGCGCAATTTCTATGAGACGCCCGTTCAGATACGGGATACAAAATTGCTCTGTGCGACCAAGGGATATGAGGCGGCTCTTGCAAATCTGAGGGTAGAGGGGACTTGTAAGAAGAAAGTGGCGGTAGTTGGTGGTGGTCCTTCCGGCATGGCGGCGGCATTCTATCTGGCAAGGTCTGGAGCAGATGTGACAATTTACGAAAGGCGGTCGGTTCTCGGCGGAGTGGTGAGTGCTGTGATTCCCGATTTTCGGATTGACGATACGGTGATCGACAGAGATGCTTCTTTCCTGCGAAAATTAGGGGTGGAGATACAGTGTAACACAGAGGCGCCTTCCGTGAAAGTTTTAAAAGCGAACGGCTATGATGCGGTGATTCTTGCAGTGGGGGCTTCCCAGAGAAGCACCCTGACGTTGGAAGGGAAAAAAGCGGTCAATGCATTGGATTTTCTAGAAGAATTCAATATCTGTAAAGGGAAAATGAATCTGGGCAAAAATGTAGTCGTTATCGGTGGCGGAAATACCGCTATGGATACGGCGAGAGCCGCAAAACGATGCAGCGGGGTGGAACATGTATATCTGGCATATCGCAGAACCAGACGATATATGCCGGCGGATGAGCAGGAATTGCTTCTGGCGATCGAAGATGGGGTAGAATTTTGGGAACTGACGGCGCCGGTTCGGATAGAGGAAGGTAGCCTGCTTTGTGTAAAGACCAGGCTTGGAGAGTTAGACGCTTCTGGGCGCGCAGGAGTCGTGGAGACAGAAGAGAGCGTTTCCATTCCTGCCGATACCGTCATCGCAGCAGTCGGAGAAAAAGTGCCGACGGCATTCTATGAGGAGAATGGAATTCGGGTGGATGCACGTGGAAGAGTGTTCGTCAAAGAAACGATGGAGTCAAATTTAGAAAATGTCTATGTGGTGGGCGACGGATTGTATGGACCTTCCATTGTGGTCAACGGAATGGCACAGGCAAAAACGGCTGCAGAGGCGATCGTGGGTGCGGAAATTTCTAATACCTGCGCGGAAACGGTATCGAGGGAAGAAATCTATGCCAGAAAAGGAATCCTGAGAGAAACAGGCGAGGGAAAAGAGTCAGATCGTTGTCTGAGTTGCAATACCGTCTGTGAGAATTGTGTGGACGTCTGCCCGAACCGTGCGAACGTTTCCATCCGCGTGCCAAAAATGGAGCAAGAACAGGTGATTCACGTAGATTCCCTGTGTAATGAGTGTGGAAACTGTAGGAGTTTCTGTCCCTATGCAAGCGCACCATATCTTGATAAATTTACATTGTTTGCTATGGAATCAGAGATGGCGGACAGCAAGAACCAAGGCTTTCTGATTTTGGACCGAGAAAAGAAAATTTGCAAGGTTCGTCTGTTGGGAGAGGAGATTGTCTGGACAAAAGGAGAGCCATCTGAGATTCCGGAGGGAATCCAAAAGCTGATGGAGACCGTGTGCGATGAGTATGCGTATCTGAGTTTGTCTGAGGCAGAATAGTAGAAAACTGACAGAGATAGCGGATAGAGAGGAGGGGGAAATCAATGAAACGTATTTTTAGGGGAGGCATGATCGTTACAGGAAGCGGTCTCAAAGAGGCGGATCTCGCAGTGGAGGATGGAAAGGTTTTGGAGATAGGAAGCCATTTAGATTCTGCGGGTGCAGAGGTGGAGGACGTTAGCGGGAAGTACTTGTTTCCTGGATTTATTGATGCACATACGCATATGGCGTTGGAAGTGTCCGGGACCATCACGGCGGACAAATTTGATACCGGAACGAAGGCTGAGATTGCGGGAGGAACCACATGCATCATTGATTTTGCCACGCAAGAGAAAGGCGAGACGCTGGCAGAGGCTTTGGAACATTGGCACCGCAAAGCTGACGGTCAGTCTTCCTGCGACTATGCGTTTCATCTGGCGTTGGGAGATTGGAATGAAGCGGTCAGCCAGGAGTTGGAGCAAGTGGTACGGGAAGGGATTTCCTCTTTCAAATTATACATGACGTATGACAATCGGGTGGACGACAAAACGATGTATGAGGTGTTGCATCGTTTGAAGGAGCTCGGAGGGATTGCCGGCGTTCACTGCGAAAATCATGGGATCATCGGTGCTCGTCTGGAAGAAGTGCTTCGGGAGAAGGGAAATCGAAAGGATGTGTCGGACTATCCGAAGACGCGGCCTGCGGAAGCGGAAGCGGAGGCGATTCATCGCTTGTTGAAAATTGCAAAATGTGTGGATACACCGGTGATTGTGGTACATTTGAGTACGGCGCAGGGATATCGGGAGATTCAAAGAGCCCGAAAAGAGGGGCAGGTAGTCTACGTGGAGACTTGTCCGCAGTATTTGATTATGGAGGAAAGCAAGTACACTCTGCCGGATGGAAAAGGACGGAATTATATGATTGCCCCTCCGCTTCGGACGGACGAAGATCGGGAAACACTTTGGCAGGCATTATCGGAAAATCAACTACAGACGATTGCCACCGATCATTGTAGTTTTACCGAGGAACAAAAGCGGGCCGGAGCAGAAGATTTTTCGAGAACTCCTTGTGGCATGCCGGGGGCGGAAGAGCGGCCGGCGATCATTTATCACTATGGGGTGGGGAAGCAAAGACTTACGTTGGAACAGATGTGTCGGTATTTATCGGAAGGTCCTGCCAAGCAGTATCGTTTGTATCCGCAGAAAGGGGCGCTTCTTCCGGGAAGTGATGCGGATATTGTGGTGTGGAATCCTCAGACAGAGTGGATGCTCTTGGCAGATAGGCAGCAGTCTGCCGCCGATTATTGTCCGTTGGAAGGAACCCGGTTGAAGGGGAGAGCGGAAAAAGTATATCTGCGTGGGGAACTGGTCGCACAAGATGGAGTGATCCAAAAAGAAAAGACTGGAATCTATATCAGACATTGAATCGTTGTTGATTGTTCGATCGTTCAATAGTTTAGGCTGACGGAGGAAATGGATGATATACAGTTATGAGAATGGTCGTTTCACGGAACAAAGAAGTCTTTTGGCAACGTTCGGTTTGGGGGATTTTTCACATCCGGTCATTTCGGTGGTTGGGGCAGGCGGAAAGACGACGCTTGTGATGCGGCTGAAAGAGGAATATCGAAGCAACGGCGAGAGGGTGGTTGTGACGACAACAACACATATGCGGGAACCAGATCTGGACGCTTTTCTTTCAGAACCTTCAAAGAAGAGGATGCAGCAGATTCTAAACCAGGAAGGCTGGGTGTTTGCTGGGTTTCCGGTGGGAAATGGAAAAGTTTCTATGATGCCAGAATGGTTTCTTAATGAATTGCTTGCTGAGAAAATCCCAGTACTCATTGAGGCGGACGGTGCGAGAAATCTGCCTCTGAAATTTCCGGCCGCATGGGAACCGGTTCTGCATCCAGCCACGAATGTGGTATTGGGAGTGATGGGGCTGGACGCTGTAGGCTGTATGTTTGCGGAGGTTTGCTTTCGTTCGGAGTTGGCGGCAGAATATTTGCATAAAAGACCGGCTGATCCCATAAGTTGTGAAGATTTGTGCAGAATTGGTCTAAGCATCTGGGGACTTCGCAAAGATGTTCGTGAAGGGATGCGATTTCATATCATATTAAATAAGGCGGATACGAGAAAACGGCGGGAATATGGAGAGGAGATTGCAAGACGAATGGCGGAAAAAGGCTTTGGCAATGTTCATCTCACCGTCGGATTGGGAGACGACAATGAAAGTATTGATCAGAGGCGCGGGTGATCTTGCGACGGGGATTGCCTCTCGCCTGTTTCACGGGGGATACCATGTACTGATGACGGAGATTGCAGAGCCGCTTACCGTTCGTAGGACGGTAGCTCTGTCACGGGCAGTATATGAAAAAGAAGTGGAAGTGGAAGACTTAAAAGGAGTGCGTGTAGAGACGATTCAACAGGTGTGGGAGGCGCTTTGCCAAAGGAAGATTCCTGTAATTGTGGATGAACATGCGGATATTTGCCGGGCATTCCGACCGGATGCCGTGGTAGATGCGATTCTGGCCAAGAAAAACTTGGGAACTCGGATGACGGATGCTCCCTTTGTAGTCGGAGTCGGACCAGGCTTTGAGGCGGGAATTGACTGTGATTGCGTGGTGGAGACAAAGCGAGGCCATACATTGGGCAGAGTCATCTGGCAGGGAAGCGCCATTCCCAATACCGGAATTCCTGGAAACATCGGAGGATATACCACGGAGCGGTTGCTCCGCGCATCGGCGAGCGGCGAGTTGCGTCCGCTCGTGTCTATCGGCGATTCCGTGGAGATGGGACAGGTGGTTGCTTACACGGGCGGTGTGCCAGTGAAGGCGCAAATGGCCGGCATTGTCCGTGGGATGTTAAATGCAGGAGTGGATGTGACGGAAGGGCTGAAAATCGGAGATATTGACGCTCGTTGTGAATGGACACATTGTTTTACGATCTCTGATAAAGCCAGGGCCGTCGGAGGTGGAGTCCTGGAGGCGATCTCTGGGTTTGAGAAAAAGAATCTGCCGGAAATGAGAGTGGATTTTTCATTTTCTTCGGGAGAACAGGAAGCACTTGTTTGGAAATCTATCGAAAAGCAATATGCAATTGTCGTACTCGCGGCTGGAAATAGTACCCGATTTGGAGAAAACAAATTGTTTGTCGGGGAAGAGGGTGAGAAACTCTACCAGAGGATATTGAGGAAGTTGGAAGCATTTCCGGAAATGATGCGTATAATTGTCACTAGATTTCCCACGATTGTGAAAGAGGCACAAGCAAAAGGAATTCGGGTCGTATATAATGGAGCGCCGGAGTTGGGAATCTCACATTCCCTGCAGTTAGGACTTTCTGCCTGTATCGAACAGGAGCCAGAGCTGCAAGGGATTCTGTTTATGGTATGTGATCAGCCTTGGCTTCGTGTGAGAACGATAGCGGATGTACTTCGGATGGCCGCCGATCATCCGGGCAGAATTATCTGTGCGGGCTCTGGAGGACAAAGTAAAAATCCAGTGGTTTGGGATCGAGCGTTTTTTCAGGAACTGGGAGAACTGCAAGGAGATATCGGGGGTCGGCAAGTGCGAAAGCGTTACCCGGAAAAAATTTTGTTTGTGGAGATGGAAGAGGCGGAAGGTAAAGATGTGGATTATCCGGCGGATTGGAATGCTCGGATGAGTTGAAGGTTTTATTCCCAATGCAATTCTCACGGCACAATTGGTCTGGGTTGGGCTGAAGGAACAGGAGGTGTATAGTGTGTATACATTACAGATTAACGGAAGAGTTTATGAGACAGAACAGGATAAGAAATTAATCCGATATCTGCGGGATGATTTGCGACTGACCTCGGTGAAAGACGGCTGCAGTGAGGGCGCATGTGGAACTTGTACAATTCTGGTGGATGGAAAGCCGACGCGCGCCTGTATTCCTCTAGTTTCAAAAATGGTGGGAAAAAAGATTGTCACGGTGGAAGGACTGACAGATCGTGAAAAAGAAGTTTACGGCTATGCGTTTGCTGAGGCAGGAGCCGTTCAATGTGGTTTTTGCATCCCGGGGATGGTACTGGCCGCAAAGGCGTTATTGGATGTGAACACAGACCCAACACGATTGGAAGTGGCAAATGCTCTGAAAAACAATATTTGCCGTTGTACGGGATATCGGAAAATCATAGATGCAATTTTATTAAGTGCAGAGATTTTCCGGGAAAACCTTTCGATACCGGAAGATGATGGGCAAGTTTTTGTTGGCCAGGCAATGCGTCGGATTGATGCAAAAGAGAAGGCGTTGGGAATCGGAGAATATGTGGATGATTTGTATCTGGAAGGGATGATTTACGGAAGCGCCGTGCGCTCTCAATATCCCCGGGCAAAGGTGCTGGCGATTCATACGGAAAAGGCGAAAGCATTGAAAGGTGTCGTGGGTGTATTTACGGCGGAAGATATTCCGGGAAGCGTCAAAGTAGGACATTTGGTGCAGGATTGGGATACCATGATAGCGGTAGGAAAAGAGACACATTATCTGGGAGATACAATCTGTCTTGTGGCGGCTGAAACGCTGGAGATCTTGGAAGAGGCGAAGAAGCTTGTGGAAGTGGAATATGAAGAACTCTCTCCAGTGTTGAATCCTTTTGAGGCTATGAAAGAGGATGCACCGAAAGTTCATAAGAAGGGGAATATTCTGGCGCATGAACATCTGGTGCGAGGAGATGCGGATCAAGTGATTGCGGATTCCAAATATCAGGTGACGAGGCATTACGAGACTCCATGGACAGAGCACGCGTTTCTGGAACCAGAGGCGGCGGTTGCGATTCCTCTGGGAGACGGAGTTTTCATTTACTCATCCGATCAAAGCGTGTACGATACCCAGCATGAGTGCTGTACAATGTTAGGCCTTCCCCCGGAGAAAGTGATTGTGGAAAACAAACTGGTCGGAGGGGGCTTCGGAGGGAAAGAAGATGTCACGGTACAGCACCACGCCGCGCTGATTGCCTATTTGACGAAGCGGACGGTCAAAGTAAAACTGACTAGAAAAGAAAGCCTTTTGGTTCATCCGAAGCGTCATGCGATGTGGATGGATGTGACGACAGCCTGTGATGAGAACGGATATTTGACTGCCTTGAAAGCTGTGGTAGTGTCGGATACCGGCGCGTATGCTTCATTGGGCGGTCCGGTACTGCAGAGAGCTTGTACACATGCGGCGGGTCCCTACAATTTTCAGGTGGTGGATATTGAGGGGAAAGCTATGTATACAAATAATCCGCCAGCGGGGGCATTTCGGGGATTTGGGGTGACGCAAACCTGTTTTGCATCCGAACGAAACCTGGATTTGTTAGCAGAGATGGTAGGAATCTCTGCCTGGGAAATTCGCTATCGCAATGCAGTGCGTCCAGGAAATGTGCTTCCTAACGGTCAGATTGCGGATGCATCCACAGCGATTGTGGAGACTTTGGAGGCGGTTCAAGAGATATATGAGAGAGAACCTTATGTAGGGATAGCCTGTGCTATGAAAAATGCAGGGGTAGGCGTGGGGCTACCAGATTATGGTCGTTGCAGACTGTTGATCAGAGAGGGAAAGGTGGAGATTCATGCGGGTGCGTCCTGTATCGGCCAGGGACTGGGTACGGTATTGGTGCAGATGGTATCTCAGACCGCAGGACTTGAACTTTCACAGATTGTTCACCTAGCGCCAAATACTTCGATGGCGCCGGATTCCGGTACAACGTCTGGTTCCAGACAGACGCTGATCACAGGGGAGGCGGCGAGAAGAGCGTCGGAACTTTTGGCGGCCGATCTGAAAGAGCAGACGCTGCGGGAATTGGAAGGAAAAGAGTATTACGGCGAGTACTATGCCAAAACAGACCCGATGGGAGCGGACGTTCCTCATCCGGTATCCCATGTGGCATACGGATACGCTACGCAGCTTTGTATCTTGAACAAAGACGGAACCATCAAAGAGATGGTGGCCGCGCATGCCTTGGGAAGGGCGGTCAATCCTAAGAGTGTGGAGGGGCAAATTGAAGGTGGCGTCGTGATGGGGATGGGATATGCGTTGACAGAGCAATATATTCTGGAACAGGGAGTTTTGAAATCTAGATTTGGCACTTTGGGTTTGTGGAAAGCAAATCAGGTTCCCCCATTGACACCGATTATCGTAGAAAAGCCGGGAATCGAACAGGCATATGGGGCGATCGGAATTGGGGAAATTACGTCGATTCCTACTGCGCCAGCGATTGCGGGGGCTTATTATCGGTTGAATGGGACCTTCCAGACGAAGCTTCCACTTGTGAATACGCCTTATGAAAAGTTGCCAAAAAGGCGATAATTTGATATACTTTAACAGAATATCCGAAAGGTATATGAAAAATGGAGGTTTATGGATCATGTGGAATCGAGTGGATTTGAAAATGCGTGGAAAAGCAGCATTTCAAAAGAATTATTGGTCATGCGTGGCGGTTGCATTTATCATGTCGATCATCACGACAATCGCGACGGGCAGCAATGGAAGGGCAGGATCGCAAGGAATCTGGCAAGACCATTCTTATCACCATTATTATGGATATGGAAGTGGCTTTACTTTTTTTGCTGCTTTTTTAACAGTGATTGTAGTAATCATTGCGATTGGTTTGGCGATGTTGGGAATCTTTGTTGGTAATGTACTGAAAGTTGGCGGGTGCCAGTTTTTTGTAGAGAACCAGACGATGCAGGCGAGAGTACAGACGATTTTTGAGCCGTTTAAGTCCGGGCAATATGTCAATCTGGTGGTGACGATGTTTTTGATGCATCTCTTCACGGTGCTCTGGACTATGCTTTTCGTGGTTCCTGGTATTATTAAGATGTACGAATATCGTATGATTCCATATATTCTTGCTGAAAATCCAGGTATGAACCGTCAGGAAGCGTTTGCGATCAGTAAGCGGATGATGATGGGAAAAAAATGGGAGACCTTTGTTTTGGATCTTTCTTTCATTGGATGGTGGATTTTGAGTGCATGTACTTGCGGTATTCTGGGAATATTCTTTGTGATGCCTTATGTGCAGGCAACGAATGCGGAGATTTATACGGCGAACCGTGCGATCGCGTATAATGAAGGATATATACGTTAAGTTTAAAAAAAGGATTGACAGAATAAAAAAGAAGTGCTATTTTACTTTTAGAGTTATGATATAGTATGTTACTTTTCGGGAGGCATTAACTATACATAAGCATTTAGGGTGTTTGTGTGTGTTAATGGTTCCTTTTTTTGTGCAACTTGTCAATATTAGTTTTGTACTGTGATTTATGTATTCAACACACGGCATCTGGTAAGAATAGAAGGAAGAAAGAGAGGAAGAAAAAATGAAAGACAAAATTTTTGGTGTGCTTCAGCGTGTTGGAAGATCGTTCATGCTTCCGATTGCGATTCTCCCGGTGGCCGGGTTGCTTTTGGGACTGGGAGGTTCTTTTACGAATGCTACCATGTTGGACACATATGGTCTGACAGGAATTATGGGGCCTGGAACTGTGTTGAACGCAGTGTTCCGGGTTATGAGTGATGCCGGCGATATTGTGTTTACGAATTTGCCGATTATTTTTGCGATGGGTGTGGCGATTGGTATGGCAAAGAAAGAAAAAGAAGTCGCGGCGTTGGCGGCAGCGATTGCTTTCTTTATCATGCATGCCTCGATTGGTGCTATGATTACGCTTCACGGTGGTACTGAAGAAATGTTGAGCGGTGCTACGGCTTCTGTGTGCGGTATTACGTCGCTGCAGATGGGAGTTTTCGGTGGTATTATCGTTGGCTTGGGGGTTGCCGCACTGCATAATCGGTTTTATAAGATTGAGCTTCCGCAGGTATTATCATTCTTTGGTGGAACAAGATTCGTGCCGATTATCAGTGCGTTGGTGTACACGGCCGTGGGAATTTTAATGTTCTTTATCTGGCCGGTAATCCAGACAGGGATCTATGCGGTTGGCAATGTTGTACTGAACTCCGGATATTTTGGAACCTGGGTGTACGGACTGATGGAACGACTTTTAATTCCGTTTGGACTGCATCATGTATTCTATCTTCCATTCTGGCAGACGGCAGTTGGTGGAACACTGGTGGTTGCTGGAGAGACGATTGAGGGTGCGCAGAATATCTTCTTTGCACAACTCGCAGATCCATCCGTCACACAGTTTGCGGTATCTGCAACTCGTTTCATGGCAGGAAAGTTCCCACTGATGATTTTTGGACTTCCGGGTGCAGCGCTTGCCATGTATAAGACAGCAAAATCAGAAAAGAAAAAAGCGGTAGCCGGCCTTCTGTTATCGGCGGCTTTGACCTCTATGTTGACAGGAATCACGGAACCTCTGGAATTCACCTTCTTGTTTGTGGCGCCGCTGCTTTATGGAATCCACTGTGTGTTTGCCGGTCTTGCGTATATGTTGATGCATGTATTCCAGGTTGGCGTGGGAATGACATTTTCTGGTGGTTTGATTGACCTGACACTCTTTGGTATTATGCAGGGAAATGCGAAGACGAACTGGATCTGGGTTGTGATTGTCGGAGTATTTTACTTTATTGTCTATTATTTCCTGTTTAGCTTTTTGATTCAGAAATTGGATTTGAAGACTCCTGGGCGTGACGACAGTGAGGAAGTGAAACTGTATCGCAGAAGTGATGTGGATGCCCGAAAGAAGGGGGAAACGTCAGGAGAGGCGGCGACGGCGGAAGATGAGCTTTCCAAACAAATCTGCCAGGGACTTGGCGGAAAGAAAAATATTTCCGATGTGGATTGCTGTGCGACCAGACTTCGCTGTACCGTATATAAGACGGAATTGGTAAGCGACAATCTGCTGAAATCTACCGGTGCATCCGGCGTGGTGCACAAAGGAAACGGTGTGCAGATCATTTATGGACCGCGTGTCACGGTAATTAAGTCTAATTTGGAAGATTATCTGGAAACAGCGCCGGATGAGGAGTATACTGGAAGTAGTGAAATGGAAGAGGTGGCAGAAGTAGCACCGGAAGAGAAAAACGAGAAAGCAGTGTCAAAGACAGTTATCTTATCCAGTCCAGTTACAGGAATCGCTGCGGACTTATCAACAGCGCCAGATGAAGCATTTGCAGGAAAAATGATGGGAGACGGAGCGGTTGTCACTCCGGAAGATGCTATTGTGAAAGCGCCGGAAGACGGAGAGGTTTGCTTTGTCTTTGATACAAAACATGCACTGGGCTTCATCACAGATTCTGGAGTCAATCTGTTGCTTCATATGGGAATTGATACGGTGAAGTTGGGTGGTAAAGGATTTGAAGTATATGTGGAAAGCGGTCAGAAAGTAAAGAAAGGTGATCCACTGATGAAACTGGATTTGGATTATCTGAAGGCCAATGCACCTTCCATTGTATCTCCGATTTTGTGTACGGATCTGGAAGAAAATCAAAAGGTGCGTTTGCTGAAGGAAGGCAATATACAGGCGGGGGAAGAGTTCCTTGCGGTTGACTTTTATGAGTAAATCATCAGGGAATATGTTTCTTTTCGGAAACTGACATCAGGAAATGCAGGGAATCAGTGGGAATCGAGAAAATGAGTGGAGAAAGTTATGTACAGAGTTACGAAAGTGTTGAATCACAATGCCGTGATTGCAGTGTGGCAAGAGGATAATCGGGAATACCTGATTATGGGAAAAGGGGTCGGATTTGGGAAAAAAGTCAGTGAGCGTATGGATTCCGGCCCCGAGGACACGATCTATTCCCTGCAGGAATCTACAGAGCGAGGCGACGCTAGGGATATGGTAAAATCACTTTCGCCGGAATGCCTGGAAATTGCAGATGAAGTGCTGGGCAGAGCAGAAGAAGTATTCGGAAAAATAGACAGAAACATTTTATTTCCAATGGCGGATCATATAGAGTATGCCGTCAGACGGATTCAGAGAAAAGAGCAGATCAGTAATCCGCTGACGGATGATATTCGAATCTTATTCCATACAGAATACAAGGTGGCGGAATGCATCGGGCCGATTTTGAAAGAGCGAATGCAGATACAGATTGATCCGGACGAAATTGGCTATGTTGCGCTACATATTCACTCTGCAATCATGGACGAAAAAGTGTCGCAGTCCATGCTAATCGCGCAGTCGGTTCGGGAATGTATTTCATTGGTAGAGCAGGGTACTGGGAGTTCCATTGATGTGATGTCGTTGGCATATAATCGCTTGATGAATCATGTGAGGTATATGATTGCGCGGGCGGTCAGTGGCGAGAAATTGAAGTTAAATATGAACGATTATATGTCGGTGAAGTTTCCGAAAGCATTTCAGATAGCGGAATCGGTATGCGATCAAATCGGTCATCGGCTGAAGTGTGCCCTAGATGAGGTGGAAATCGGCTATCTGGCAATGCATATTGAAAGAGTTGCCGATGAAGATTTAGGCTGTTGATTGTCACACGTTCGAACTACACAAAAATGGAGCCATCGCTTCACGGTCTTTATTCGTTGAAGTGGACGGCTCCATTTTGTGGTTTATACGATCTTCTAAACTGCGTGTGTTTTATGATGTAAACAGGCAGTTCATAGAAGAATTGATAAAATCTTTCACGCTTCTTCCTGTAGCATCTGTACCGCTGAGCTGGTTCCGATTCTCTCGCATCCTTTTGCCAGGAACATTTCAAGATCTTCGCGTGTTTTTACTCCGCCGGCCGCTTTCATTTTTACCTTTGGTCCGATGTGTTCTGAGAATAAGATGATGTCTTCAATCGTTGCGCCGCCTGTTCCAAATCCGGTAGAAGTTTTGATATAATCTGCTCCGGCATTCGTCACGCACTGGCACAATTTTATTTTCTCATCTTCTGTCAGATAGCAAGTCTCTACGATCACTTTCAGAATATGATCTCCTGCGGCCTCTTTTAACGCTCGAATCTCTTCTTCTACTTTGGCGAATTCACCATTTTTAACGTCGCCAATATTAATTACCATATCTACTTCATTACAGCCTCTGGAGATAGCGTCTTTCACCTCAAAGACTTTTACTTCTGTGGTGCTGTAACCAAGAGGGAATCCGATTACGGTACAAATATTAATCTGATCTCCATATGTGTCGTGAATCCGCTGAATATAAGAGGGCGGGATACACACAGAGGCTGTTTGATTCTGAATGGCTTCCTCGCAAAGTTGTTTGATATTTTCCCAGGTTGCGAATGCTTTTAACTGGGTGTGATCAATATGTGATAGAATTTCCTGTTTCGTCATATTCTTTTCCTTTCCATTCCATGAATTGTTGTCTTATTCTTTTGCCATCATCCCCGCAAGATTCTGGTAAAGTTCTAAATATTTCTCAAATATTTTGGCATATTTTTCATGAGTTTCCATGTCCGGCTGAATTTCTACATCTGGATGGACCATTTCATTGGCGGCTTTTGCAAAATCTCCATCATACTGGCTTCCTGCTGCCGCGACAACGTTACATCCCAGAACTCCTGCCTGCAGTTCTTTGTTTACGATGATCGGTTTTCCGATAATGTCCGAGATGATCTGCATCCACAAGCGATTTTTGGTGACACCGCCGCATCCGATCAGTGCGTTGACGGGATATCCCTGATCTTCATAATTCTTGACGATGTTTGCGGTTCCGAATGCTACGGCTTCCAACAGTGCACGATACAGATGCGCTTTAGTGTGGGTCAGTTTTAGGCCGTAGAATACGCCTTTTGCATTGGCGTCTTTGTAAGGTGTCCGATTTCCCTGGAAGAAATCAAGGGCGACCAGACCATCGCATCCTGGCGGGATCGCTTCCGCTTCACGGATGATCGTCTCATAGTCTGCATTTGGATAGAAGTTCTTCTGATACCAATCTAGAACAGAAGCAGCAGAAGTCTGCCCGCCTTCCATAAGCCACATGTTGCCAATTAGCGCTCCCTCATAAGGTCCCCAGACTCCTTTATAGTCTTTCTTCTTCTCCGTCAGACAGAGATGTACAAAACTTGTTCCCATGATGACGCCAAGTTTATTCGGTTCAATCACATTTAATCCAAACATTGCCATATATGCGTCTATCGCGCCCTGAATCATAACCATATCTGGATTCAGGTCAAATTCCTTTGCAAATTCTTCTGTGATCTTACCGAGAGGAGTACCGATCTTCTCTACGCGAGTTACGAGTTTTTCTTCATAGTCCTCAAAACCGATGGCTTCCATGAAATCTCTCTGGAATCCCCCCATGGACTCCACATAGTTGCCTTTACAAGTCATCTGGCAAATGCAAGAACTCAGTACGCCACATATTCTATAGTTCAGAAAGTCCAACTGTTCGATGATTTTATATGTTTTTTGATAAACATCCGGTTGATTTTCTTTTAGCCAAAGTATTTTGGGAAGCATCCATTCCAGCGAAACCTCTTCTCCACAGTATTTCAGCACAGGATGATTGGTGGCGTTTATCCGGTTCGCCTGTTCGCCGGCCCTGTGATCCATCCACAGGATGGCCGGCGCGAGTGGTGTGATTTCTTCGCTTACCGGTACGATCGTGGAAGAGGTGGCGCAAATACAACCTGCCACGATATTTTTGCGCTGCTCATCGCTGATCGTGCTAAGACAATCTTTAAGAGCCGCCTTGAAACCTGTCCACCAGTGTTCTGCATTCTGTTCTGCGCGT
Organism: Hespellia sp.; assembly: GCA_022790755.1. Taxonomy (GTDB): domain Bacteria; phylum Bacillota; class Clostridia; order Lachnospirales; family Lachnospiraceae; genus Mediterraneibacter_A. Next base: position 22,310 of record JAAVXR010000102.1, on the reverse strand, counting down.
CCTGGGATTGGATAATCTGTGGGATGTTCCACCTCTTTCATTGCAATGAATTCACCTTTTGCGTCGGCGATCCCCACCCGAATTCCGTGCGTTCCCGCGTCCACGCCCATAAAATACTTACTCATCTTGTATTGCCTCCTTTCTTGTTATAATTTTTCCTGTCCATTTGGATAAAACATAATCTTACTAAAGAAAAAATTCCCTTTTGCAATGTTCCCGAAAATCTCCGGCGCCTCGTCCAAAGACAATCTGTGACTGATGATATCTTTGGCTGTCATACCGTGATTTTCATACAGGTCGATTGCGCCTGTCCAGTCACTTCCCGGAAATGGGCTGGTAAAAGAATTCCAGGAACCGTTCAGACTGATCTGTCTTCGCATCAACTGATCGACTTCCTTCTCGGAAAGCTCCAGTCCCTGATGGGAAATTCCGAGAAATACCACTCGTCCGAGTTTTGCCGCGGAAAGGATGGATGCTTTCTGGCATACAGGAGCGCCTGAAAAGTCGATTACCACATCCGCACCGTTTCCATCGGTTGCATCCATTACCATTTGTACCGGAGCTTGTTTTTTGGAATTGATTACGACATCTGCACCGTTTTTCTTGGCAAGTTCCAGTTTTTCTTCCCAGACATCCACCGCGATGATTTTGGAAGCGCCTTGGATCTTCGCATATTGTACCGCAAAGAGGCCGATCGGTCCTGCGCCGTAAACACATACGGAATCTCCAGGCTTAAACTCTGCCCTTGCCATTCCATGAAGAGCGTTGGCACAGGGATCTGTGGTTGCCGCGTCTTCGTAGGAAACGCGATCACTGACTTTCAGAAGATTTCCCTCTTTGACTGCGATATACTGTGCAAAAGCTCCGTCTCTTCTGGAACCATAATAGTCATAGTCCTCACAAAGAGAATATTGTCCCATCTGACAATATTTACATTGGAAACATGGAATCAAAGGCGGGCAAGTGACTCTATCTCCAGGTTTGAATTTGGTGATGTCCGCGCCAACTTCAGTAACGATTCCCCCGAATTCATGTCCGACGATGATTGGAGACACATGAGCCCCATACTGGTTGACTCTTGGGATATCAGAACCGCAGACACCTACTGCCATTACTTTGATCAGACATTCATCCGCCGCATAGGATGGAATATCAACCTCTTCCACTCGCAGATCTCCTGGTGCGTACATTCTTACCGCTTTCATTTAAAATACCTCCTCATATAATCATTTGTTTTCTTGTATTTGCAGGACTAAATAGAAATGGTCCTCATTCCTTGAAATTCATGATATACTGCAATTTCATCATAACACCGAGGCCGGCATTTCTCAATACAAATGAAATTTTTCTATCATTTGAAAATTAGGTTTTTCTTTGCCCTCGTCTCTTTCCCTAAGAAAGCCTCTTTTGGTCTCAACATCTATTAAATATTGTAACATAAATAGATAGGATGTCATATAAGTTGATTTTGCATTTTAGGGTCTCTTATTATATAATAAAGAATAATTCCGGAATATCGGGGGTGAATGTGTATGGATATATTGCATAAAAGATTAAGCAAAGATATGTTGTGTGATTTAGAGCTTATAAAGCAACAAGTCATAAAAATTCACAAGGACAGGGTGTTGATTGATTTTACAGATCATGGAATCAAACATTCTGAGCGAATGATAGAGTTATTAATATTGTTATGTAAAGATAATGTCTTTCGGAATAGAAAAACAAAGGGAAATATAAATGATATCGAAATCTTTGTTTTACTTTCTGCAATCTATATGCATGATATTGGTATGCAGATAAGTGAGGAAAAGGTACTGGAAGATTTTGCAAAAGAAAAGGGGCTCTCGTACAAAAAGGAGAAAAAAGAAGAATTTATCAGAAAATATCATCATCTTTTGTCCGGATACTGGATTGAATGTAATTTAAAGCGAAATAAAAAGTTGCCGCAGGTTTATTTTGGGGAAAAGGAACTCGGAAAATATATACAATTGATTGTGGAAAGTCATGGTATAGATTTTTTGGAGGATGATAGGTATCATCAGGAGTATTCTTACAAGGGGAAAAGTATACGTTTAAGAATATTGAGTATTTTATTATCTTTAGGGGATTCTCTGGATTGTGATTGTCGCAGAATTGATTTTGACAAAATGAAATATACGGAAATTGATTTCTATTCCCAATTACATTGGTTGAAGCATTATTATGTAAATAGTATTATGATTGAAAATAGTATTGTGAAAGTGTTTTATTCTTTTCCGAAATTAAAGGAGCATGAAAAACAGTTATATAAAATGTATTTTTCTCATCTAAATACTTATTGGATGAAGCATAATAAAGAAAAGTTTTTGGATTGTCTGAGTGTTTTTGATTTTGTTTTTGAAATACAGGAGTTTTATGAAGAGAATGAATTAAAAGAAAAGGTGTCAGAGAAGGGGTATCTCGAAATCGAAGAAGAATTGGTGGATCAGATTGATCACAATCGTTATATTGAGGATGATATGTCAGTGATCGTCCCAAATTTCAGGATTGCAATAGGGATTTTGAAAAAGGATGCGCAGGTTTTATTGGTAAAAAGAAGAGAGCAGGAGGGAAATCTGTTGTGGCAGTTTCCCGCTGGAATTATAAAGCCAAAGGAAACGGCGGAAGAAAAAATGGTTAGAGAGTTTCAGGAAGAAACGGGAGTCACTGTGAAAGTGGAGAGATTACTTGGTAAAAGGATTCATCCCGATACGAAAGCGATTTGTTATTATTTTGTGTTAAAATACATAGAAGGGGAAGCCATAAATGGCGATGAGAGAGAAAATATGGAAGTAAAATGGGTATCTGTTGATGCTTATAAAGGGCTGGTGACTTCAGATCTATACAGTAAGATTGAAACATATTTGTCGAGTAATGCTTGATTCTGCGGCACAAAATGGAGTTTCACGGCACATATTGTCAGAATATTCAGTAAGTATATTGATTTCGCAATTGCCTATAAATTGTTTAGACAGAGAGGAGAAAATAAAATGGATGAAAAAGTAGTGGTAGGGATTGTTATAAAAGAGGATAAAGTTCTTATTGTGAGAAGAAAAAAGGGAGAAGGAGATTTATTGTGGCAGTTTCCAGGAGGAACCGTTGAGCAGGGAGAGACGTTTGAGGAGGCTGTGATCAGAGAGTTACGTGAAGAAACGGGAATTCGTGTTTCGATCAAAGAAAAACTTGGAGAACGAATACACCCATATACAAAAAAATATATGGCGTATTTTGGATGTGAATATATAGATGGTGAATTGCATATTTCTGATGCGGATTTGGACCAGGTAGAGTGGGTGGACAAGAATAAGTTAGAGCAATATTTTACTACGTCGATTTATGAAGCGGCAGCAGAGTATTTACAGAAATAGAAAGGAGCAATGACAAAATTATGGAAGCACGTGAGGTGTTAGAACAGGTGAGACAGGGGACGCTGTCAATAGAAGAGGCGGAACAATTTTTTCAGAAAAGATCTTACGAAGAGATGGGCTATGCAAAGTTGGATACGTACCGTGAGATTCGCTCTGGATTTCCGGAGGTCGTCTATTGCAGCGGTAAGGCCGACGAACATTTGAAGAATGTTTTCAAGAGACTGTATGAACAGAATGGAGAAGTATTAGGGACCAGAGCGTCCATACAGCAATATGAGGTGGTGAAAAGCATATTGCCTCAGGTGGCGTACGATCCGAATTCCCATATTTTGAAAATAGAAAAGGAAGGGAAGGAGAGACAGGGGAAAATCGCGGTCTGTACCGCAGGTACTTCCGATATTCCGGTGGCAGAGGAAGCTGCGCAGACTGCAGAGTATTTTGGCTCCAATGTAGAGCGAATCTATGATGTGGGAGTGAGCGGAATCCACAGGCTGTTTTCTCGATTGGAAATGATACAGACTGCAAATTGTATTATAGCTGTGGCAGGTATGGAGGGAGCGCTGGCGAGTGTTCTTGGAGGATTGGTCAGCAGACCTGTGATTGCCGTACCGACCTCTATCGGGTATGGAGCCAGTATGCATGGACTTTCCGCATTGCTTACGATGATCAATTCCTGTGCGAATGGGATTGCGGTGGTCAATATAGATAACGGATATGGTGCAGGGTATATTGCAACACAGATCAACAGACTAGGTGTGAGAGGAGAAGAGAATCAATGACAAACACATTATATTTGGAGTGCTATTCGGGAATCAGTGGTGATATGACGGTTGCTGCACTTCTGGATTTGGGGGCCGATCAAACGGTGTTGAATCAAGCGTTAAAGAGTTTGAATGTTTCTGGATTTCATACCAGGATTAGCAGGGTGAAGAAAGCTGGGCTGGATGTCTGCGATTTCCAGGTGATTTTGGATGAAGAGCATGAAAACCATGATCATGATATGGAATATTTGTATGGGCATGAACATTCTCATGACCATGGGGAAGGACACTATCATCACCATACTCATGAGGAAGAGCACCATCACGCTCACGGGGAAGAGCACCATCACGCCCACGAGGAAGAGCACCATCACCATGCTCACGAGGAAGGGCACCATCATGACCATGCAGAACTACATGCGCACAGACATGAGGAGTTGCATACGCATTCCCATGACGAACATCATCATGGAGGACATGTACACCGAGGCTTACCGGAAATACTGGATATTATTGATAAGGCAGAGATCAGTGAACGGGCGAAAGAAATCTCAGAACGAATCTTCACCATACTTGCGGAAGCAGAATCCAAGGCTCATGGTCTGCCAATAGATCAGGTGCATTTTCATGAAGTAGGAGCTGTGGATTCAATTGTGGATATTGTAGCGATCGCAGTATGTCTGGACAACCTTGGTATTACCAGCGTGATTGTACCGGAATTGTATGAAGGACGGGGGACTGTTCGGTGTCAGCATGGTGTGATTCCGGTTCCGGTTCCTGCAGTGGTTCATGTTGCACAGACACATGGACTTCATCTGCATTTTACCAATGTGGAAGGAGAACTGGTTACACCTACCGGAGCGGCGGTTGTGGCAGCGGTCCGAACGTCTGATAAACTTCCGGAGAAGTTTACGATTCAAAAAATCGGAGTCGGAGCCGGAAAGCGTACCTATGACAGGCCGAGTCTTTTGAGGGCTATGTTGATTGAAAGTGAAAAGAGTCATGTTGCAAATGTTGACTGTGAGAAATCGGAAGGAGCGTGTTTAAAAGATACGATCTGTAAATTGGAAACCAATATTGACGATTGCAGTGGGGAAGCATTGGGCTATGTGATGGAACAGTTGCTGCAGGACGGGGCAAAAGATGTGTGGTATTCTCCGATTTATATGAAAAAGAACCGACCGGCATATTTGTTGAGTGTTCTCTGTGATGTCGCGGATACCGAAAAGATGGAACAGATCATATTTCGGGAGACGACGACGATTGGAATTCGAAAGACACAGATGGAGCGGACCATATTGAAAAGAGAAAATCGGTTGATAGCAACTTCTCTGGGGCAGGCAGAAGTCAAACAATGTGTGCTGCCGGTTGGGGAAGTGCGTTGTTATCCGGAATATGAGAGCGTGTCTGTGTTAGCCAGGGAAAATGGGATCAGTTATCAGGAGACTTATCGAAAGATTTTGATGGAGGCAGGTGAAAGAAAGACGCTTCGCTGATACTTCTTTGTGCTGTGAAACGCGCGCAGAATGGAGGAAGATATGAACGAATATGATAAGAAAAAAGAGGTTTTGCAGACAAATCTTTTGAAGTATGTCAATCAGGATACCATGGTTGCATTTTCCGGAGGTGTGGACAGCAGCCTTTTATTGAAATTGGTGTGTCAGGCGGCTGAAACTACCGGAAGACAAGTGTACGCGGTGACGATGCAGACGAAGCTGCATCCAGTCATGGAATTGGAGAATGCCGAAAAAGTGGCATTGGAGATCGGTGCAAAGCATCTGGTGATTCAAGTAGATGAATTGTTGGAGGCGGGGATTGAACAGAATCCGAAAGATCGTTGCTATTTGTGCAAGAAACGTCTCTTTGTAAAAATGAAAACAGAAGCAGAAAGACTTCAGATTCACACGATTCTGGATGGGACGAATGAAGATGATTTGCATGTATATCGGCCGGGACTTCGGGCATTGAAGGAGCTGGGGATTGTCAGTCCGTTGGCGGATGCTGGTTTTACGAAAGCGGAAGTACGTATGCTAGCAAAGGAGTGTGGATTGTCTGTGTCTTCCCGTCCGGCGATGCCATGTCTGGCTACTCGTTTTCCGTACGGAACTCGCCTTTCCTATGAAGAGCTTCAGAAAGTAGAGCAGGGGGAAGAAGCGCTGCGGGCTATGGGATTTTACAATGTGCGGCTTCGGATTTACGATCAATTGGTCCGAATCGAAGTGGATAAAGCGGATTTTGAAAAAATATTGTCCTGCAGCGAGGTAGTGGTTGAGCAGGTGAAAGCGTTGGGATATTCTTATGTGACGCTGGATTTGGAGGGATTCCGTTCCGGGAGTATGGATATTTTCTAAAGGGAATCCGAATTCTTTATACTATTTAGAGGAGAAACAGGGACGTGAGGCGCTACGGAGTAGAATATGCACATGAAAACATTATGCCGAACGATGATCTTCCTTTCAAATTGTTTGTTTTTGAAGGAAAAAATGGAAATTATGTGCGGGAAAAACACTGGCACAGATCCGTGGAGCTTTTTGCGCTTTTTCAGGGTAAGTTGGAATTTTACCTGAATGAAGAACGCTATCCTCTGAAACCGGGACAATTTATGTTAGTGAACTCAAATGAAATTCATTCGATCTTGTCTCCGGAGGCTAACTGGACCATAGTATTACAGATTCCACTTTCCATGTTTGAAAAACACTATACAGATGAGAAATTTGTCTATTTTTCGCACAGTTCCAGATTACAGGATGAAGAGATGATGCAATTGATTGCGGAAATGTATCAGACTTATATTGAGAGGGCGTGCGGTTATGAATGGAAAGTACAGAGTCAATTCTATATGTTGATGTATCTTCTCGTGACAAAATATCGGGAGACAGAGGTGGATGCCGATTTAATAAAAAGAAATCGACAACTGGATAAATTGTCCGAAATCACGGCATATATGAAGGAAAATTATACAAAGGAACTTTCTCTAGAAGGTCTTGCGGCAAAATTTGGATATACGCCGACGTATCTTTCCAGGATGTTTCAGAAATATGCGAAGACCAGCTATAAATCGAGTCTGGATCAGATTCGCTTGGAACATGCGGCGAAAGATCTGATGAATACCAGAATGCCTATCGGTGAGACTGCCATTGCCAACGGACTTCCTAACAGTAAGTCGTTTGGGAAACTATTTCGGAAGAAATATGGGATGCTTCCAAGTGAATATCGTAAGACGAAAATGAAGAAGTGATATTGGAAACCAATAAACTTGCTGATATATTGTCGGAATATTCTCACAGTTTAGAGCTTCGTAATTATCCAGATATACGGTTTTGAGAAAAGGATAAGAAAGTACTATAAACAAGCTAAATTTTGGAACGTATATCGGAAATAAAGTTGATAAAATGACAGTATAATTGTACAATAGTATTTAGTAAGAATTGACAAAAAAGTGAGAGAAGGAGAGATGACAATGAACAATATGCCAAAAGTAAAAATCGGAATTGTAGCAGTGAGCCGCGACTGTTTCCCGGAGAGCCTTTCTGTAACACGGAGAGAGAGATTAGTCAAAGCTTATCAGGAAAAATACGGTGCAGAAGATATTTACGAATGTCCGATCTGCATTGTGGAGAGCGAAATACATATGGTACAGGCTTTGGAGGATATTAAGAAGGCCGGTTGTAATGCACTGGCAGTGTATCTTGGAAATTTCGGGCCTGAGATTTCAGAGACATTGTTGGCAAAACATTTTGAGGGACCGAAGATGTTTCTCGCAGCGGCGGAGGAGTCCGGTGATGATCTGATTCAGGGTCGTGGGGATGCGTTCTGTGGCATGTTGAATGCAAGCTACAATCTGCAGCTTCGCAATGTCAAAGCGTACATTCCGGAATATCCGGTGGGAGACGCCGATGACTGTGCAGATATGATTCATGAGTTTGTGCCGATTGCAAGAGCAATCATCGGATTGAGTGAATTGAAGATTATCAGCTTTGGACCGAGACCGCTGAATTTCCTCGCATGTAATGCGCCGATCAAGCAGTTATATAATCTCGGAGTGGAAATCGAAGAAAACTCTGAACTGGATTTGTTTGAAGCTTATCATAAGCATGACGGCGATGAAAGAATTCCTTCGATTGTCAAAGAAATGGAAGAAGAACTGGGCGAGGGCAATCAGAAACCAGGTGTTCTCTCCAAACTTGCACAGTATGAACTCACTCTGAAAGATTGGGTGGAGGAGCATAAAGGATATCGCAAATACGTTGCCATTGCAGGAAAATGCTGGCCGGCATTCCAGACACAGTTTGGATTTGTTCCCTGCTATGTAAACAGCCGTCTGACGGCACAGGGAATCCCGGTATCCTGTGAAGTAGATATTTATGGAACTTTGAGTGAATTTATTGGAACCGCGGTCAGTGCAGATACGGTAACGCTTCTGGATATCAATAATACTGTGCCGAAAGATATGTATGAGGGAGAAATTAAAGGAAAATATGATTATACCCATCAGGATACGTTCATGGGCTTCCACTGCGGAAATACGGCGTCCGGAAAGCTGGCGTTCTGTGAGATGAAGAATCAGTTGATTATGGCCAGAACATTGCCGGAAGAAGTGACAGAGGGAACTCTGGAGGGCGATATCATACCTGGCGAGATCACATTCTATCGTCTGCAAAGTACAGCGGACAATAAGCTTCGCGCTTACATCGCACAGGGAGAGGTGCTTCCGGTTGCCACAAGATCTTTTGGTGCGATCGGAGTGTTTGCGATACCTGAAATGGGAAGATTCTATCGGCATGTGCTGATTGAAAAAGGATATCCGCATCACGGAGCGGTTGCCTTCGGTCATTTTGGAAAGGCATTGTATGAAGTATTCAAATACATCGGTGTTCTGCCGGAAGAGATCGGTTATAATCAGCCGGCAGGCGTGCGGTATCCGACGGAAAATCCATGGAGATAATCAGGACTCGATAATCAGGAGGAAGAGAATATGTTGTATATCGGCGTAGATCTCGGGACATCCGCAGTAAAATTACTGTTGATGGATGGAGAGGGAAATATTCAGAAGATAGTGTCAAAGCAATATCCGCTCTATTTTCCACATTCCGGCTGGTCAGAGCAGAAGCCGGAGGATTGGTTTGAGCAATCCATAGCAGGGATGCAGGAATTGCTGGCTGATTGTAAGAAAGAGGAAGTCGCAGGAATCAGCTTTGGTGGACAGATGCATGGGCTGGTCGCTTTGGATGATCAGGATCAGGTGATTCGTCCCGCGATTCTCTGGAATGATGGAAGAACCGGTGAAGAAACGGACTATCTGAATCAGGTGATCGGAAAGGATAAGTTATCTGCATATACGGCGAATATTGCGTTTGCAGGATTTACAGCGCCTAAGATTCTCTGGGTGAAGAAGCATGAGCCGGAGAATTTTGCAAGAATCGCTAAGATTATGCTGCCAAAGGATTATCTGGCGTACAAGTTGTCGGGCTCTTTCTGCACAGACGTATCTGATGCATCCGGTATGCTTCTGATGGATGTCAAGAACAGATGCTGGTCGAAAGAGATGCTGGAAATCTGTGGAATCAAGGAAGAACAGCTTCCGAAATTATACGAAAGTTATGAAGTAGTTGGAACCCTGAAGAAGGAGATTGCAGAACAACTGGGAGTTTCTCCGGAAGTGAAAGTAATTGCCGGAGCAGGAGACAATGCCGCTGCCGCGGTTGGGACAGGTACGGTTGGAGATGGCATGTGTAACATTTCGCTTGGTACGTCCGGAACTATTTTCCTTTCCAGCAAAACATTTGGAGTGGACCAGAACAACGCGCTGCATTCATTTGCACATGCGGACGGTCATTATCATCTGATGGGATGTATGTTGAGCGCAGCGTCCTGTAACAGTTGGTGGAGCGAAGATATTCTAAAGACAGATGATTTTGCCGCAGAGCAGGGGGGAATCGATAAACTTGGCGAGAATCAGGTATTCTATCTGCCGTATCTGATGGGAGAGCGCTCGCCGCATAACAATCCGGATGCGAGGGCCATGTTTATTGGAATGTCCATGGATACGACCAGGAAAGATATGACGCAGGCCGTGCTGGAAGGTGTGGCATTTGGGCTGCGCGATTCTCTGGAGGTGGCAAGAAGTCTCGGCCTGAAAATAGAGCGCACGAAGATCTGCGGAGGCGGAGCAAAGAGTGCACTCTGGAAACGGATGATCGCCAGTATTATGAATGTAAAAGTGGATGTGATTGCGAGCGAAGAAGGGCCGGCTCTCGGCGGAGCGATGCTGGCTGCAGTTGGCTGCGGGGAATTTCCGAGCGTGGAAGCTGCGGCGGAGAAGATTGTGAAAATCGTGGACACGGTGGAACCGGAACCAGAGCTGGTTGCGAAATATGAAGAACAGTACCAGCGTTTCAAAAAGCTTTATCCAGCTGTGAAGGATTGGTTCTGATAGGAGGAAACGGGATTGCATTACAGAGAATTGGGAACGACGGGACTTCAGGTCAGTGAGATCGGAATGGGCTGCGAGGGATTTGTGGACCACGACGGTATTTATACAAAAGACTTTCTGGATTTTGCGGAAACAGTAGGGATAAATTATCTTGATTTATACTTGTCGAATCCGGAGATGCGCAGCACGGTGGGAGAGGCATTGCAGGGCAGAAGAGAGAAATTTATCCTGCAGGGCCATGTCTGTTCTGTCTGGAAAAATGGACAGTACGAGAGAAGTCGTAAGATTGAAGAAGTAAAAGCAGCGTTTGAGGATATGCTGGAAAGACTACGTACCGATTATATTGATGTTGGTATGATTCATTATGTGGACAGCATGGAGGATTGGAAGACGATTCTGGAAGGGCCGGTGATCGAATACGTCAAAGAATTGAAGGCAGCCGGGAGGATTCGTCATATCGGACTCAGCAGTCATAATCCGCTGGTGGCTTTGGAAGCTGTGAAGACAGGACTGATCGAAGTACTGATGTTCAGTGTGAATCCATGTTATGATCTGCAGCCTGGCGGTGAGGACTGTAACGATCTGTGGGATGAGAAAAACTATGCAAAACCGCTTTTGAATATGGACCCGGAACGGGAAGCCCTGTATGAGTACTGCAATCGCGCTGGGATTGGCATAACCGTCATGAAAGCATTTGGCGGCGGGGACCTGCTGGATGAAGAACTGTCTCCTGCCGCGAAAGCGTTGAGCGTCTACCAGTGTCTGCACTATGCCTTGACCCGACCGGGTGTGGCGACGGTGTTGGCAGGTGCGCACACGTTAGAAGAATTAAAACGCTGTATGGAGTATTGTGACGCGCCGGAAGAAGAGAAAGACTATGCCGCCGCGCTCGCCGCATTTCCAAAGATCAGCTGGGAAGGTCATTGTATGTACTGTGGACATTGCGCGCCGTGTCCGAAAGGGATTGACGTTGCGTCTGTGACGAAATTTCTGAATCTGGCAAAAGCGCAAGGAAGCGTCCCGGAGACGGTTCGGGAGCATTACGCGGTGCTTCCTCACAAAGCGGAAGAATGTATAAAGTGCGGCGCCTGCGAGAAGCGATGTCCGTTTGGCGTGCCGATCATTCAGAATATGGAAGAGGCTGTCGAGGTATTTGGAAGCACAAAGAAATTGTGAAATAATAAGCAGATAAAGTGAGAGCAGAATTGATGAACATACTTGTGATAGATGCCCAGGGCGGCGGAATCGGAAAGCAACTGGTCGCGGCGGTCAAAAAGAATATACCGAACGCCGAAGTGACGGCGGTGGGAACCAATATTTCCGCGACCACGGTGATGAAAAAAGCGGGGGCGGACAATGTCGCAACCGGTGAGAATGCGGTGCTTGTGTGCAGCAGGAAAGCGGATGTGATCGTGGGTCCGATCGGAATCGTGATAGCGGATTCCCTGTTGGGGGAGATTACTCCAGCTATGGCGACAGCGGTTGCGAGAAGCGATGCGAAACGAATTCTGATTCCCGTCAATCACTGTGATAATATCGTGGCCGGTGTCAGCGATCTGAATGTTGGCAGACTGATTCAGAGTGCGATTGAGGAATTGCGGAAATTGGTGTGAATCGGTTGGGGAAGATATTTGAAAATGATAAATAAAAATAAGAGCTTCGGTTAGATTTTGAAAAGACTGAGGATATTATGTGTAAGGTATCCTTGGTCTTTTTTTGTTTTGTCAGAATTATTGGGCAATAGTAATTTCAAAAATTGAAAACTATATTAAAAAAAGAAAAAAATAAATACATTTGACAATATGTTGATGAGAAATGAAAGAATAACTATACTTTATCTATAGTTAAAAAGCTTTTTATACTATCGAAAACAAATCATGAAACGATGGGTTACACGAATAGAGGGAGGGAATTTATGTCAATCTTTCAGGCAATTTTATTAGGAGGTTTGTACTGGATTTTTGGTACGGAAATTGGATATGGAATGAATTATCCGTTTTTTATGCAGCCTTTAACGCTTGGTCCTTTAGTAGGTATTATTTTAGGAGATGTGCAGACGGGACTCATCTGTGGAGCTACCATTCAGCCAATGTATCTGGCGTTTATGGGTGGTGGCGGCGTAATGCCGAATGACAAAGCGGCGGCAGGTATCATTCCGACGGCGATGGTAATTGCCGGTGGATTGGATATCAGCGCTGCGGTAGCTCTGGCAATTCCGTGTGGATTGCTGTGTGCCCAACTGCATACTCTGAAGAAACTGGTGGCCAGTACGTGGCTGATGATGTCGGAAAAAGCGGCGGATCAGGCAAATCCTGGAAAATTATATATGGCTACATGGGTTTATCCACAGTTATTTAAAATATTGTTATATTGGATTCCCATTTCAATTATTTGCTATTTTGGAACAGATCTCGTGTCTAAGATTATGGCAAACATGCCGGTATGGCTTACGAACGGGCTATCAGTTGTAGGAGGAGCGATGCCTGCGATTGGTATGGCGGTTACGATCAACGTGATAGGAAAGGTAGATTTGTTACCATTCTTTATTGCAGGTTTCTTTGCAGTTCAATATACAGGAATGGGAAATATTGCGTTAGTAGTATTGGGATTATTTTTAACGTACCTGTATATGAAGTTTTCTGGAAACAATGGGGAAATGGAAGAAGTGGAAGAAATCTTGGAAGATTCTGACAGAGAGAAACTATTGACGGAAAAAGATCTGATGAAGAATTGGCTGCTTTGGAATGGGGCTTGTGAAGTTACGACGAGTTTTGACAGACTTCAGGCACAGGCATTTTGCGCAGCGATTACACCGGCAATGAAAAAGATATACGGGGAAGATAAAGAAGCTTTAAGCGACGCGATGAATCGTCATCTTCAGTTTTATAATACTTCCGGTAACTGGGGTTGTCTGATCAACGGAATTGTGTTGGCAATGGAAGAGCAGAAATCTCAGGATATGCCGATACCAGGAGAAGCGATTGATGGGGTAAAAGTAGGACTTATGGGACCTTTGGCAGGAATTGGCGATACGGTTGACTGGGGTACGGTAACTCCTTTGGTACAGGCTTTCTTCATTCCTTTGGCGCAGGCTGGCCATTTGTGGGCGCCTTTTGCAGCGGCAGCGATATGTGCGTGCTATGCGGGAGCCGTGGGGTACAGTCTGATTAATCTGGGATATAATCTTGGAACACAGGCGGCAACTAGAATCTTAAGTTCAGGCAAAATGCAAAAGGTTGTTACATTTTTCGGTGTTTTGGGGTTGTTTATGCTAGGTGGCTTAAGCGCCGGATTTGTGAAAGTATCCACGCCGATACAGATACCGATGGGTACGGAATTTTTTTCGATTCAGGCGAATTTATTGGATGCTATATTACCCGGTGTGTTATCGCTTGGGTTGATTATGGCGATATACGGCTATTTGCGTAAAAAAGGAAATATCATGAAGGCATTGGCGGTAGTTTTATTTGGTTCTTTGATATTAGGTTGTCTGGGGATACTCGGATAGAGAAAGTGGGGGTGATATTTTATGGCAGAGATTGCATTAGTCAGATTAGATAGTCGTTTGATACATGGACAAGTCTGTACTGCATGGCTGAACGGCACGCAGGCGAACAGAATCATTGTTGTGGATGACTCCACCGCTAAGGATAAATTTCTTTCTCAAATTCTGTTGATGGCGGCTCCCAAAGGAATCAAAACGGAGATCATGACATCGGACACCGCTGCAAAAGAATGGAAAGAGAATCAAATCGGAACAGGAAAGATACTTTTACTCTTCAAGAGTGTGGAAATGGCTCATTGTGCGTATTTTAAAGGATTTGATTATCCGGAAATCCAGATCGGAGGGATTGGTGGAGGAAAGAATAAGAAAGCGGTAGTAGGAGCGATATCGATCAATGAGTCGGAATGCAAACTTTTACAGGAATTGAATGACGCAGGCTGCAATGTATATTTTCAAATATTACCTCATAATGGCAAGACATCTTATCAGGAGGTTAAGAACAAATTTTTCGCTGATATATAGACGAAATGCAGGATAAGCGGCAGGACAGGTAAGATTCGGCAAGTATCGGGTCTTACTTGTCAGTGAAAGTCTGTGAGTAGTAAACAGGATATCAGGACTAGATAATGTGAGAAAGGAGATGAACAAACCAAATGATTCAGGATTTTGAGTACTGTGTGGAAACGTACTATGTTTTTGGAAAAAACGCAGAAAAGAAAATAGGCTCTAAGCTGAAGGAACGCGGTGCATCTAATGTAATGATTGTACACGACAACGGAGCTTTTTTATATGAATCAGGACTATTAGATCAGATAATAGAAAACCTTCAGAGTGCGGGAATAAGGACGCTTGAATTTGGCGGAGTACGACCAAATCCAACGGTTGAACATGTCAGAGAAGGGATCGATTTTGCAAAAGAGAAGCAGATTGATTATCTTGTCGCCATAGGAGGAGGCAGTGTGATCGATTCGGCAAAAGGAATTGCTGCAGGAGTATTTTATGAAGGGGATGTGTGGGAACTTTATGATAAAGGAAAAAGAGCAGGCAAGGCACTGCCTGTTGCGGTAGTACATACATATCCGGCTACAGGCAGTGAATGTGGAACTACCTCTGCGTTGTTTAGTGATGAATTGGTGGCGAAAAGAGGTTATACGGATGATATTTTAAGACCTAAAATCGTATTTATGAATCCGGAGTTATCTTTCAGTCTTCCGTCTAAACTGACGGCTTGTGGAATCACAGACATGTATGTACATGCGATGGAACGATATTTTTCTCCGGTAAAAGGTTTTGGAATTATGGATGCTTTTAATGAGGCTATATTTAAGACGTTATTGGTTTATGGTCCAAGAGTGATGGCAAATCCAAGAGATTATGATGCCCGTGCTGAAATTATGTGGATTGGTGCAGTGGCACATGGAAATAATACGACAGGGCTTGGAAGACCGATAGATTGGGGAACACATATGCTGGGAGATCAGATCAGCACGTATTACAATACGACTCATGGCATTACGCTTTCGGTGATGATATCCTCATGGATGAAATATGTCTATCGTACGGATATCGATAGGTTTGTCAGATATGCGGTGGAAGTTTTTGGGGTGACATACGATGAAAATGATTTAGACAGAGTTGCAATGAAAGGGATTGAATTGACAAAAAAATTCTTTCAATCTCTGGGAATGCCTACTTCGCTGAAAGAAGCAGATATACCGACCGATCAGTTCAGATTGATGGCAGAAAGTCTGATGGAAAGAACTCATGGGCCTGCGGGTCAGTTTTTTAAGATGACGGTAGAAGATATGATTCATATTTATAATGATAGCATAGAGGAGGAAGAATAGTATGCTTGTAACTATGGCGGAAATTTTGAACAGGGCGCAGGAAGGCGGATATGGAGTTACGGCTCCGAATATCAATAATGAAGACACGCTCAGAGCAGCAATTGAGGCCGCGGAAGAGCTGCATGCTCCTATGATTTTAGATGTAGGATACTCAGCAAATCCGGATATTGTCTTTTTTGGAAGGATGTGTGAAGCGCTGGCGAAGGAGAGTAAGGTTCCGGTATGTATCAATCAGGATCATGGATCAACTTTTGAATCTGCAATCTGGTGTATCAAAGCGGGCTTTACATCAATTATGGTAGACAGGTCTTCGAAAGAGTATGAGACAAATGTATCAGAAGTCGCGGAACTGACGCGGATTGCTCATGCTGTGAATGTCAGTGTGGAAGCTGAACTGGGACATGTTGGAGAAGGTGTTCATTATGACGTAGATCGTAATGCGGCATTGACAGATCCGTCCCTGGCGAAAGACTTTGTAGAAAGAACGGGAATCGACTGTCTGGCAGTAGCAATCGGAACGGCTCACGGAGAATATAAAGGAGTTCCATATTTAGATTTTGAACTGCTGGAGAAACTGAGGAATGAAGTGTCGGTGCCTTTGGTCCTGCATGGTGGATCCGGAACAGGGGATGAAAATCTTGCAAGAGCAACAAGAAGTGGAATTTGTAAAGTAAATCTTGCGACCGATTTGTATAAGAGCGGCGCCGCCAGATGGAATGAGAATGGCGGGAAAAGCGGAAGCTGTGTCAATGCTTCTGTTGGGTATCAATTTGTCAAAGAAGGATATAAAGAAATGCTAATGCATTACATAAAGCTGTTCAATCAGGCAGACAAAGCGTGGTAATCGCAGTAGAACGGAGGAAATGATATTATGGAAGAGTTAAAGAGATATTTCGGGGTACTAACGGGACATAGAAAAGCGGAAGTTCATCAGGATATGGTTCCTGTTCTGAAAGATGATGAACTCTTATTGAAAATGGAAACATGTAATATATGTACAACAGACTATCAGCAATGGTTGGGACTCAGAGATCATCAGGGATTTCCGATGGCCGGAGGACATGAATATTGTGGAATTATCATTGCCAAAGGGTGCGAGGTAATTGATAGTTTTCAGATCGGAGATCGTGTCGGATGCGCCGGAAACTATTGTGGTTTTTGTCCGGAATGCCGGTCTGGTCGTACCGGAGACTGTCCGAACAAAGGATATGATGGAAAGTCCGAAGACGGTTATTATGGAAGCAAAGGATTTGCCAATTATAAAATAATCAATCAAAAGTATGCGATTAAGGTATCAAAAGATATTCCTGCAGGGGAAGCATCCTTTATTGAACCAATTGCAACGGTAGTACAAGGAATCAAAAAGGTCGGAGTGAAACCTATGAGCAATGTAGTTGTGGTTGGCGCCGGCACGATGGGATTGGTAAATGCGCAGGTTGCGAAGGCATTTGGTGGAAGAGTGATTATTTGCGATATCAGCGATAAGAAAGTGGAAAGAGCAAAGGAGATGAATATTGGGGAAGTAATTCATTCCGGAAAAGAAGATCCTGTTGCCAGAGTGAAAGAGCTGACAGACGGAAATGGCGCGGATATTGTGATTGCCGCCGTTGGAAACTCATTTGCATACAAACAAAGTTATGAAATGTTAAAGCCATTTCGTGGGAAACTGCTCTTTTTCGCTGCAGGATATCCAAAACCGCAATTCGAGCTGGATCCGAATGAGTTTCACTATAGGAAGATAGAATTGATTGGTACTGTCACAGCGGATATCGCAGATTTTAAAGATGCGGGAGTACTTTTGAGCCAGAAACAGGTATGCATGAAGTATTCACTGGAGGGAAAGACTTACGGTCTGAGAGAGATACAGAAAGCCTTTGAAGCGGCATCTCTTCCGGATTCCTATCGGGTGACAGTAGATTTGCAAGACGTAGAGTAACATTCAAAAATTCAAAAGAAAGTCATATAGTAAGGATAAAGGTATCAGAATGAATGAAAAAAATATACCGGGAATCCTGATTCTTTCGCATGGTCCATTCTGTGAAGCGGTGATTGAATCGGCGAAAATGATTGCAGGAGAAATGGAAAATGTAGTTGGGATTCCGTTGGAGGCAGGGTGCGATATGGAGGAGTATGCGGCCAAGGTGATAAATACATACCAGGCACTTCCCAAAGGTTCTATAGTGTTGTTTGATCTTCAGTCCGGCACACCGTTTAATCAATTAGTTTCATATTGTGCAGGAAATGAGGTTCCTTTAGATGCGCTTTGCGGAGTAAATCTTCCCATCTTGTTAGAAGCATGGACTCTCCGCAATTCTGTTTCAGGAAGTGAATTAGTGAAAGCATTGGAAAATGCCGGACATGAAAGTCTGGTGAATGTAACGGAATACATAAAAGCGCTTCAAATAGACTAGCCGTTCGTTATGTATGGAATGATTCATATTGGATTAAATTGTTAGTTATTTTATTTTGCGAAGGAATTACTTATTTGATGTTTGAATATAGTAATTCCTTTTTATATTGTGAGAACTCGCCGCTTAGCAGACGGCGTATATATAGTTTTAGGAAGATATAGGATATTGTAGAATAATTTTGTATATTATTTGTGATAAAGTGGGTGCGCTTCAGTCTTGACACATGTGAAATGATTTGTTTTTTATCATAGATATGCTATAATTAGTAAATAATATGGAAAAGTATTCAGACAAATTGGGCTATCTTCCTGGAATTATTTATGAAAAATGATATTTAGGAGGATAGATAAAATGTCTTATGTATGGATGTTTAGAATGATTGAATTCCTGTATGGAACTGTTACCGGAACATTTGCTGTGAACACTTTATTTTTACAGTCGAATTCTTTAAATGCATCGGTTGTCGGTTGTGTGATTGCAATCAGTAGCTTGTCCGGAGCGATTGGTTCTGTGTTTTGGGGGATTGTTGCGGATAAGTTCCAGTCCAGGTATATTGTGTTTTGGATTACGACTTTGGGCACAGGTTTTTTTGCCTTGTTGTTGCCGGTATCCGTTAAGTATACAAATCATGTTATGATCATAGGTTTTTTACTTGCAATGAACAGATTTTCCAGTTCTGCGACTTATTCCGTTTTAGATTCGGTGGTGTTGAATGCTCAAAGAAAAATCAAAACAATGAATTACAGCACTATGAGGATGTTTCAGTCTATCGGATATTCTTTTATTTGTGTTCTCTTTACCCCCATTATCAATAGATTTGGTGTAAATGCTCCGTATATAATTACGGCGTTTTTATGTGTACTATTATTATATATTGGAAGAAATTTAAAACCATTTGACGACAAGAGTTTTTTAGAGACGTCTGATTTAACACATCGGAAGAGAAATAAACTAGAGATGGGAAGATTACTGAAAAATTATTATCTTGTCATTATTTTGTTTTTAAACTTATTTATCCAGTTTCCGAATCAGGCTACACAGTTTATTCCGTATCTTTTGAAAGATATTGAGGTAAGTGGAAGTGATGCTGCAATTATATCAGGGCTGAGAGTAATCGGAGAGATCACCACACTTTTCTTTGCGCTGTATTTGAGGAAATTTCTTACAAAACCAATGATTATGTGTTTGTCTGCATTGTGCTTTTTGGCAGAATCCTTATTGTATACAGTATGTAGTTCTTTTTTGTCAGTTGTGGCAGTGAATCTGTTTGGAGGTGTTGGTTATGGTTTATTGCTGGCCGGAGGAGTGGACCTGATCTTTTTCTTCGCGCCAAAAGGTCTGGAAACTACGGCGCTGTCGTTATATGGAATGGGTGCGCCGCTGGCCGGGGTAACGGGGACATTTGCCGGGGGAATCCTGATCGATTATTTTGGTATAAGGGCTCTATACTATGTGTGCGCCGGAATGATGGGAATCTGGTTGATATCATTTTTGTTTGCATGTTTTGTTGGGGGGAAATTTTTGAATAATCCGATTGCGGAAGGATTTGTGAAAAATCGGACGTATGAAATATGATAGGTTATAAGGAGTGATGTGTGGTGGCGATGGAGAAATTGATTTCAAAACTCGTGAATATATCAAATAACACGGATCATGGGGAAATGAATCATATAATAAGTGTTGGTTTGATCAAGAACTTATATTGTATTCCGAAACATTCGATAAATGAGATGGCGGATGTTTTAGGGGTCTCTCCATCGTCCTTGAGCCGGTTTGTGAAAAAAATGAATTTTAACAGTTATGGATTTTTTCGCGAACAGATTTGCTTTGAACTGAAAAACACAATTATCAATTTTCCTTCCAATTCATATAGGACAAAACAGGAATTCAATAGTGCTATTGCAAATTCTATTATCGATAAAAATATTTATGCGCTGGAAATATTGAGAGAAGAGATAAAAGGCGATATGATTCAGGAAATTATAAATGCGCTCTATAAAGCGGAACATATATACGGAATGATTCTCAACGATAGTCCTTTGAATATTTTTCATGAATTTCAGTATCATATGGCTTTTGCGAAAAGAGTTATAAATATAAGTAACGGATGGATAAAATCGACAAAAGTTCCCAATCATTCGCTTAGAATTATACCGAGAGTCTATTGTTTTGATGGGAATCAGGAGAAATTAACCGATATTTCTGTGATTAAAAGGCGACCTGAAGATAATAAATATATCACCGATATCCATATATATGTCTGGGATATCTTGCCGATAGGCAGTAAAGCAGGAAAAAATACCAGAAATGACAGTTGTGTGGGGATCAGAATGTTGGAGTATATACTCGAAATCATTTATACATCCTATCAGCTTATGTTTATGAAAGATGACGGGAGTTTTGATTAATATTGATTAATATTTTATTTATGAGGGTGGATAATCCTTGAAAAATTTCTCAAACTATGGTATTCTCCTTCAAAAGGGAGTAGCCTGCACGGAGACATTCCGTGTTTGCCTGGCCGTCAGTACGATCTTATGATCCGGCTTTGTAATGAAATGGCGAGACTTTGTTGTAAAATTATACGGCAAAGTACTCGTCATTTTTTATTTTGCCGATCAAAAAGGAGGAGTTTTGATGGAGATTTGTTTTCAGGCAGGGATGCTCACACTAGGTTTTATCATGTTGATCAAAGGCGCCGACTGGTTCGTGGATGGTGCGGCCGGGATAGCCGCGAGATTTCATATTCCGCAACTGGTGATTGGATTGACGGTGGTTGCTATGGGGACCAGCGCTCCGGAAGCGGCGGTCAGTATTTCCTCCGCGCTGAAAGGGAGTGCGGAGATTACGATTGGAAATATCGTCGGCAGTAATATTCTGAATGTCATGATGATTCTTGGTCTTGCCGCCGTACTAACACCGCTTGCTGTGGGAAGGAGTACTGTCTGCTGTGAGATTCCGTTTCTATTTGGAATTACGGCACTTCTTATGATACAGGGTTTGGACGGAAAGATCGGTTTTGTAGAAGGGGGCATCCTGCTGGTCTGTTTTGTTTTATACATCGGTTACCTTTGGCGTGTGACAAAGAAGCAGAATGGCCGAGTCGCGGAACCCTTTGCTCACCAGAGTCTGTGGAAGCTTTTTTTGCTGACGGTGACAGGACTGGCGTTCATTATATTGGGAAGCAATGTGTCTGTGGATGCAGCGACTTCTATTGCAAAGAGCGTCGGTATCAGTGAACGCTTCATTGGTTTAACGGTGGTCGCACTTGGAACATCTTTGCCAGAACTGTTCACATCTGTTTCTGCTGCCAGGAAAGGAAATGCCGATATCGCAATTGGGAATATCGTTGGCAGTAATATTTTTAATATTCTGTTTGTCGTCGGTCTTTCCGCGCTGATTGTACCGGTATCATTTGCACCGACATTTTTCTTTGATGTGATCATAGCGGGGATATCGACTCTGTTTTTGTTTCTATTTTGTTTGAAAAAGGGACAGTTGAACCGTTGGCATGGTATAGCAATGTTACTGGGATATTTGTGCTATTTTGTTGTGATTCTGTACTGCGAATGAGAGCTTGTCTGGGTATTTGATTGATATTTTCGCTTTTTTATTGTAAAGTAAATCATATAGGGACAATGTTTGTTGGTTTCACAATCGTCCTATTATCAGAATAAGGTTCGGGTGTCAAAAGGTGCTTCTTCTAATTGATGCAGGCAAATTGCACAAAACGTATTCTTCATTATTCCGGGCTACGAATCTAAGCACTTCTAAATGTTCTGATTAAAAATATTGAGAAAGGATGAAACCGCCCTCAATGCGCCGTCCGTGGCGCAGATCGGGCTTTCGTCGGCGTCCATGCCGACGAATTGCTGTAGTTTGGCAGAACATTAAGAAGTACTAAGATTCTGCGCAGTCACAATTCCGAACACATTTTGTGCAATTTGCCAGGTACACTCTAAGAAAG
>JAAVXR010000101.1 GCA_022790755.1 Hespellia sp. | reverse complement strand
GTATGGTTGAGCTGGCTACACAGTCTGCTAACGGAACATATTCCAAAGCAAACCGTAGCGAGATGCAGAAGGAAATCAAAGCTCTGAATGCTGAGATCGACAGAATTGGTAAGACAGCTAACTTCAATGGAACAACATTGTTTACAGGTGCTTATTCTGCAATCACACTTCATGTTGGTGAGTCAGGATCTGCAGACAACCAGATCAAAGTAACATTGAAAGCAATGAATTCTACATCAATCACTACAAAGAATCTTGATATTACAAGTTCTGAGAGTGCTCGTAAGGCAATCAGCGCAATCAATGCGGCTATTGACCATATTTCTTCACTGCGTTCTGACTTTGGTGCATTGCAGAATCGTCTGGAGCATACGATCAACAACTTGGGTACTCAGAATGAGAACATCACAGCAGCTGAATCCCGTATCCGTGACGTAGACATGGCGAAAGAGATGATGGCTTACACGAAGAATAATATTCTGGTTCAGGCTTCTCAGGCTATGCTTGCGCAGGCTAATCAGGTTCCGCAGGGAGTTCTTCAGTTATTACAGTAATCTTCGGGTTACAATTTAAAAAGCGCCGGTCCACTGGATGGGCGCTTTCTTTTGTATGCAGAAAAATATTTGAACGATGTATACAGAAGAAAACGCCCATCATTTTTCTTAATAAACTGACATGTGCCCATAGAGGGTGCACCATTAATCATAAAAGTTTTGCGGGCGCATATGGTAAAGCGCCGTTTGGGGTATATTGAGTAGAGAGAAGAAAAAACTAGAAAGGAAATAATATATATGAAGATACAGCTCAGCATTTCACTGCTCGCATCGAATCGTGCGGCCTCTTTGGAGAGGTGTTTGGATTCTTTGAAGCCATTATTGATGAAGGTTCCCAGCGAGTTGATTGTGGTATTTACCGGGCAGGACGAGCGGGTGCGGGAGATTGCAGCTAAATACACCGATCATATCATACCATTTACATGGTGTGATAATTTTTCTGCGGCTCGGAATGTGGGGCTTTGGGCAGCAAAAGGAGAATGGTTTTTATATATAGACGATGATGAATGGTTCGATGATGTGACGGAGATTTGTGATTTCTTTTTGTCCGGCGCATATTTGAACTATGGTTCAGCTTGTTACAAGCAGCGGAATTATTCGGACTGGAATGGAGTGCGTCATTCCGATTTTCATGCATTTCGGATGGCGAAGATTGTTCCAGGAATCGGTTTCCAGAATGCGATTCATGAGGAAATTGTTCCTCAATTAGAGCCCTGTAAATATTTTGATGCGTATGTGCATCATTATGGATATGTGTCGAAGACGGGAGCGAAGACGAATGAGGAAAAGACGTCCCGAAATGTGCCGTTATTGCTGGAGAGTATCAAAGAACGACCCTCTTATGTAAAGAATTATCTGCAGATCGTATTGGAATATTGCGGTTCAGAGGAGTGGGAGGAAGCGGAGAAGTATTGCCGTAAGGGACGAGAACTCTGCAAAGGTACAGGAGATACGGAGTATCAGCGATGGCTGCAGGTGAATCTGATTGAAAGTATCTATCACCAGGGAGATCCCGAGCGGACAAGGAGAGAAGCGGAAGCGATTCTGAAAAAAGAAAATCCTCCGGGTTTGGTCAAGCTGGAGCTTGCCAGAATGCTGGTTGGAGTGTACGACGAGAAACGAGATCCGGAAGGAATGCTGAAGTACGGAACGTTGTTCGAGAAAACTTTGGTGTCTATGGATCAAGATCCACAGTTGTGGAGAAAACAGCAATACGGTGACTTGACGGAAGAAAAAGTCAAAAGCATCGGTAGATTATTGTGGTTGCGTTTGAAGTGTACAGAAGCGGCATTGGAAGTCGGGGATGCGAAAAGAGCGACGGATTTTCTGTTGCGCCTCCCATGGGAAGAGGAATCGCAGATGCAACAGTATTATCCATTGTTTGACCAATGGAAGCGAATGTATGGAGAATGTTTCCAGGAGCTGTTAAAGGAATTTCCGGCTCATTCGCCGTACTTGGCGCTACAGAAAGTGCAGGAAGAAAGGATATCTTCAGAAGAGAAGCAGGCACTATTGATGCAAAGTATGGATGGAACAGAATCATTCTATCTGCAGCAGCAAGCCGTAGAAAAAGCGGTACTATCCGAACAAAATCTGTCGATATTGACGGATACAATGGATTTGGATACCTGGAAAAGGTGTGTACCGGATATTGTGGCGGCATTTCCGTTGGAAGAGAGTGAGAAATTATGGAATGCAGTAGAATCGCTACGCCAGGGAGCGAGGGTGTATGGACTATGGCTTGAGAAAGCGCTGTGGGAGAGGGAACTTGTTCGTGGCTATCAGATTCACCCGGAGCTGATAGAAGCATTACGTGCATATGTGGAATGTGTTTTGTCTTTCTATAAATTACAATATCGGGAAGAGATGTTTGAGCGAGAGAATCGTAATCTTCTCTCGAAAGACTGTAGATTCGTGCTATTGCTGGATGAAGCATTGAAGAGTGTGGAAGAGATGAAGTTGCCGGAGGCAGTACGTTTATTCCGCTTGGCGATCGCCTATTATCCAACGATGACTGGAGTTATTCGGGAAGTGATTCGTCATATGGCAGTCGAGGCAGATAATCCAGCATTGGGAGCAGGTGAAGAATTTCAAGCGCTTGCACAGCAGATGAAAGCGGCGCTTCATACAATGCTTGACAATCGGCAATATCCGGAAGCGATGGCAATTGTCAATCAATTGTCTCCGCTTCTTCCTGAGGATTTGGAATTCCTTCGAATGCGTCAGCAAGTATGGAGGCAGATGACAGAATAGAATACGCAGGACAGAGTAAGCGCAGGAGGGACGATAAATGAGTCGTATATTGAGAAAAGAGATGCTGAATATGGTGTCTCTTCTGAATAAGGCAAATCGTACACTGAAAACAAGCCTGAACATGAAACAGGTGAATAAGGAAGGTGTTATACAGTTGCTCGCAGATTGTCAGGATGTCGCGGTTGCTATGGGCAATGAAATGGAGATGGTACACCGGGAGAAGACCGAAGGGGTACAGAAAGTACAGGAATACTGCAGCAGTCTATATCAAATGTCGCTTGTGCTTCGTAATCCGGTAAAAAGAAAAGACGTCTTGAAAGATCTGATGGAGCAGGTGAAACAGCTCCGAGAATTGATAGATCAGGAGCTTCCGGATCGTTTGGAGATCGTTTTTCTTCCATATAAGGTTTCCATGTGGGAATCTCTGGAGAGTATATGGGCGGCGGCAAAGGAAGATGAGAATTGCGATGTCTATGTCGTTCCAGTTCCATATTACGAGAGGAATGAGGATGGTTCCTTTGGAAGTTTCCACTATGAAGGGGAAGAGATGCCGGAGAATGTGTCGGTGACACATTATGAGCATTATGCGGTGGAGAAACATTGGCCAGATATTATATATATTCAGAATCCCCATGATCAAGATTCGGATGAGGACAGTGTAGATCCAAGATATTACTCGTATGAATTGAAAAAATATACGGGACTATTGGTATATGTTCCTGTCTGTTCCTCCGGTAATCTAGATAATATAGAGGAGATTTCTGGCCCTGCTTGCAGTCATGTGGATTATATTATGATTCCGGCAGAGGAATATCGTAATTATTTTGATGCTTCATTACAGGAGGGAAAGATTCGGGTATTTGATGAAGTGTCAGAAGATGATGGAGAAACATACGGGGATAGGATACATCAGTTTGTGAGCTGTAAATGTTAATTTAAAATATGCTAATATATAGGATGTTCGTATAATTATGTTGTTATACGAACAGAATGTTGTTCAAGAAAGAGATGGGGAAATGAGAAAGGCACAGAAAAAGCAAGCGGAAGATTTTGTGCAATTGTTGAGTGACGCGCATCAGGAGATACGAAGAAATCTGGAAAAACAGAAAGAAGAAGCTGCGATGGATCTGTTGGAGCAATGTCAGCAAGGTGCGGTTCAGCTTGGTACTCTGATTGAAAAAACAGAAGGAGAAGACTTTGTGACGATTGGTATACTTGAAGAATACTGTGAGTTGGTATACCAGATTCATGATCAGATTGCAAGGGGAGAAAGTATCAGCAGCGGTAAAGTGTTTAAGAATCTGCGTCGGATGTGGATTCAAATTGAAAATAGTATAAAAAATGACATTCCAGAACGTCTGGAAGTGGTATTTCTTCCGTATAAGGCTGCTATGTGGGATTCACTGGAGAGTGTGTGGATGGCGGCGGATGCGGATGAAAACTGCGACGCTTATGTCATTCCAATTCCATACTTTGATAAGAGCCCGAATGGTGGTTTTTTGGAGATGCATTATGAAGGGGATCAATACCCGGAGTATGTGCCTGTAGTGAATTATGAGTCTTACCCTTTTGAAGAACGTCATCCAGATATGATTTTTATTCACAATCCTTATGATGAGATGAATTTTGTGACGAGTGTGCATCCGTTTTTCTACTCAAAGAATTTAAAACGGTTTACCGATAAATTAGTATATATTCCGTATTTTATTTTAGATGAGATTGATCCAAATAATAAAGAGGCACAGAAAGGAATCGAACATTTTTGCACGGCGCCCGGAGTGGTTAATGCGGATCAGGTGATAGTTCAGTCAGAAGACATGCGTCAGGTATATATCAACGTCTTGTTGGAGGCGACGGAAGATAACGCGGTGAACAGAGCGTATTGGGAAAAAAAGATCCTGGGTATTGGTTCTCCGAAACTGGATAAGCTTCACAATACAAAGAAAGAGAATCTGGAAGTGCCGGCAGAGTGGAAACGGGTGATTCAGAAGCCGGATGGAAGTTATAAGAAAATCATTCTCTACAATACCGGTCTTGTCGCGCTGTTGGAGCAGGGTGACAAGATGTTGGCGAAGATGCAGAATGTATTTCAGATATTTCGTCGTTGTCAAGATGACACAGCGCTATTGTGGCGTCCGCACCCATTGATTCCGGCGACGATTGGTTCAATGCGTCCGCAGTTGGGGGAAGAATATCAGAGGATTGTGGAGCAGTACCGCCGGGAAGGCTGGGGAATCTATGACGATTCCAGTGACTTGGATCGGGCGATCATTTTGTCGGATGCGTATTATGGAGATCACAGCAGTCTGGTACAGTTGTGCCAAAAAGCGGGAAAGCCGGTGATGATTCAGAATGTGGATATTCTGGATGATGTGGAGTGATTTTCCTGGCGACAAAACGCAGGAAAAAGTCTAATCATGATGATATAAAAAACGATTGTCCTGACTTATGCATGGGCAAAAGGAAAGGAACAGAAAGATTATGAATAAAATAGGAAACCCATGCGGAAGTTTGCCGGGAGAGACTTTGGAAGCAGAACAGAAACATGAAGAGTGTAAGAAAGTATATATTGTCGGTGCACATTCCAGGGGCCAGACCTTGGCAAAATATTTGCAATATCTGGATTCGGAAGTGGTGGTAGAGGCATATTTATATAATAATCAAGAGAAAAATCCCGAACAGCTCAGAGGGATTCCCGTGATTTGTATGGATGAGACGGAGAAAATACACACAGAATATCCAGTTTATATTGCGACAAGGGGAGTCTCTCATGCTTCGCTTACAGAGGCCTTACAGAAAATTGGATTTACCAAAATCTATCCAGTTACGGTAGAGTTGGATCTTCGACTTCGCAATGATTATTTGAAGAAATTTTTTGCAGAGATCGGGCGGGATTTCCGCAAGATTGATCAGATGGAGAGGAAGCTGCCGAAGAAAGACGGATCTACTGATTCGGAGGTGAAAAATTTCTCGACGGCGGGCACAACCGGTTCGACGGCAGTCATATATGTGGCAAAATCTATCTATGATTCTGCTTTGCAGCGGGAGTATACGTTAGGTTCTTACGAACGGGAGATACAGGTAGGAGCGGCATTGACAGAGAAACGTCTTTATCCAGGCATCCTTACAGATGATGTTGGCGATAATATATCCGAACGCAATCAGCAGTTTTGTGAATTGACGGCGCTGTACTGGATCTGGAAACATGCGAAGGAAGATTATGTTGGATTGGTACATTACCGCAGACATTTTATGATGCCGGAGAACTGGGCGGAGAGAATGTGTGAAAATGAAATTGATGTGATTTTGCCTATTCCATTGTATGTGGCGCCCAGTTTGGAAGGAAATTATAGGAGTCGTCATGATCCGGATGAATGGGATGTGATGTTGCGCTATTTAAAACAGCGGGATGAAAAAGAATATCAGGAAGCAAAAACATTTTTTCAGACCAGTTTGTATTCGCCCTGTAACATGTTTGTAATGAAGCGAGAAATACTGGACGAATTATGTACCTGGCTTTTTCCGGTACTGTTTGCAGTTGCGGAATACAGTGGACAGAAAGAAGTGCGTTATTCCAATCGTTATCCGGGATTTATTTCTGAAAGGCTGTTGACGTTCTTTTTTGAGAAGAATCGTGAGCGATTCAAAGTAGTTTATGCAGATAAAAACTTTTTGGCTTAGGAGTGTATGGATACATGAATGTTGCGTTGATATTATCTGGTGGTACCGGGACAAGGATGGGGACAGAGATTCCCAAGCAATATATCGAGATAGGGGGATGGCCGATTATTTCTTATTGTGTCAGAACTCTTTCCAGTCATGAGAAAATTGATGCCATTCAGATTGTCGCAGATCAGATGTGGCGGGAGCAGCTTGGCGTATGGCTGCAGGAGGTTGATGTGGAGGAGAAATTTCGAGGTTTTTCCAATCCAGGGCAAAACAGACAACTTTCTATCTTGAATGGATTGGAAGATATTCGGGAATATGCAGATGACGCGGACTGTGTTCTCATTCATGACGCCGTGCGTCCGATGCTCACAGGAAAGCAGATTGAAGACTGTTTGGATGCAGCAGAGGGGCATGATGGGGTGCTGCCAGTTCTGCCGATGCGAGACACCGTATATGTGAGTAAAGACGGGAAGAAAATTAGCGCACTGTTGAGCAGGGATGAGATTTATGACGGGCAGGCGCCGGAAGCGTTTCATCTGAAGCCGTATTATGAGGCTACTTGTCAGTTGTTGCCAGAAAGGATTCTACAAATCAATGGTTCTACGGAACCAGCGATCCTGGCAGGTTTGGATATTGCTATGATTCCAGGGGATGAAGAGAATTTTAAGATTACTACAATAACAGATTTGGAAAGATTCCGAAAGATTGTAGGGGATTGAGTGATATGGTGTGGGGAAATCCACACCGAATCTGGAGGAATGGTTTCTTTTATATCTATTGGGAAAGATAAAGAGAGAATCTATCGAAAAAAATAAAACAGACGATATAATAGTATGTATTAAAGAAGTATATATATCTTATTAAATAAGCAATATATAGTGATTAAAGATAGAAAATAAAGAACTAGGGTGGGTGAAGAATACATGGAAGCTGTTTTGAAAAACAAAAATTTTTTTCAATTGATTATAAAAAATGAAAATACACTCTACGCGATTTTGAATGAAAGTGGAATTTTGGCAGAATGTGATTTAAAGCAGAAGAAGTGGAACATATGGTCTGTGTTACCAGAATGGTATCAATCTTCCCCTTGTACTTTTTTTCATTTGGATAGGGATAGTGAATTATTGTATCTTGCATCTCAAGAAACGGGACGGATACTTATATACAATTTAAAATCTCATCAGTATGAAGAAGTTGGGTTCTTTCCGGAAGAAAGAACAGAGCAAAGTTATAAAATTGCGGTTGCTGTTACGTATCAAGAGAAATTCCTTTTTCTTCCGTTATATCCGGAAATGGAGCTGACTGTTTTTGATAAATCAACGAAAACGGCGCAGGTTTATTTCGAATGGACGAAGAAGTTTGTCCAATATTTTCAAGACATGGGTCTAAAGCCTTTGCTTATAAGGAGAGGTTCTGTCTGTACGGGAAGGGATACATTATATTGCGTAGTAAAATGTGAATCTGGAGATGTAGTACTCTCCATTTGTCTGTCAAATCTGAAAATACAGGAAATGTATCGGTTAGATATAGAGGGTAAATTATTGTGTATAAAATCAGAGGGGGAGATGATTTGGTTTCAAAATAAGACGGCAGAGGGAAGTCGACTGATTTGTTGGAATTCTCAAGAGGAACGCGTGGAACGTAAGTCCGACTTGTTTGCGGGAATCAGTGCTCGTGTTCTGAGCATTCAGGAGTTTACAGAGTTTTTATGCGTAAGCTTGGCGGATGGTAAGATGCTGATTTTGGAACAAAATACGCTCCGAATGAAAAAAATAGTGGAGGATGCTTGTATATATTTGGTGGAAAACAGCAAAGTCGTGTTTACAGATAATGGTCGAGTTGTGAAACTGTTGAATTTGAAAAGCAAAGAATACGTGGAATTTCACAGATCAAAAGATTTCTGTACACAGATTTTTGCAGAGATGATAAAAGAAAAAAAGAAGCTGGAAGTGACTGGGGAAAGGGGAACGGGACAGCTGATTTTCGATAAGGTATCTGCGTAAACGCGAACAGGATGGAGGGAATCATGACATGGAAATAAAAGATTTATTCATATGTGATCATTTCTCATGCATGAGAGAACTGGATATTGTAATTTACGGAACCGGTCATTGGGGCGAGCAGGCGTATCGGTTATTGAAAAAAATAAACGCCAATATCATAGGTGTCTGTAGTACGGAAGGGGAAGAAACTCTGTTTCATCATTATCCGGTGTTATCGCTCAAGAATGTGAGGGACACATATGATCACGCTTCGGTGCTGATTATGATTGCCAGCGTGGACTATTATCAGGATATGTTGAAAAACTGTGAGAAACAGGAGTTTTTGAAAGCCAATGCATGTTCCGTTTATGCGTTTTACCGGTCTGTTTATCTGCACTGTGAAGATTCGGATATGCCGGAGAATTTGCGGATGGAAATTCAATTGAACAGGATGGCAAACGAGAGAAGGATGGAATATTACACGAAGTTGTATGCGTTTGACACGATGCTGCAGGCGGCGGAAGATCATCAGATATTGGTCTACCAACCTGGAAAAGTGGGTTCGCAGAGTATATGGAAATCCATAAAACAAAGCAGCACAGAAATGCATTCGTTGGTGGTTCCGTTTGGATGTCCGGAATTTTCAAGAGAACTGCTGGATGATTATTTGTCAAAGATCAGGGGCAGAAAAATAAAAATTATTACCGGCGTACGGGAACCGATATCCAGGGATTTGTCCGCATTGTTTCAAAACAGTGATTTTGGGCTGTGGCCATTCTACTCGGTGAACTCGAATATTTTCTGGTTTTATGGAGATTTTCTGGGAGAAGGGCAACAAGAACTCAGCCATTCGGAAGTCATGCATCGTTGTCCCAGATGGAGGGGCACTTTGGAGGAGTCTTTTCGTGATTTGACGGAAGCGATTATGCAGTACAGGATGGATGAATTTTCCTGGTTTTCTTACGAGATCAAACGTGTATTTGGGATAGATGTGTTTCGTGAGGATTTTGACAAAAAAGAAGGCTATGGAATCGTTCGAAAAGGCGACATCGAGATTTTTATCTATAAGTTAGAAGCGCTGCATCATCTGGAAGACAGAATTGGCGAATTTCTGGAGGAGAAGGATTTTCGTCTGGTGCCTGCGAACCTGAGTGAAGAGAAAATGTATCATCACGCATACCGTGAATTGAAAAAGACGATCAAAATTTCAAAAAAGTATTTCCAATATTATTATAAAGATCATCCGGCATATTCCCATTTTTATTCGGATGAGGAGATTCAAACTTATCAGAAAATGTGGGAGGAACATGTGGATGAGTCAATGTGAGAACAAAGTGGTATGGGACTTGGAAATCTGTAAAAATGTACAGTTATTGAGAGAGGCAGACCATGTGATTCTGTATGGGGCAGCGCAAAAGGGAAGAGAAATCTTTGGTTGGCTTTTGGAAGCGGGAATAGAAGTGGATTGTTTCTGCGACATGGATCTCAAAAAGTGGGGAAGCGTTATCCAGAATGTCCATGTGATTTCACCATTTGAAATTCAGAATCTGGAAGGTCTCGAAGGGAAGATAACCTATGTGATCGCGTGTATTCAATATCCAAAGGAACTTTGTCGTCTGTTAGATTACATGGAGTTAGACCATGTTCGCGTGATTACGTATTGGGGGATCAAGACGGCTTTACAAATTCATGCAGGGGTACTTTATGGAAAAGATTCCTGGCGGTGGGCATTTTTACAGATTGAGAGCAGGATGCGAAAGAACCACTTTATTCACTTTGGACTTGAGAAAGTCGGTGATCTCATCTCAGCGCCAGATGAAGCCATATGGATGATACAACCAGGAAAGACAGCATCTTCGACTCTGAATGCTCGGTTTCGGCAAGCAGATATTCCATTTCTCAGCGAACACTATCTGGAATATCCAGACCATATCGTGGGGGAAGCGTACAGGAAGGCGTGGGAGGAGAAAGTTCGAAAGAAAAAATCATCCAAGGCAAACCAGCTCAAAGTCATCATAGCGGTACGTGAACCTCTGAGCAGGGACTACTCGGCGTTCTGGCAGGCGTTTACGGAGGATGTGCAACATATCATGTGGATGCCGATATTGACGAATGATTTTCATAAAATGTATGAAGCGTTTACGGGGTATATCTTGAGAGGCAGCGCATATACGAAAGAAGAGCTTGGGGATTCCATGCCATATACATGGAATGATGAATTTGAATGGTTTGATGAACAAATAAAAAGACATCTGGGAGTTGATGTTTTTCAATATCCGTTTGATCGGGAGCGAGGGTATGTCGTCATAAAACAAGAAAATGTGGAGTTGTTTTTGTTCAAAGTGGAGAAAATGGAGGCACTTCTGAGTGAGATCGCAGCGTTTCTTGGTTCCAGAGAACTCCCTGTGGTCAACGCAAATGTGGCGGAACAAAAGTGGTATGGCCTGGCGTATCAACAGTTTCGAAAAGAGATCAAGTTACCGGCGAGCTATGTGAGACATTACTATGAAGAAAATTCTAAGATGGACTATTTTTATACACAGGAAGAAAAAATGCAGTTTTTGGAAAAATGGCGGGGGAATATAGAAGATGATTTTAAATAATAAGAATACACATTTGGATGCGCTGGAGGCGGAAGCGATCTATATTATGCGGGAAGTGGTTGCGGAATGCGAGAAACCGGTTATGCTTTACTCCATTGGGAAAGATAGTTCGGTCATGCTGCATCTTGCCATCAAAGCATTTTATCCGGAAAAGCCCCCCTTTCCGTTTATGCACATTGATACTACCTGGAAGTTCAAAGAGATGATTGCTTTCCGCGATCGAATTGCCAGGGAAAAAGAGATCGAAATGCTGGTCTATACCAATGAAGAGGGAGTTCGCCAGGGCATCAATCCGTTTGACCATGGGTCGGCCTATACAGACATTATGAAAACACAGGCGCTGAAACAGGCGCTTTCCAAATATGGATTTACGGCGGCTTTCGGAGGAGGTCGGAGAGACGAGGAGAAGTCCAGAGCGAAGGAGAGAATCTTTTCTTTCCGCAACAGTGAGCAGGCATGGGACCCCAAAAACCAACGGCCGGAAATGTGGAAATTGTACAACACACAGCTTCATAAAGGGGAGAGTATGCGGGTATTCCCGCTTTCCAATTGGACGGAAAAAGATATCTGGCAGTATATTGCCAGGGAACAGATCGAGATTGTGCCGCTGTATTTTGCAAAGAAGCGACCGGTGGTATATCGGGAGGGAAATATTATTATGGTGGATGACCAGCGGATGAAGCTGCTTCCAGGTGAGGAAATACAGGAGAAGAGCGTTCGCTTTCGGACGCTGGGATGTTATCCGTTGACAGGGGGCATCGAATCAACCGCAGATACTCTGGAAGAGATTGTGGAAGAGACGCTGGGGGCCGTGACTTCTGAGCGGACGAGCCGGGTGATCGATCATGAGGCTGCAGGCAGCATGGAGCGACGCAAGAGAGAGGGGTATTTTTAAGATGGAAGGATTACTAAAATTCATTACCTGCGGAAGTGTGGATGATGGAAAGTCCACCTTGATCGGGCATATGCTGTATGACGCGAAATTACTCTTTGCAGATCAGGAACGCGCTTTGGAGCTTGACAGCAAAGTGGGAAGCCGGGAAGGAAATGTGGACTATTCTCTGCTGTTGGATGGGCTGATGGCAGAACGAGAGCAGGGAATTACGATTGACGTTGCATATCGCTATTTTACAACGGAAAAGAGAAGCTTTATTGTAGCCGATACGCCAGGGCATGAGGAATACACCAGGAATATGGCTGTGGGGGCTTCCTTTGCAGATCTGGCAGTGATTCTTGTGGATGCGTCTCAGGGAATACTGGTACAGACCAGGAGGCATGCCCGAATTTGTGCACTGATGGGGATTCGCTACTTTATCTTTGCGGTAAATAAGATGGATCTTGTTCACTATAGCCAGAAGGCATACCGGAAGATAGAAAAGGAGATCAAGAAACTGGCAGTCGATCTGGAACTCTTTTGGGTGAATGTGATTCCGGTTTCCGCCACCGAGGGGGATCATGTGACGCTGAGAAAGTCTCACATGCCCTGGTACGAAGGAAAAACGTTATTGGAGTATCTGGAAACGGTGAACGTGGAGGAAGGGACGAAGGAGCAAGGGTTTGTAATGCCGGTCCAGAGAGTTTGTCGCCCGAACCATATGTTTCGTGGATTTCAGGGGCAGATCGAATCGGGAAGTATCTGTGAGGGCGACTCACTTATGGTTCTGCCGAGCAGAGAGACTGCAAAGGTGGAATCTATTCTGGTAACAGATCGGAAATCTTCGCGGGCTGAGAAGGGACAGGCGGTGACCATTTCCCTGGACAAGGAAGTAGATGTTTCACGGGGATGTGTTCTGGTCAGAGACGCTGATCTCAAGGTCAGTACGATGTTTACATCTACCATACTCTGGATGGATGACATGGAGTTGATGCAGGGAAAAAATTTTCTGCTGAAGATTGGGACAAAGACGATTCCCGCGTCGATCATGCATATCAAGTATCGAATTGACATCCATACAGGAGAACAGATTGCGGTTTCGAGGCTATACAAGAATGAGATCGCAGTTTGCGATATCGCGACCGTATCGCCGGTTGTATACGATGTCTTCAAAAGGCATAAAGGGATCGGCAGTTTTATTCTGATTGATCGGGTAACGAATATGACGTCCGCCTGCGGCGTGGTGGAGCATTCTCTGAGAAGATCAGAGAATATCGTGTGGCAGAAGCTGGATATCACGAGAGAGATACGCGCCGGTAAAATGGGACAGAAACCTGTGACCATCTGGTTTACGGGACTTTCCGGGTCCGGAAAATCTGCGCTGGCAAATGAGATAGAAAAGCGATTAAGCGTCAGCGGGTATTATACGATGCTTCTGGATGGAGACAATGTTCGGCTGGGATTGAATCAGGATCTGGGGTTTGAGCCGGAAGACCGGATTGAGAATATCAGAAGAATCGCGGAAGTCGCGAAGCTGATGAACGATGCGGGGTTGATTGTGCTTACGTCCTTTATCTCCCCATTTCAAAGTGACAGAGAGAATGCAAAACGTATCATCGGGGAGGAGAATTTCGTTGAGGTTTATGTGAGTACACCGTTGGAGGTATGTGAGCGCCGGGATGTAAAAGGGCTGTATCAAAAAGCCAGGGAAGGAGAGATTCCGAATTTTACCGGCATCTCCAGTCCCTATGAAGCGCCGGAACATGCAGAGATTGTCATTGATACCAGTGAACGTCTGCTGGAAGAGTCTGTGGAAACCGTGTTGAGTAAGTTGACGGCTTATCTGGAGATTTCAAATCGTGAGAATGGGAGCGCGTAAAATGTATTGGGAGAAGGAATTAGAGATTGCAAGACGAGCGGCTGTCGATGCGGGGAGACGTATTCTTGAAATTTATAATGGCGAGTCAGAGATTGAGATTACGTATAAGGAAGATACCTCACCTCTTACGGAGGCAGACAGGGCGGCGAACCAGACCATTGTGAAAATGCTGAGGGATCATTTTCCGGACTATGCAATCCTATCGGAAGAAGAAGCTGATCATCGGGAAAGATTGAAGAATGATTACTGCTTTATTGTTGATCCGCTGGATGGAACCAAAGAATTTATCAAACGAAACGGACAGTTTACGGTGAATATTGCGTTGGCATATCGCCACAGAGCGGTGATGGGAGTGATCTACGTGCCGGTTACCGGTGAGTTGTATTATGCGTCACAGGAGTCGGGTGCATTTCTGCAAACATCGGATGGAGAAGTAAAGAGGTTGTCTGTCTCTGATCGTCGAGAGCTTTCATCCCTGCGGTTTGTGGTGAGCAATTCCCATAGCTGCCGTCAAATGGAAGAATTGATTGAAAAATACCAGATCACGAATTTTGTGAAGATTGGAAGTTCTTTGAAGGGGTGTATGATCGCCAGTGGTCAAGCGGATGTTTATTACCGGTTCAATCCGACGATGGAGTGGGATACGGCGGCAATGCAATGTATTGCGGAAGAGGCAGGGGCTGTTTTTCGACAGATGGATGGGACGGAGATGACCTATAACCGGATAGATAGCAGGAATGGAAAAGGATTTTACGTAGTGAATCAGGAAGAAAATCAGATGCTTTGAAATGCAAAGTAAACGGAGGAAGTCTATGAAGAAAAAGAGAGTGGTATTCATTTTGATCTTGACGATAGCGGTGTCTGTTCTGGGAGCAGGATGCGGCGGGAATGCGGATTCTACGTCTGATGGTGGGACGGGGACGGAGATTTTGAATGTGTCTTATGATCCCACCAGAGAATTTTATGCGAAGTACAATGAACAATTTTGTGAGTATTGGAAGAAAGAAAGCGGCCAGGAGATCACGGTGACGCAATCCCATGGCGGTTCTGGTTCTCAGGCCCGTTCGGTGATGGAGGGAAACGAGGCGGATGTAGTGACGCTTGCGCTTGCCCATGATATCACTGCGATTGAGAATGCGGGGTTGATCGATAGTGGTTGGATCGACGAATTCGACTGCGATAGTTCACCGTATACATCAACGATTGTGTTTCTGGTACGAAAAGGAAACGAAAAAAATATTCGGGATTGGGATGATTTGATTGCGAAAGATGTGGAGGTGATCACGCCGAATCCCAAAACTTCCGGTGGAGCTTGCTGGAACTTTCTCGCCGCATGGGCTTACTGGCAGGAAAAGGACGGAGAGAACGAGGAGGAGACCAGGGAGTATCTGAGGAAATTGTATAAGAATGTGCTGGTGCTGGATTCCGGGGCCAGAGGAGCGACAAACACCTTTGTGGAAAATGGACAGGGGGATGTACTGATCGCATGGGAGAACGAGGCATATTTGTCGATGGAGGCATACCCGGATCAATACGAGATTGTGACGCCGAGTATCAGTATCCTGGCGCAGCCTTCGGTGGCAGTCGTAGATCAAAATGCAGAAGAACACCAAACAACAGAAATCGCGGAAGCGTACCTGCAATATCTATACAGTGATGAAGCACAACGATTGGCCGGAGAACATTATTATCGTCCGTCCAAAGAAGAAATCCTGCAGGAATTTTCCGAACAATTTGATCTCAACATGAATCTGGTGACGATTGATGACTTTGGCGGATGGGATCAAGCGTATGAGACATTTTTTGACGACGGAGCCGTTTTTGATCAGATTTATGCGGAGTAACAAGGGGTAGTTGTGAAATACTATGCTGTGAGAATATTCTGCCCCTATATTCCGTTCAAATCCAACTGCGCCGGACATTACATCAAGCCCAGTGGGACAGAAGACAGTCGGGGAGCGACCCTCCTGTCTTCTATGGTCTTGATTCCATGGCGCAAAATGGCTTCTCACGGAATATAGGGGCAGAACATTTTAGAAGCACTTAGCTCCGAAGCCTGGAACAATGAAGAATACGTTTTGTGCAATTTGCCTCAACCAATTTGAAAAAGCAACAATTGACACTTGAATCTTAAATCCCAGAAACGAGAAAGGAACGCGTAAGACTATGGAACAGCAGATTGTAAAGGTGAAGAATAAGAGAGGGGTTCGGGTGATTCCCGGGTTTGGTCTTTCTATGGGTGTAACACTGGCTATGCTTGGCTGTCTGGTCTTGATTCCGCTGGCATCTTTGTTTGTGAGCAGTGCAAAATTAGGGAGTCAGGCGTTCGTTGAAGTGGTCACGACGCGACAGGTGGTTTCCGGATATATGGTCAGTTTTTCCTGCGCTTTTCTGGCGGCCTTGCTTAATGCAGTATTTGGGCTGATTTTGGCGTGGGTTCTGGTGCGCTATGAGTTTCCGGGGAAACGGCTGATGGATGGAATGATTGAGCTACCGTTTGCATTGCCCACCGCTGTGGCCGGGATCTCTTTGACTTACCTGTATTCTGATCAGGGGTGGATCGGCGGTCTGTTTGCAAAAGCAGGAATACAGATTGCCTACACCAGGATCGGTATTACGATCGCCATGGTTTTTGTTGGAATTCCATTTGTGGTGAGGGCTGTGCAGCCGGTGTTGGAGAAGTTGGACCGACAGTACGAAGAGGCGGCGACGATGCTCGGAGCAGACAGGATGTATATCTTTTTTCGCGTCATACTGCCGGAGTTGTTCCCGGCGCTTCTGGCGGGCTTTGGGCTTGCCTTTGCCAGAGGGATTGGGGAGTATGGGAGCGTGGTAT
The DNA here is from genome assembly GCA_022790755.1 of Hespellia sp. Classification (GTDB taxonomy): domain Bacteria; phylum Bacillota; class Clostridia; order Lachnospirales; family Lachnospiraceae; genus Mediterraneibacter_A. The sequence continues at coordinate 14,091 of JAAVXR010000101.1, read as the reverse complement.
TTATCGCGGGGAATATTCCTTACAAGACACAGATTGCGCCTCTCTTGATTATGATGAAGCTGGAACAGTACAAGTATGCCGAGGCAACGGCCATTGCGGTGGTTCTTCTGATCCTGTCTTTTTTGCTAATGTTGGTGATCAATTCCATACAAATCTACACGCAGCGGTTTCATAAGGGATAGCGCGCTTATGGAGATAGGCGATTTTAGGAGATTCGGAAAGTGCTCATGGGGACAGGCGATTTTAGGAGATTCGGAAAGTGCTCATGAGGATAGGTGATTTTAGGAGGTTCGGAAAGGAAGAAAGCGGATGAGGAAGAAAATGGATCGGGTTTACGAACAGGATATGGTGGGAGATGGAATATATTCCCTGCAAAAGGTCGTAGAGCCGCGCAAAAAGGAAGACAATTCCATTATAAAGTATATCCTGACAGGAATCAGCGTGCTGTTTCTCTTTGTGATGCTGATTCTTCCGCTGGCGGTGGTCGTGATCAACGCGTTACAAGAGGGATGGAGTGTTTATCGGGAAAACGTGTTGGATGAATACACGATAAAGGCTTTTCAGCTCACGGTACTGGCGACGGTGACAGCGGTAGCGGTAAATACCGTGTTCGGGATCTTTGCATCTTATCTGCTTTCCAAGTTTTATTTTCGGGGAAGACAAGTATTGGCGGCATTGATTGATCTTCCATTTTCGATTTCTCCGGTGATTGCCGGTCTGATCTTTATACTGACTTTTGGAAATATTGGATGGTTGGGAGAATTTCTGAAAGCACATCAGATAAAAATTGTGTTTGCGGTGCCAGGGGTGATACTGGCGACCATCTTTGTAACTTTGCCGTTTGTTTTTCGGGAATTATTTCCGGTGATGAGTGCGCAGGGAAAAGAGGAAGAAGAGGCGGCGGCGCTGATGGGAGCGGGTGGTTTTACGATTTTTTGGAAAATTACGTTTCCGCATATGAAATGGTCGCTGTTATATGGGATTATCATGTGCACAGCAAGAGCGATGGGGGAATTCGGCGCCGTATCTGTCATTTCCGGTCATTTGCGGGGGAAAACCAATACCCTTTCGCTGCATGTGGAGATTCTCTACAATGAATTTCACACGACGGCAGCTTTTGCAGTATCTTCTGTGCTGGTAGTTCTGGCGGTGGTGATACTGGTTGTAAAAAACCTGGTGGAATGGAAAAAAAGATAGACTGGTAAGAGAATGTTTGGAGGAAAGACAGCCATGTATGTGGAGATGCAGCATATCAATAAGACGTTTGACGGTTTTCATGCGTCGAGAGATGTCAGTTTTGGTGTGAAAAAGGGACGACTTGCAGCGTTGCTTGGCCCGAGTGGGAGTGGAAAGACCACGATTCTGCGGATGATAGCGGGATTGGATACCCCAGATTCCGGAGATATTCTGATCAATGGAGAAAAGGTGAATCATTTGCCGGGGAGCAAACGGGGGATTGGATTTGTATTTCAAAATTACGCGTTATTTCGTTATATGACGGTGGAAGACAATATCGCTTTTGGGTTGAAGGTGCAGAAAAAGAAAAAAGGTGAAATAAAGGACAGGGTGGAAGCATTGTTGGAATTGATTTCTATGCAAGATTTGGGGAAACGTTATCCTCACCAATTGTCCGGAGGGCAGCGGCAGAGAGTGGCGTTTGCCAGGGCTCTTGCGCCGAATCCGCATCTTTTACTCCTGGATGAACCGTTTGCTGCGATTGATGCAAAAGTACGAAGAGAACTGCGGACATGGCTGCGGGAGATGATAGAGAGGGTGGGAATTACCAGTATCTTTGTGACGCACGATCAGGAAGAAGCCATGGAAGTAGCGGATACCATCATAATAACCAATCAAGGAAGAATCGAACAGATCGGGACGCCGGACGAAATCTGTCATAGTCCGAGGACGGAGTTTGTAAAAGAATTTGTCGATGTGAAGCGGTTTGAAGCATTTATGCAGGTCAAAAACTCAGAATGGATATAGTAGGTAATTGCGAAACACTAAGCTGTGAGAATATTCTAACCCTATATTCCGTTCAAATCCTACTGCGCCAGGCATTTCATCAAGCCCAATAAAGCAGAAGGCAGTCGGGGAGCGACCCTCCCGCCTTCTATGGTCTTGATTCCATGGCGCAAAATGGATTCTCACAGAACATATGGTCAGAATATTCAGCAAGTTTATTGGTGTCGCAACTATCTAAAGGATTTGGTTGTTAAAAGGTGATTTCTCAGAGTACACCTGGCAAATTGCACAAAATGTGTTCAGAATTGTGACTGCGCAGGATCTTAGTGCTTCTTAATGTTCTGTCAAGTTACAGCAATTCGACGGCACGGATGCCGGCGAAAGCCCGATCTGCGCCATGGACGGCGCATTGAGGGCGGTTGCGTCTCTTTTTTAATATTTTCATCAGAACATTTTAGAAGCATTTAGATCCGTAGCCTGGAACAATGAAGAATATGTTTTGTGTAATTTGCCTCTACTAATTTGAAAAAGTAGCTTTTACATCTCAATCCTAAGGGATATAGAGGAAAAGAGGAACAGTATCTGGGGACGGAGGGATAGAAGTTTGGAAAAGAACAGTGTATCAAAAGCGCCATTGGTATCGGTGATTGTCCCGGTCTTTAATGCAGAACGATATCTGGAAAGGTGCATCGAGAGTATTGTAAATCAGACCTACTCGCCGATTGAAATTATTTTGGTAAATGATGGTTCCACAGATGGCAGTTTCGATATTTGCAAAAGATATCGAAAAAGTGATGCACGGATATCCGTTATTTCTCAGGTAAATCAGGGGCCGAACTGCGCCAGAAAACTGGGGCTACAAAAGGCAAAAGGGAAGCTGATAGGGTTTGTGGACAGTGACGATTGGATTGCGCCTGAGATGTATGAAAAGATGGTTCAAATCTACGAGCAATATCATGCGAAATTGATCTCCACGGGCATTTACCGTGATTACGAGAATGAGAGATGGAACCAGGAGTTTTGCGATCATTTTGCGGAAGGATTTTATCAAAATCTGGAGCGGGATATTTATCCTACTATGTTAAGAAACGCGGAGGTCGGGGATTTTGGTCTGTACTGTACGCTGGTTAACAAATTGTTTCTGAGAGATCAGTTGATACAAGTGTATGAGACTCTAAACACGGAAATCTTCTTTGGGGAGGATGCACTGACATTATATAAATACTGTCTCTTGTCTGACAGTGTCTATATAAGCAGGAGTTCCTATTATCATTATTGTATTCATCCTGGTTCCATTTGCAGAAAAGAAGATGAGAAATTATTATACAACGCGTATCTGCTGTATAAGGAATTGAAGGGATTATTTATAGAACATCCCAGCTCTCATGTGCTGATGAGACAGTTGAAACGTTATATGTTGGATATCGAATCACATAATATGAGAACGCTGTTTGACATTGATGTGGAAGTGCTTGGAAAATGGAAATTTCAATATGAGAATTACGTGGATGCGCGAATCGTTCTCTACGGAGCAGGACAATGCGGACAGGCATTGCATCATCAGCTTTGTATGCAGCATAAAGAGAAAAATATTGTGGCCTGGGTTGACGAGAAATTCAGAGAAAGAACAGAACAGTGTTCTTATCAAATTGATTCGGTAGAGCGGTTGTCGGAAATACGGTTCGATTATGTCATTATTGCCGTTCTCGATTCAGTTCTGGCAGATCAGATAAAGAAGAAATTAATGGAAACTTATGGGATTGCGGCGGACAGGATTATATGGAAAGAAGCGCAGCATGAACCGTTTTTTGATGAGGTGATTTAATAGAAAGGATATCGGAGGTTATGAAGTGGCGAAACAAAGGGCATGAGTTTGACTGTTTTGCAAAGGAGATTGTGCAAAATTTTCGTGCGAAGGGCGAGAAGATCTATATTTTTGGCGCCGGTCTTATTGGAGAGGAGATTCGGCCAATTCTTGAAAAGACCGGATATTTTTGTGGATTTATAGATAATGATACGAAAAAGCAAGCTGCAGGGGTGAATGGGGCAAAGGTGATCTCTTTGCAGGATTATTTAGCAGGGGAAGGACAGGGATTGGTGATCATCGCGGCAGATACGAAAAATATTCCGGTGATCACCAAACAATTGGCGGACGCCGGGTTGAGAGAAGTCAAAGATTTTTATGACCGAAAGGATTTCATGAAAAATGTGTTTCCTGTTTTAACGGCATACGCAAATGATCAGATCTATGTAGAGCTGGCACAGATCTGCCTGACGGAAAGATGTACTCTAAAATGCCGAAATTGTGCGCATGGTTGTTATGCTGTGGATTCTGGAAGTCAGGATATGAGCGTTGAGATGGCAAAGGAGAGTGCGGATTCTTTTTTCGCTCATGTGGACATTGTCGCGGAATTTGTTTTGATAGGAGGAGAACCATTCCTGTATCGGCATCTGGGGGAGATGATCGCATATATAGGAGAGAGATATCGGGATAAAATCGTGGTATTTGCGATCACGACAAATGGAACCATCCTGCCGGACCGACTGCTTCTCGATTTATGTAAGAAGTATGACATAACGATTCGTATATCAGATTATTCCGCAACAATAACACGTCTTGAAAAACAATATGAACGGTTGAAGGAAGTATTAGCTCAAAACCAGATTTCCTATTCGATCAGCGGAAAAGAAACGCAGTGGATGGATTATGGTTTTGAAATGGTGGACAGGAACTGGCAGGAGAAGGAATTGATCGGGGTCTTTGACCGCTGTAAAACGCCTTGCAGAGAAATCAGAGGGAGCCGTTATTATTATTGCGTTATGGCAAGGAGTGTGTCAGAGAATTTAAGTCTAGGGTTGGGGGCAGAGGATTATCTGGATCTCAAAGAATTGGAAACGGAAGATCGGAAGATTTTGCTGGAATTTCAGATGGGATATTCTGAGAAAGGGTATCTTGATCTGTGTAATCACTGTAATGGTGCGGATGCCGTAAATTATCCGATTCCGGCGGCGGAGCAGGTGAAAACAAATAACAGGGAGAAGATTTGTGAAGAAGGATAGGTGTAGGTTGTCGGTTATTATTCCGGTTTACAATGCGCAGGAGAGTCTGAAAAATTGCGTGGAAAGTATTTTACGGCAGACGTATTCATCGTTTGAGTTGATTTTGGTGGACGATGGGTCTGTGGATTATTCTGGCGATTTGTGCGATGCATATGCGGCAGAAGACTCCAGGGTTCGGGTGCTCCATCAGAGAAATGGAGGGCCTTATCAGGCGAGAAAAGCAGGAGTGCGGAACGCGAAAGGGGAGATCGTTACTTTTTGTGACGCGGATGACTGGCTGGAACCCAATGCGTTTGAAACAGCGATGAAAATCTTTGCGAAGTGGGACCCGGATATGTTTGCATATGCTTATTTGACTGGAGACCAGGGAGTCGAAAGGCATCTGTATCCTGAAAAGCTATATAGCGCAGCAGAAATACGGAGCAAAATTTTGCCGGGGATGTTATATGACCCGACCGTGGGAAGAAGAAGGCTGAACCCTTCTCTGTGCTGTAAATATATGAAGAAGGCTTTGTATACCAAAGTGACGGAAACTGTGACGGATCGGATTACGTTGGGAGAGGACGCTCTGGTTGCGTACCCGGCGGTATGCGATGCAAAAAGTCTTTATTTATGTAACGGTGCTTTCTATCACTATAACAGTAATCCGGTTTCCTGTACACGCCAGTTTCCGCTGGAAAGGATCGTGGAAGTGCAGAATTTTCAGGATAATCTGACACGATTGTTTCAGGAGATGGGGCTTTGGGACATTTTAAGATTTCAGACGGAAAACTATGTCAGGCATTTTCTCGCAATGATGGTAAAGAATTGGTATGGAATGGAACTCTCACCTATCATGTTTCGTTTTCCTTATCATCTGATCTTTCAAGATTCCAGATTGGTGATTTACGGGGCGGGAAATGTGGGGAAATCTTATCTCAATGAACTGCAGATCAGGAAATACATAAAAGTTGTGGGGTGGGCAGATCAGAATTACAAAAAAATGGAACTTTATAATGGGGTTCGCGTCATGGCGCCGGAAGAGATCAAAGATATGGTGTTTGATCAACTGTTGATTGCAGTCGATCAGGAAGAAGTGGCGATGGAAATACGAGAGGACCTGATTCATATGGGAATTGCAGGAGATAAGATTATATGGGAAAAACCGATATGCGTCATTTAATACTGGTGAGTATCATCGTCCCGATTTATCATGGAGAACAATATATCGGAGGTCTGATTCATCAGGCAGAAAACAATGCCAAGAACATGAGCTGCGGGATGGAACTGCTATTGGTGAATGATGATCCGTTGGTTCCGATAGACGAAAATTGGTATTCCAGCAGCGTTTCCGTTCGGATGATTCAGACGGAAGTGAACAGAGGAATTCATGGGGCGCGAGTGAAAGGGCTGGAAACAGCGCTTGGGAAATTTGTCTTGTTTCTGGATCAGGATGATCGAATCACTTCGGATTATATAGAAAAACAGCTGGAGGCGATCGGGGAGGCAGACGCTGTGGTGTGCGGCGCGCTTCAGGATGGGCGACCCTTTTATTACGGAGATAGGACCTTACAGGAATGTATTCGGCGGGAGTATATGGTACAGAGGGGAAATGGAATCCTCTCTCCAGGTCAGGTGCTGCTTCGAAAAGATGCAATCTCTGCTTATTGGAGAACTTCTATTTTGCGGCATAATGGAGCGGACGATTGGTTCCTGTGGCTGTGTATGCTGCAGGATGGAAAGCGATTTGTGTGCAATCCGGAGGCGTTATTTGAGCATACGGTGCATGGGAATAATACTTCGGCCAATGATTTTTCCATGCTGCAGTCCATGCGTGAAGTGTATGAAAGATTGAACGATCATTCTTTGTATACAGAAGACGAACGGATGGGGCTTTATAATGTCATTTGGCGGCATGAGACAAACTGTATGCGGGAACGGGATAAGTTTCTGGAATTGTATGTTCTTTTGGATGATTGGATGGAACTTCGGGAACGTGGGGTCTGCTTGGGAGATTATTTTCGAGCGCAGGGTGAACGGGTGGTCTGTATTTATGGAAAAGGTCGCGTTGGTCTGCGGCTTGCAAAAGAATTGCAGACTCAGGGGATTCAAGTGCGTTGCTTTATTGATCAGAAGGCAGAGATCATGGACGAGGGGATTCAGACTGTGCGGCCAGAGAAATTCAAACATGTATGGGAACCAGTCATTATTACATTAGCCAGAGCGGATGCTAAGGCGGTCTGCAGTTTGCTGAAAGAACAAGGGGTATCACGGTTGTACTTATTATCGGACATCATTCGGGAATATAAAGAACACGGCCAGCTTCGAATAGAAGATGAGAAATGATACAGAATGAGAGACAGGAAACCGGAAATAGTAAGGGGATGAAACGATGGTAAAAGTTAGAAATATAAAAGTATCAGCATTTCAAAAAAGAGCGGCAACGGAGAAAATTGTGTGTATTTGTGCCGGACAGGATTTCAGGGAATTGTGTGAGAAATGCCCGCAAATGGTCGGCCAAATTCAGTATGTGATAGACAATTATCGAAAGGAACGTCAAATCTGGCTTGGCTCCCGGGCCGTCCCTGTTCTGTCTATGGGAGAAATGCCAAGCGACATCAAAGATGCTTTGGTGGTGGTGACATCCTTGCAGTATGCGGAGGAAATCATCCGACAGTTGGACGGTCTGGAACAGTGGGATGGAATGGAAGTCTATGTTCCGGCTTTGTTTTGGGCGGATGATGACAAGCTCGTGTTGACGGATCATGACAAGCAGAGGATTCCTAAAAAAATACATTATTGTTGGTTTGGAAAGAGTAGAATTCCGGAGCGCTTCCAGAGAAATATCGAGTCCTGGAAAAGAATTCTGCCGGATTATGAAATCTGCCGATGGGATGAATCGAATTATGATTATACGAAGAACCGCTATATGAGACAGGCGTATGAGGCAGGAAAATGGGGGTTTGTACCCGACTATGCACGGCTGGATCTTATCAATACATACGGAGGCATCTATCTGGATACGGATGTCGAGGTAGTACGACCGTTGGATGTGTTTCTCCAATACGAGCTTTTCTGCGGATTTCAGGATGTCTGGTCCATAAACTTTGGGCTTGGATTTGGCGGAGTGTCAGATCATCCGATTCTATGTGACATGATGGAAGGCTATGAAAGAACATTGTTTGTGACACAGGATGGAACCTTGAATATGACGGCGTCTCCGGTCTATCAGACAAAGGTATTAGAAAAATACGGATTGATTCGGAATGGAAGCAGCCAGAGGGGGGAACACTTTGCGGCATTTTCGATGGAATACTTTTCCCCGATTCATATGTATGGGATGGGAAATATCACAGAAAAGACGTATTCTGTCCATCAATATGCAGGAACGTGGTTTGGGGAGGCACAGAGGCGAACCAGGGAAAAGGTGAACGCGTCTGTCGCGTTTGTGATGGGGAGGATTTGTGAAGATGATTAGTGTGATTGTTCCGGTTTATAATATAGAAGACTACCTGCCGCGCTGTATTGAAAGTCTGATGCAACAGACCTTTTCGGATTTGGAGATTCTATTGGTGGACGACGGTTCCACAGACAATAGTCCTTCGATTTGTGAAGCCTATCGCCATCAGGATGATCGGATTGTCGTGCTGCATAAAGAAAACGGCGGTGTGGTCAGCGCGCGTAAAGCCGGTCTAAAGGCAGCGAGAGGGACATATATCGCTTATGTAGACGGGGATGACTGGATCGAGCCGGATATGTATGAGCGCATGTATCAAAAGATGACAGAACAAACTGTGGATGTAGTCATGTGCGGACGCTATGAAGATACCGGTGATGTTCAGAAAGAGGTCTTTCATGGAATCCCGGAGGGGCGATATGGAAAGCAAGAATTGTTGCAGAAAGTGTATCCGCGGATGATAGCCGGGGATACTTTTTTCGAGTGGGGCCTTTTTCCGGGCGTCTGGGATAAACTGTTTCGAAGGGAATGTTTGGAACCATTTCAGATGGCGGTAGATGAACGGATTGTGATGGGGGAAGACGCTGCGTGTACCTATCCCTGTCTGTTGCATGTGGAAGCGATTTATGTGATGCGAAAATGTTTATATCATTACCGGCAGACGACGGTGTCTATGGTGAAAAAAATACAGAACTACGAAAGAGAACGGGAACAGTTTCGAGTGCTTTATCAAACGGTTAACAAGAGTTTGGAGCACTATATCCATATTTATGACTTGAGAGAACAGTGGTTAAAATACGTGCTCTTTCTGATGATCCCGCGTTCGGACGGGCTATATCGAGGGTATGAAGAGCTGGAGTTTCTATTTCCATTTTCAGGGGTAAAAAAAGGGACAAACATCATTCTTTACGGTGCGGGGACTTATGGACAGAGACTGTATCAATTTCTGGAAAGAACGGGATTTTGTCATGTGACGGTATGGGTGGATCGAAATTTTCGGCAGTTTAGACGAATGGGTCTGCCGGTGGACAACCCTGCTTTGATTTCAGGAGGGGTCAAAGATGCGATTGTGATTGCCAATACCTATGAACGCTCCAGAAATGAGCTGTATCAGGAACTTTTGAAGAAGTACCCGGAAAAACAGATTCATAAGATGGATGAAACGGTAATCTTCTCCGAAGATTCTATGCGGGCATATGGGGTAGAACGAGAATAAAAAGGGGGATTTCATATAGTATATGGAAGCGTTTGAAAATATTGCGATTCGTGAAATAGCTCTTATCCAATATCAAGATGTTTTGAATAGAGATAAACTTTGTTCTTTGTTCTGAGATCACATGTATATTTATGTCAATGGTTCAAATGATAAGCTGTATGGTATTATCTCGATAGGAGATTTTAAAAAATATTTCAGAGTAAATCATCATTTGAATACAAATTTCTTATCTGTCAGAGAAGGAAATCATTTGGAACAGGATGTAGATAAAATAGTGCAGAAGAATAACAGAATACAGGAGATTCCGGTTCTGGATATTGAGGGGAGATTGCTCTACGTAAAAAAGAGAAAAAGGCATATCGTGAATGATTTTAACTTTGATTGGACATTGTGCAGTGCTGCATTCATCGAACAATTTTTTGAGGGCAGCGATCATGTTTGCTATCTCAGCCAAAATGAAAAAATACAGGGATTAAGAGAAGTTATGGTTCCGTCGATAAAAATGAAACAATTGAATAGCATAAAAGAATGCGGAGCGAAAGATGTTCTTCTTGTACATAACGAGTGCTTGGAAGAAAGTGTGAGGGCCTATCATATTGATGAGGTATATTTGACGATACTATCGAGAACGACTGTTTGCAATTTTATGATGAACGGGATTCAGTACTTGTTTTTTCAAACACCAGTAGAATGGAAGTGCAGAAAAGAAAATCTGGTTTATTATTTACAGGGGATGGATGACCTGGCGGCTGACACAGCGGAACTTGTAAATATTTTTGGCGATTATGCGGATGCCATAAAATATTGGACAGAACATGATTATAAAAATGTCATGCTGTGCGAGGCGAACGGCCGCTATCTATTGGAGGATGTATGCAGTCAAACGTATCATGTACAAAATAATCAAAGGGTAACATGGAATCAGCCGGTGGAATATTCCCATACGATATACGTATTGGGTACTTGTATTGCCAGGGGCTTTGGTGTCAGCGATGATTTGACGATACCGAGCATGCTGCAAGCGTATTTGAACAGAGAAGGATTTACGCAGTATAGAGTTGTGAATTATGGGACTGGCGGCGGCTTAAATGTGTATTCGGATATTCGTGATTTTGTAAATATAAATAGGACAGACGTCAAGAAGAATGATATTGTCATACATTTGGGATATAATTGTTGGGAGATGGAGAAATCCAGGGTGGAATTTGATCACTATTATGAACTCTCATGGCTTTTTAATCGCAGGCATAAAAAGAGATGTTTTATTAACTGGACGCCGCATTTGACGGCGTATGCAAATGAGGTTGCGAGTGAATATATATTTCGTGAGTTGAAGACTATTTTATTTTAAAAGTTCGCCGCCGAATGTGCGGCATAAATTCAGGGATACAAAATGCGTTTGCAGGATTTAAAAGAATGAGTCGAACGGGTTAAAAATAGAAGAAAAGAGTGGTAGTGGCCGGGAAACAGGGCGTTTTCCCGGTTTCTTTTTGTATAACGTATATTGATGCAAAGAAGAGAATCTGCGGATGAGGTGTTGCAGATAAAAGGAGAACAGATGAGATTTTTGAGCATTTTCACAAATAGATGTACAATAGAACTTGTTAATCTTATGACAACATGCTAGAATGATGACAGAAAGTTCCAATAGCAATGCGGACAGTCGCGGGTAATAATGCAGGGTGATGCATCCTGCCGGAAATAAGCAAACCTACAAAAGAAACCTGAATTCAGAAGAAGGAGGAAATGTGGCGATGAAGATTTACCGAGCAAAAAATTACGAGGATATGAGCAGGAAAGCTGCAAATATTCTGTCTGCACAGATTATTTTGAAGCCAGACTGTGTGTTGGGACTGGCGACGGGTTCCACGCCGATCGGGGCGTATGAGAAGCTTGTAGAGTGGTATCAGAAGGGGGATTTGGATTTTTCTGAGGTAACTACGGTCAATCTGGATGAGTACAAAGGAATGGATCGTGAGAATGAGCAGAGTTATTATCATTTTATGCAGGACCATTTATTCGGCCATGTGAACATTTCTGCTGAAAGTACACATCTTCCAGATGGGTTGGCGGCGGACAGTGCCCAGGAATGTGCACGATATGACAGTTTGATCCGCGACCTGGGAGGGATTGATCTTCAGCTCCTGGGATTAGGGCATAACGGGCATATCGGGTTTAATGAGCCGGGAGAAGCTTTCGAAAAAGGCGTACATTGCGTGGACTTGACGGAGAGTACGATTGAGGCAAATAAGCGATTTTTCGCATCAGCGGACGAGGTGCCGAAGCAGGCGTATACGATGGGAATTCAGACGATCATGCAGGCCAGGAAAATTCTGGTGGTTGTGTGCGGTGAAGAGAAAGCAGACATGGTGGCAAAGGTATTTTGCGGAGAAGTGACTCCTGCGGTTCCGGGATCCATTTTGCAGATGCATCGGGATGTGATTCTGGTGGGAGACGAAGCGGCGTTATCGAAAATACCGGAGTAAATTGAAAATGAGATAAAAGGAAAATGAGATAGAGGGAAGGGAGATTATGATAAAAGTAATTGCATCTGATTTGGATGAAACATTATTGAACAGCGAGCATGTGGTTTCGGCAGGAAATGCGGCGGCAATCAAGAAGGCACAGGAGGCTGGGATTGAATTTCTGGCAATTACCGGGCGAGAATATGCCGGCGCCATGACGGTGCTGAAACCGGCAGGAATCGACTGCAACTGTATTTTGGCAAGCGGCGCTGAGGTCAGAGACAAAAAGGGAACTGTGGAGAAAAGTATTCTGATGTCTGATGAGGAGGTACGGCAAGTGCTCAAGATTGCGGAGCCGTATCCGGTGATTGTGTTCTTTTTTTCAGATGAATGGAGTTATCTGTTGGGAACAGAAGAAGATTTGAAGAATTATCTGTTGGGAGAGGTGCGTCAGTTCTTTTTCAATGGGACTGAGGAAGAGATTCTTGCATCGGAGATTTATAAAGAGCGAAGAAGTTATCTGAAGCGCATCGGGAGCCTCGAAGAAATGAGACGCAAGGGTATTCCGATCGTGAAAACTTTTTTATTTTCTGAAGACACGGAACTTATGAAACGGGTGAAATCGCTTTATGATCCTCTGCCGACGATCGCGGTAGCCTCTTCGCTTCCGACCAATATTGAGTTGACGGATATTCGGGCGCAGAAAGGTCCAATTCTGAAAGAATGGATTGAGGAACACGGGTATTCGATGGACGAGGTGATGGTTCTGGGAGATAGTCTGAACGATGTTTCCATGTTGCAGATGGATTATGGTGTAACCGTTGCCGTGGGAAATGCAGTGAAAGAAGCCTGGGAGGCGGCACGCTACGTCACGAAAACCAATAACGAAGATGGTGTGGCCTATGCGATCGAGAAAGTTTTGGCGGGACAGATTGAGGATCTGGCAAAATAATGGGTGATATGCTCCCTGTGGTGCATGTAGGTTTATTTGGGAAAACATTCATATGGTCTTGACAAACCCGGATGGAATCATGTACTATAGGCAACAGATAAGAGAAAAGCACAGAAGGGAACAAGTAGTAAGTGTTTGAGAGAAAACAGAGAGTAGCCGGCTGATGAGAGGCGCGTGGCATCGACACTTACGAATACATCCTGGAGCTGCACACCGAACCTGCAAAAGACATGGTCAGACGGAATTTGATCTGGAGAGCAGACCGTAACATTTGCGGCAGTAGGATGTGACGGAGTGGTGCTCGTTACTGCACTGAGTGATTAATAGATTGATACACTCGCTGAGGCAGATGATGCGAATTGTCTGCGAAGAAAAGGTGGTACCACGAGTTTAGAGAGCCCTCGTCCTTTCCGGATGGAGGCTCTTTTTGTATCGAAAAGAAAGGAGAAATGGGAAATGACATTGTATGAAGAATTGCAGGCTCGTGGGTTGATTGCCCAGGTGACGGATGAAGCGTTGATTTCGGATTTGATTAACAATGGAAAGGCTACGTTTTATATCGGCTTCGATCCGACGGCCGACAGCCTGCATGTGGGACATTTCATGGCGCTCTGTCTGATGAAGCGTCTGCAGATGGGCGGCAACAAGCCGATCGCGCTGATTGGCGGGGGAACCGGGATGATTGGTGATCCGTCCGGGAGAACGGATCTGCGGCAGATGATGGACGTCGAACGAATCCAGCACAATTGCGACTGTTTCAAGGAACAGATGAGCAGATTTATTGATTTTTCTGAGGGGAAGGCTTTGATGGTCAACAATGCGGATTGGTTGTTGGATCTGAATTATATCGAGGTTCTGCGGGAAGTGGGCGCACATTTCAGTGTCAATCGTATGCTAACGGCGGAATGTTACAAGCAGAGAATGGAGAAGGGATTAAGTTTCCTGGAATTCAATTACATGATTATGCAGGCGTACGATTTCTATGCGTTGTACCAGAAAT
>JAAVXR010000100.1 GCA_022790755.1 Hespellia sp. | reverse complement strand
GCTGGGGCGTGAACCCACGCCGGAAGAGATTGCGGAAGAACTGGACATGCCGGTGGAGCGTGTGCGGGAGATCCTGAAAATCTCTCAGGAGCCGGTCTCATTGGAGACGCCGATTGGAGAGGAAGAAGACAGCCATCTGAGTGATTTTATTCAGGATGATAATGTGCTGGTGCCGGCGGAAGCAGCGGCGGCAACTTTGCTGAAAGAACAGTTGGATGAGGTTCTGGATACGCTGACTGAGCGGGAGCAGAAAGTTTTGCGTCTGCGTTTTGGCATGAATGATGGAAGGGCGCGTACACTGGAGGAGGTAGGGAAGGAGTTCGACGTAACTCGTGAGCGAATCCGCCAGATAGAGGCGAAGGCATTGCGGAAACTCCGCCATCCGAGCAGGAGCAGGAAACTTCGGGATTATCTGGATTAACAAGTTATTGAATAGAGGAAATTATGGAATTGTCGGGACGTCTGCAAGCGGTAGCAGATTTGGTGACGGAAGGACTGCGCGTAGCGGATATTGGGACGGATCACGGGTATCTGCCGGTGTATCTTTTGAATTCCGGGAAATGTCCGAAAGTGATCGCGATGGACATCAATGAGGGGCCGCTTAGCAGGGCAAAGGAACATATAGATCGCATGGTGTGTCGAGGGAAAGCTGAGGTTCGGCTTTCCGATGGGATGCAGGAATTAAGAGCAGGGGAGGTAGACTCTGTGGTGCTTTCCGGGATGGGCGGCGCTTTGATGATCCGCATTCTAGAGAGGGGGAAAGCTACAGTGGATGGTCTCAGAGAATGTGTATTGCAGCCGCAGTCCGAGATCGAACGGGTAAGAACATGGCTCCTCCGGGAAAGATTTGTGATCGTACAGGAAAATATGGTGGAGGAGGATGGAAAATATTATCCGATGATGAAAGTGATCCCAAGAGCGGCTGCATGTCGGGATGGGATTTCTATGCATCTGGATTGGACGACAGCCGAGCTGAGATATGGGAAACTTCTTCTGGAGAAGGGGCATCCTGTATTGCAAAAATATCTTCTGCGGGAGCAGAGTCTTCGTCAAAATCTTTTAAGAGAACTGAAGCAGCAAAATGAGCGCGCTAGGATGCGGTCCGAGGAACTTTGCCAGGAGTTGGCTGTGATTGCAGAGGCGATCTCATATGAGAAATGAGGTGATGTTAAATGCGATGCGAAGAGATATTTCGTAGAATAGAGAACGTTTACCCGACGCAGGCGGCATTGGATTTTGACAATGTGGGGCTTCTGGCGGGACGTTTGGAGAGGGAAGTGCATACAATATATATAGCGGTGGATGCGTCGGATGAAGTGGTGGAAGAGGCGATTCGTCTGGGTGCGGATCTGTTGATCACACATCACCCACTGATTTTCTCGCCGATGAAACGGGTGACGGATCAGGATTTTATCGGGAGAAGGTTGGTAAGGCTGATTCAGAACGATATTTCCTATTATGCGATGCACACCAATTACGATGTGCGGGGGATGGCGGACCTCTCCGCAAGATGGCTAGGGCTTCAACAGACGGAAGCACTGGAAGTAACGGAAGAACGGATTGTGAAACGTGAATCGGATCATGCTGGGAATGAGGACAGCGTGTGGATACAGGAAGGGATTGGACGTATCGGGCAGTTCTCGGAAGAGATGAGCGTGCAAATGTGCTGCGAGCGGGTGAAACAAAGTTTTGCTCTGGAGCATGTGCGGGTATTCGGTGATCTTCAAACGGGAGTGAGACGCGCGGCAATCTGCCCGGGATCAGGCAAAAGTGTGATAGATGTTGCCATTGAAAAAGGGGCGCAGGTTCTGATTACCGGGGATATCGGACATCATGAGGGTATAGATGCAGTGGCGAGAGGGATGGCTGTGATTGATGCAGGACACTATGGTGTGGAATATATCTTTATGTCTGATATGAAAACATTTCTGGAAGAGAATGTACCAGGAGTTGCCGTCACTACGGCAAAAGTAACACATCCATTTCAAACAGTATAGAGAGAGGCAGTAAGTATGGAAAATAAAATGTGTACAGTAAGAGTTGGAGAAACAGAAAAACAGTATCCGGCGGGGACTACATATCTGCAGATTGCGAAAGACTTTCAGGATCAGTATAAATACGACATTGTGCTGGTATTTGTCAATCAATTCAAGCTTCAGGAATTGCACAAAAAACTGAAAAAAGACTGTGTACTGCAGTTTGTCACGACAGGAGATGAGATCGGGAATAAGACATA
This sequence comes from Hespellia sp., assembly GCA_022790755.1. Lineage (GTDB taxonomy): Bacteria > Bacillota > Clostridia > Lachnospirales > Lachnospiraceae > Mediterraneibacter_A. Next base: position 19,931 of record JAAVXR010000100.1, on the reverse strand, counting down.
CCGACGGAGCATGAGTCTCATGCTGGTGAAAGCAGTGCATGATATCGGCGGAAAAGAACATGTGGGTCGGGTGAGGATTCATTACTCTGTCAGCAAAGGATTTTATTGTACGATCGAAGGGGATTTGGTGGTGAATCAGGAATTCCTGGAGAAAGTGGAAGTACGTATGCACGAAATTATAGAACAGAAGATACCGATTTCAAAGCGTTCTGTTCATACGGATGAAGCGGTAAAGTTGTTTGGCAAACACGGAATGCATGATAAGGAGCACTTGTTTGGCTATCGCAGAGTTTCCAGGGTTAATATATACAGTATGAGCCATTATGAGGATTACTATTACGGGTATATGGTGCCGGACACCGGGTATCTGCGGTATTTCAAGTTATTCCTCTATGATGAGGGCTTCGTCGTACAGATGCCGGTCAAAGAGCATCCGGATGTGGTGCCGGATTTCAACCCACAGACAAAACTGTTCCAGGTTCTGAAAGAGTCCACCGAATGGGGGGATCTGCAGGGACTCGACACAGTCAGCGCCCTGAATGATATGGTGACGAAGCACAATATGCTGGAGACAGTTCTTGTACAGGAGGCTTATCAAGAGCAGAGAATCGCGGAGATCGCCAGGGAGATCAACAAACATCCAGATGTAAAATTTGTATTGATTGCAGGCCCTTCTTCGTCTGGAAAGACGACGTTTTCACAGCGTCTGGCTATCGAGCTGAGAGTTCTCGGTAAGCACCCTTGTCCAGTTTCGGTGGATAATTATTTCGTGAATCGTGAGGATACCCCGCTGGATGAGAATGGAAACTATAATTTCGAGTGTCTGGAGGCGATTGACGTCGAAGGATTTAATCGGGATATGAAGCGTCTTCTGGACGGTGAGGAAGTGATTCTGCCGACATTTGATTTTGAGACCGGCCATCGAAAATACACCGGCAAGCCGCAGAAACTTGGCGCACAGGATATATTGGTGTTTGAGGGAATCCACTGTCTGAATCCGAAGTTGACAGAACAGCTCGCAGACGAGAATAAATTTAAAATTTATATCAGTGCGCTGACACAGTTGAATATCGACGAACATAATCGGATTCCATCTACAGACGGAAGACTGATTCGCCGAATTGTGCGGGACGCGAGGACCAGAGGAACTTCTGCAAGAAACACGATCGCCATGTGGCCGTCCGTTCGAAGAGGGGAGGAGGAAAATATCTTCCCTTACCAGGAAGAAGCAGACGTGATGTTCAATTCCGCGCTGATCTATGAGCTGGCCGTTTTGAAACAGTATGTGGAGCCGCTGCTCTTCGGTGTGGAAAAAGACTGCGACGAGTACGCAGAAGCAAAACGGCTTCTCAAATTCCTGGATTATTTTGTGGGAATCGGAAGCGAGCCCGTGCCAACAAACTCGCTACTGAGAGAATTTATCGGCGGAGGCTGCTTCCGATTGTAGAGAGCAGTGGAGGTGAAATTCACTGTCTACGAACTCTTAGGCGTGAAGCCATTGCTGAACGTCTTAGAGTTCGTTGACAGTTAGTTCACCGCAATATTGCCCCGTCTGTTTAGAGAGAGTCTCCCGCTTCCATCTGCGTCAATAGCGTTAAGTTAGTATGAAAAAGCAACCCTTACCCTATTTTGACTTAACTTCCCGCCAAAGCCGATTATAAACCGCATCATTTTCTTCCCCGATATATTGTAGAGTCTCACAGTTGGTCAGAGAGTTGAGATCGGGAAAGGCGATCGGACTGTTTCGATATTCTGGTTCTTCGATCAGAGCCTGGCCAGCAGAATTTGGAATCGAATAAGTGATATAATCAAAGTTCATTTTGGCAATTTCCGGTTTGCAGAGGAAGTTGATAAAAGCTTCCGCATTTTCTTTATGTTTGGCATTCTTAGGAATCACCCAGGAATCCATCCAGAAATTGGACCCTTCTTTTGGGATGACGTATTCCAAGTCTGGGTTTTCGATCTGACAGTAGATTGCCTCCCCGGAATAGATCACGCCCAGAGCCGCTTCATTTCCAATCATCTTATCGCGAACCTGATCCACGACATAAGCCTGTACGAGAGGTTTCTGTTCGATCAGCAGTTTTTTCGCGGCTTCCAACTCGTCCAAATCCGTGGAATTCAGAGAGTATCCCAGATATTTTAAGGTAATACCAAACGCGTCTCGTACGCTGTCTTGCATGAGAATACTGTCCTGATATTTTTCATCCCAGAGTATTCCCCAACTATCCACGGGTTCTTCCACCATTGTCTTATTATAGAGGATTCCGACCGTGCCCCAGAGATGTGGCACGCAATAACGATTTTCCGGATCAAAATCACGGCAGCGCTCCATATAGACATCGTCAATATACTTGATATTCGGCATGTTGTCAAAATTGATTTCAGCGAGGAGATCATTTTCGATCATGCGCTGTACCATATAATCGGAAGGACAGACGACGTCATAAGCGATTGCGCCAGATTGGACTTTGGGATACATAATTTCATTTGTCTCATATTCTTCGTACACGACGTGAATCCCAGTCTCTTCCTCAAACATTTCAATTGCTTCCGGGTCCAAATATTCGCCCCAATTATAGACGATCACCTGGTTCTTGCTGGAATTGCTTTCCCTGCTTCCATAGAAAATACCGCCCAGGAAAATCGTAACGATCATACAAGAAGGAACTACTTTTCGGAATAGGAATCTCGAAATTGCGCGCGGCCTGGAGAGCGTGTGTTTTCTATCCGTTCTGTTGGTGCTGGAATCGGGTGCGGTGTTAATCAACAGCAGCAAAATCAGGACAGTTAAAAAGAGAATTGTAGAAAGCGCGTACATTTCCGGTTTGATTCCTTTTCGCACCTCCCCATATATTTTGGTCGAGAGAGTGTCCACTCCAGGTCCTTTGGTAAAGTGTGTGATGACGAAATCATCCAGCGACATAGTGAAGGCCAACAAAAAGCCGGAAAAGACGCCGGGTAATATGTCGGGAAATACCACTTTAAAGAAGGCATATACCGGAGAAGCGCCTAGATCCAGTGCGGCTTCATAAGTCTGTCTATCGGTTTGCTTGAGTTTCGGCATGACACTTAGGATCACATATGGAATATTAAACGAAATATGCGCGAGTAAGATCGTCGTAAATCCCAAAGAAAACCGAAAGGCAATAAAAAGAAGCATCAGTGATATTCCGGTGACGATGTCGGCGTTCAGCATAGGGATATTGGTGATACTCATCATAATGGTACGCATCCGTCGATTGAGAGCTTGTATTCCGATTGCGGCAGCCGTTCCGATAAGCGTTGCAATCAGCGCGGAGAGAAATGCGATGACTAAGGTGGTATAGAGCGCGTTCATGATATCCCGATTTTGCAGCAGTGCAGTATACCATTTTGTTGTAAATCCCCCCCATTTTGATCGCGTCTTAGAACTGTTGAAGGACAGTACGATTAATGTGGCGATAGGGGCGTACAGCAAAATAAAAATCAAAGTTAAATATATTTTTTTTAATGCGTTTTTCATCAAAAAGCCGTTCCCTCCCCTTCTTTATCGTATTCTGCAATCAGGGCCATACTTGCAATGATAAAAATCATGAGCACAAGAGAGAGGCCGCTTCCGACGTTCCAGTTGCTTCCCTGTTTGAATTCCTGTTCGATGACATTGCCGATCAGTAAGATCTTACTTCCACCGAGAAGATCTGAGATGACAAAGGTGGTAAGAGATGGTACGAACACCATGGTAATACCGCTGACGATGCCAGGAACACTTAAAGGGAGCGTGATTCTGGCGAATGTCTGCAGATTGTTTGCGCCGAGGTCTCTTGCCGCAAAGATGACATCCTTGTCGATTTTGACCAGTACATTATAGATTGGTAGTACCATAAACGGAAGGAAATTATAGACCATGCCGAGTATGATGGCACCGGGGGTATTGATCAATGTCATAGCAGGGAGGTGGAAAAAGGATAAAATGGTGTTGATGATCCCATTTTTCTCCAATAGGTTCTGCCACGCGAGCGTGCGGAGCAGAAAATTCATCCACATTGGCAGAATAAAAATCAAAACGATAAAACTGGTCTGATTCACGTTTTTTTCGGACAGAATCATGGCCAGAGGGTAGGCCAGCAAAAGGCATAGCAAGGTGCTGAAACAGGAAAGAAGAAGTGCTAACCCCAGGGCCTTGAGATTTTCTTGTGTTGTAATTTGCGCCAGATTATACCATGTAAAATGTCCCTCTTTATCTGTCATGCCATAATAGACGATCATCAAAAGCGGAATCACTGTAAATGCGATGGACCAGAACAGATAAGGTCCGGACAGCCATTTTTTACTCTTCAACATTGACGGCCTCCTCATCTTCAGATTCTGGTTTGTTCATGATCTGAATATCAAAAGGATCTACGCGGATGCCGACTTCGGTGCCGACCGGAAACATATCCGTGCTGTGTACCAGGAGATCGTAGTTATTAGCCAAAACCTCCATCTCATAGTGCACACCCTTGAAAATCAGATGTGTGACGACTCCTTCGATGATGCCGTCCTCTGGTTTGACCAAGTCGATGTCTTCCGGGCGGATCACAGCGTCCACGGGTTGGTTGCGTCCAAAGCCGACATCCACGCACTGCCAGGTCGCGCCTAACATTTTCACCACCTTGTCCTCCACCATAGTCGCACGGATAATATTGCTTTCCCCGATAAAATCGGCAACAAAAGCATTTTGCGGTTCATTGTAGATGTCTTCCGGGGTTCCAATCTGTTGGATATAGCCTTGATTCATGACTACGATGGTATCGGACATCGTAAGGGCTTCCTCCTGATCATGGGTGACGTAGACAAAAGTGATTCCCAGTTCGTTTTTCAGACGGATCAATTCATACTGCATGTCCTGACGAAGCTTTAGATCCAGCGCGCCGAGCGGTTCATCTAAGAGCAAAACTTTCGGTTCATTTACGATAGCGCGGGCAATCGCAATACGCTGTTGCTGTCCTCCGCTCAAGGAATCCGGCGTTCGGTCTTCATAGCCCTCCAGATTCACCAGTTTCAGTGCGTAACGTATTTTATCGTTGATATAGCTCTGACTTTTTCCCTTGATTTTTAGGCCAAACGCGATATTTTTTGCGACGGACATGTGGGAAAAAAGAGCATATTTCTGAAAAACAGTATTCAATTGTCGTTTGTTTGGGGGAAGGGCATTGATATTCTGCCCTTCGAAGATAATATCGCCCTGATCCGGCGTCTCAAAACCGCCGAGAATTCGAAGCAGCGTGGTTTTACCACATCCACTGGGGCCCAAGAGTGTCAAAAATTCATTTTCCCGAATATATAGATTCAATTCATCCAGGACAAGATTGTCATCGAAAGATTTCGATACATTTACAATATCAATTAATTTGTTTGGCATATCATGGCTCTCCTCTAAGGTAAAAATCGGTAAACTTATTTAGACAGCTACTCATATTACGGAATAAAAGGTCCGTCAGTGTGATCGCTGCCATTGCTTCTACGACAACCACGGCTCTTGGGACGATGATCGGATCATGGCGGCCGTGAATCATCAGATCGCAAGGTTCTCCCTGGTTTGTCACGGTTTGTTGTACCTGAGAAATGGACGGGGTAGGCTTGATAGAGACGGTGATGCGCAGTTCGCTTCCGTCACTGATGCCGCCTAACACTCCGCCTGCGTGATTCGTTGTTTTTTGTATTTGTCCGTCCTGGACTACAAAAGCGTCATTGTTGCTGCTTCCGATAGAAGAAGCAGATTGGATGCCGTCTCCGATTTGCACGGCTTTTACCGCTCCGATGGACATCATTGCTCTGGCCAGCTCAGCGTCCAGTTTGTCGAACACTGGTTCTCCGATTCCGGCGGGAACTCCTGAGACGCGACACTGAATGGTACCGCCGCAGGAGTTTTGTTCCTGCATCAAAGTCTCCAGGTATGCGCCGGCTTTTTTTGCGTAGGCGCAACTTGGCATATAAAATGCATTTTCAGAGATCTCAGAAAAGTGCATCTCATCTTCGGGAACGACTACCGGTCCAATGGAACTGGAGAAGGTCGTGAATCGGATATTCAGTTGTTTGAGAAGCTTGAGCGCGATAGCGCCTGCGGCAACGCGCGCAAGGGTCTCTCTACCAGAAGAGCGACCGCCTCCTCGGTAATCACGAAATCCGTATTTTTGGTCAAACGTGTAGTCGGCATGTCCCGGGCGATAAACGGAAGCAAGGTTTCCGTAATCCCGGGAATGCTGATCTTCATTATATACAACCAGAGAAATCGGGGTTCCTGTTGTTTTTCCCTCGAATACACCGGACAAAATGTGTATCGTGTCGGATTCTTTTCGTTTTGTTGTATATTTGCTCTGTCCAGGTTTTCGTCTTATTAACAATTCCTGTATATCGGATTCACACAGGGGAAGACCGGCCGGACATCCGTCAACCACAGCGCCGATGGCCGGACCGTGGGATTCTCCCCACGTAGTCACACGAAATAAGGTGCCATAAGTGGACCCACTCATAGATATCACTCCTTTGCATCAATGGATTCTGTCTGCATACAAAGTCCATTATATAAGAAGATAGGGGAACTGGCAATCTTTATTTTCGGCGGGGGTTTTATTTGGGTTTCTTAAAAGAAACTTAAAGGAATCGTAATTTTTTTTCACTGTACATTTCGTAGGAACCGTATTATAATGTTGAATGGATATTGATTGAAAAGGGGCTAATTATGAGCAACAATGGTAGAACAGATACAAATCTCGAACAAGCTGTCAGACAAGCCGAGGCGGATCTGAATAAAAATGTTACGAAGTTGACTGACCATATGTCAACAGCGGATACAAAATCGGCAGAAAGAGTGGGCGGTGGACATACAGATGCAAAGCGTAAAAAAAAGAAAGCGAGTCCCGGAGATGAGACAGCAAAGCAGCATCGGGAAAAGCGTGAAGAACAATTTCCGGAAAAGAAGGACAGACAGAAAAAGTCAGAGAAGCCTGGCGACAAGCAGGTGGGAGATCCTCAGAAAAAGCGCAAAAAGAAGCCACAAACTACATCAAAAAAAGTGGAAAGGTCGGATAAAACTGCTAAGGCGGGTGCGTCTGATCTGGATCATGATGAGTTATTTATGTCTGACGATCTGGATGGATTCACAAAATCAAACAAAAAAGGAAAGAGCGGTAAAAAAGACAAGAAGAAAGGTATGGGAAAAGGCCTGAAAATTTTTCTAATTACAACGGCGTCTATCATTGGTACGGTTGCTCTTGTATATCTGGGAGCGGCGGTTTTTTTCATGAGCCATTTTTATTACAATACGAAGATCAACGGCGTTGATTTTTCTATGAAATCGGCTGAAGATGTCGAGAATTATATGAAGACGCAGGTGAATGGTTATGTCTTGACCATTCAGGAGAAACAGAATGTGGAGGAGCAGATTTCTGGGGAGGAGATCTCTTTGGAATATCAGGAGAGCGACGAAATCAAACAGGCGTTGGAGAAGCAAAATGCTTTTTTGTGGCCAAAGGCGTTCTTTGAACCGGACAGTGCGGAGGTGAAGATTAACGTTGCCTATGATGAGGCGGTGTTGAATGAGAAGATTCAGGCATTGAAATGTATCAGTGAAGTAGAGCAGACGGAGCCGCAGTCAGCTTATCCGAAGTTTAATGGAGAGCAGTTTGTGGTAGAGCCGGAAGTGACTGGAATGAAAGTGGATCAGGAGATTATGAAGCAAAAGGTCAACGACTATATCTCCGGGTTCCAGGACGTTCTAAATATGGAAGAGGAAGGGTGTTATATGCTTCCCAAATATACTTCCGAATCGCCAGAAGTGCAAGCAGCGTGCGATGCTATGAATAATTATTGTAAGGCGAGTATTACTTATACGATGGGATCTGTAAATGAAGTGGTGGACAAGGCGTTGATTTCCACTTGGGTGGTGTGCGACTCAGAATTGAATGTTGCATTTAATACGGAAGCCGTGAAACAATATATGGCAGAGTTTGGAAAGAAATATGATACCGTAGGAAAAACACGGACGATCACGACGCCGGGAGGAAAGAATGCAGAAGTATCCGGGGGTACGTATGGTTGGTCTGTGGATGAAGCAGCGGAGACGTCAGCCTTGATCAATAGTATTCAAAATGGAGAAGTGGTGACAAAGGAACCTGCTTATGTGCAAACGGCGGCGAGTCATGATGGAGCGGATTGGGGAAATACTTACATCGAAGTAGATCTGAGTGCGCAGCATATGTGGTATGTTTCGAACGGCAGTGTTGCATTTGAGACCGATGTGGTGACAGGACTTCCGACACCTGCCCGTCAGACTCCGGCAGGCGTTTACAATATTCTGGAAAAACTGCGCAACAAAACGTTGCGCGGAGACCGGAGACCGGACGGGAGCTATGAGTATGAGACTCCGGTCAGCTATTGGATGCGTGTGACATACAGTGGTATTGGGTTCCATGACGCTACCTGGCAGCCTTATTTTGGTGGTAGCCGGTATCAGACAAATGGCTCTCACGGGTGTATCAATATGTCCTACAGCGACGCGGCGACTTTGTATGACTCGATCTCGGTCGGTGTTCCAGTGATTATGCATTATTAGTGATCAGGATACTGGAATTTCATTTAGAAGGTGTTTATGTATCAATTATTAAAAAAAGAAGGAAGAGCAAAAAGAGGGAGACTGGAGACGGTACATGGAGTGATAGAAACCCCTGTATTTATGAATGTAGGTACGGCGGCGGCGATCAAAGGAGCTGTGTCCACGGATGATTTGCGTCAGATTCATACCCAGGTAGAGTTATCCAATACCTATCATTTGCATGTACGGCCAGGAGATCAGGTGATTCGGCAGTTGGGTGGTCTGCATCGGTTCATGAACTGGGATAGGCCGATTCTCACGGATTCCGGGGGATTTCAGGTATTTTCATTGGCCGGACTGCGTAAAATCAAAGAAGAAGGGGTGCAGTTTCGCTCGCATATCGACGGCAGAAAGATTTTCATGGGTCCGGAGCAGAGCATGCAGATCCAATCGAATCTGGCTTCCACCATTGCGATGGGATTTGATGAATGTCCGTCCAGTGTGGCGGAAAAATCTTACATTCAATCGTCGGTGGAGCGCACGACAAGATGGTTGATTCGCTGCAAGAAGGAACTTGACAGACTAAATGCGTTGCCGGAAACCCTCAATCCAAAGCAGATGCTGTTTGGAATCAATCAGGGAGGAGTCTACCCAGATATTCGTGTGGAACATGCGAAACAGATTACGGAGATTGATCTGGATGGTTACGCGATCGGTGGACTTGCTGTTGGAGAGACGCACGAAGAGATGTATCAGATTCTAGACACGGTAGTGCCGTATTTACCGGAAGAGAAACCGACATACCTTATGGGCGTTGGGACTCCGGCGAATATTCTCGAAGGTGTGGAGCGCGGTGTAGATTTCTTTGACTGCGTCTATCCGAGTAGAAACGGAAGACATGGACATGTATATACGAACTATGGGAAATTGAATCTGTTCAATGCGAAATACGAGTTGGATGACAGGCCGATTGAGGAGGGCTGTCAATGTCCTGCATGTATCAGTTACAGCAGAGCATATATACGACATTTGTTAAAGGCAAAAGAAATGTTAGGTATGCGTCTCTGTGTGCTGCACAATCTCTGGTTCTATAATACGATGATGGAAGAGATTCGAGAGGCATTGGATCAGGGCGTATTTCAGGCGTATAAAAAAGATAAGCTGGAAAAAATGGCTTCCGGTGATACTGGGAAATGAATGGAACTGAAAGGATTATGAATTGCGTGAAATCTTCGAAAGGGCTTGAAGTATTTCGTAATTTTGTGTATGATAGAAAAAGCGCATCCAGTGCAAAAGATTAGGAGGATTAGAAAATGGAAGGAATTTTAATGTCAGGCGGCAGTATGAGTACTTTTACGCTTGTTGTCATTTATGTAGTCTTTTTAGGTGGGTTATGGTTTTTTATGATGCGACCACAGAGAAAAGAACAGAAAAGGATGCAAGCAATGCTGGCGGAGATGGCAATAGGTGATACAGTATTGACTACAAGTGGATTTTATGGAGTGATTATTGATATTACGAACGAGGATGTCATTGTGGAATTTGGAAGCAACAAAAATTGCCGTATACCAATGCAAAAGTCCGCGATTGCGCAGATTGAGAAACCGAACGCCGATTAACCAAAAGCCCAAACGCTTCCGGAAGGAGGCGTTTTTGCATGCCAGGGGTTGAAACGTATCAAAAAATAAGTTATTATGGGAATTGATATTTTATAAATGATGAAAATAGACGGAAGGATGAGATCAATGAGTTTGAGGATTGGAATCATAAAAGGGGATGGAATCGGACCGGAGATTGTGACAGAAGCGATAAAGGTTTTGAATAAGACCGGTGAGATTTTTGACTTTTCCTGTGATTTTAAGCAGTTGCTTCTCGGTGGAGCTTCTATTGATGTGCACGGTGTTCCTCTGACTGAGGAGACGATTGCGGCTGCAAAGCAGTGTGAGGCGGTATTGATGGGCTCGATTGGAGGAGATGCGAAAACGTCACCCTGGTATCAATTGGAGCCGTCAAAGCGTCCGGAGGCCGGCCTTCTGGGCATACGAAAAGCCTTGAATCTGTTCGCAAATTTACGTCCGGCAATTTTATATGAGGAACTCAAAGGGGCTTGTCCGCTCAAAGAAGAGATCACACAGGGTGGATTCGATCTGATGATTATGCGGGAATTGACGGGAGGCCTCTATTTTGGACGGAGGGAAACCAAGGAGATCGACGGTCTTCTGACCGCTATAGATGAGCTTACATATAATGAAGACGAAATTCGAAGAATTGCGAAACGCGGATTTGATATTGCCCGGAAACGCCGGAAAAAGGTGACCAGTGTTGATAAGGCAAATGTATTGGATTCTTCCAGACTCTGGCGGAAAATCGTGGAAGAAGTGGCGGAAGAGTACCCGGATGTCACACTGGAACATATGTTGGTCGATAATTGTGCAATGCAGTTAGTGAAGGACCCGAAACAGTTTGATGTGATTTTGACGGAGAATATGTTTGGAGATATCTTGTCCGATGAGGCGAGTATGGTAACTGGCTCTATCGGAATGTTGGCTTCTGCGAGCCTGAACGAGACAAAATTTGGTCTGTATGAACCGAGCGGCGGTTCTGCTCCGGATATCGCTGGAAAAGGGATTGCCAATCCGATCGCGACGATTCTTTCAGCGGCCATGATGCTGCGGTTTTCCTTTGATCGAGACCAGGAGGCAGATGCGGTGGAGAGAGCGGTATCCCAAACATTGCGGGACGGATATCGGACGATTGATATTATGTCGGAAGGAAAGATACAGGTTGGAACGAAAGAGATGGGGGATCTGATCTGTGAAAGGATTCATAAATGACACAAAATGTGAAAGGTGGAATATCAATGAGAAGTGATACAGTTACAAAAGGGATGCAGCAGGCGCCGCATCGTTCATTATTCAATGCACTTGGGCTGACGGAGGAGGAATTAAATAGGCCTCTGATCGGGGTGGTAAGTTCCTATAATGAGATTGTTCCAGGACATATGAATCTGGATAAGATAACGGAGGCAGTGAAGCTGGGAGTTGCGATGGCGGGCGGTACGCCGATCATGGTGCCGGCGATTGCAGTCTGCGATGGAATTGCAATGGGACATATCGGAATGAAATATTCTCTCGTTACCAGAGATCTGATTGCGGATTCTACGGAAGCTCTTGCAATGGCTCATCAGTTTGACGGTTTGGTTATGATTCCAAATTGTGATAAGAATGTGCCGGGGCTTCTGATGGCGGCGGCCAGAGTCAATATACCGACCGTCTTTGTCAGCGGAGGTCCAATGCTTGCCGGCCATGTGGGTGGAAAGAAGAGAAGCCTCTCCAGCATGTTTGAGGCGGTGGGTTCCTACGCTGCCGGCAGTATGAGTGAGGAAGAAGTCTGTGAATATGAGAATAAGGTGTGCCCGACCTGTGGCTCCTGTTCTGGTATGTACACGGCGAATAGTATGAACTGCCTGACAGAAGTGTTGGGAATGGGACTGAGAGGAAATGGGACGATTCCGGCCGTCTATTCTTCCCGTATTCAGCTTGCGAAACATGCAGGCATGCAGGTGATGGAACTTGTGCGCCAAAATATTCGGCCAAGGGATATCATGACAGAGGATGCGATCATCAATGCGCTTACCGTCGATATGGCGCTGGGATGTTCCACGAACAGTATGTTGCATCTTCCGGCGATCGCTCATGAGATCGGCATGGACTTTGAGATTGATTATGCGAATGGAATCAGTGCAAAGACACCGAATCTTTGCCATCTTGCGCCGGCAGGTCCGACTTATATGGAAGATTTGAATGAAGCAGGCGGCGTATATGCGGTGATGAATGAATTGACGAAAAAGGGTCTGATTCGAACGGAATGTATGACTGTTACCGGAAAGACCATAGGTGAGAATATTGCGGGATGTGTCAATCTGAATCCGGAAGTGATTCGTCCGATTGACAATCCATACAGCGAGACCGGCGGACTTGCCGTGTTGAAAGGAAATCTTGCGCCGGACGGAAGTGTGGTCAAGAGATCTGCCGTGGTAGCAGAGATGCTGGTACATGAAGGACCAGCTCGTATCTTTGAGAGTGATGAGGAGGCGACGGAAGCGATCAAGACTGGTAAGATTCAACCGGGCGATGTGATCGTCATTCGTTATGAAGGTCCAAAAGGCGGCCCGGGTATGCGCGAGATGCTGAACCCGACTTCTGCGATCGCGGGTTATGGTTTGGGCTCCAGCGTTGCTCTGATTACGGACGGACGTTTCAGCGGTGCTTCCAGGGGCGCGTCCATCGGTCACGTATCACCGGAGGCGGCTGTAGGTGGCCCGATTGCTCTTCTGGAAGAGGGAGACATCATACAGATTAATATTCCGGAATTATCGCTGAATGTGAAACTATCTGAGGAAGAACTTGCGAAGAGACGGGAAAAATGGCAGCCCAGAGAACCGAAAGTGTCAACAGGGTATCTGGCGCGTTATGCGGCGATGGTGACGTCGGGCAATCGTGGCGCGATCCTGGAGATTCCTGGGGAGAACAAATAGAGAAGATCAGCAGGAGGAATGGTAAAAATGCAGTTAAGCGGAGCAGAGATTGTCGTTGCATGTCTGAAAGAGCAAGGGGTGGATACCGTTTTTGGGTATCCTGGGGGAGCAATTTTAAATGTGTACGATGCTTTATACAAACATCGTGATGAAATCACGCACATTCTCACATCCCATGAGCAGGGAGCCGCACATGCAGCAGACGGTTACGCAAGATCTACAGGAAAGGTGGGTGTGTGTCTGGCAACCAGCGGCCCGGGGGCGACGAATCTGGTTACCGGGATTGCCACGGCATATATGGACTCGATTCCTATGGTTGCGATTACCTGCAATGTGACATTGCCCCTTTTGGGAAAAGACAGTTTTCAGGAGATTGATATTACCGGGATCACCTTACCGATCACAAAACATAATTATATCGTAAAGAATGTAAAAGACCTCGCGGAGACGATTCGCAAGTCTTTTCGGATTGCACAGACCGGGAGACCAGGGCCGGTGTTGATTGATATTCCGAAGGATGTCACCGCGAATAAGACAGAATATAAGCCTGTAAAGATTGAGCCGGTAGTGCCGGATGCGGAAAGTATTTGCAGGAAAGAGATAGAAACTGCGATTTCGATGATTAAAAAAGCGAAACGCCCGTATGTTTTTGTGGGTGGAGGTGCAGTTTTGTCCTATGCCAGTGAAGAACTCCGTAGGTTTGTGTCACTGATCGACGCACCGGTATGTGATTCTCTGATGGGGAAGGGCGCGTTTCCTGGAACGGATGACCGCTATACTGGAATGCTTGGCATGCACGGCACCAAAACATCCAATTATGGTGTCAGTGAATGTGATCTTTTGATCGTGATGGGAGCACGTTTCAGTGATCGTGTGACAGGGAATGCAAAAAAATTTGCACATCATGCCAAGATCCTTCAGTTCGATGTTGACCCTGCGGAGATGAATAAAAATATTGTCATTACAGCCGGTGTGACTGGAGACATCAAAGAAGCGCTTCGATTGATCAATGAGAATCTAGAGCAGCAGTCTCACTCGGATTGGATGGAACGTGTGATGTCCTATAAAGAGACCTATCCGATGAAATATCCTCCGGAAGGGCTGACGGGTCCCTATATTGTGGAGGAGATCTATCGTCAGACAAACGGAGATGCGATTGTAGTGACGGAAGTAGGGCAGCATCAGATGTGGGCCGCACAGTATTATAAGTATACGAAGCCGAGAACCTTGATTACTTCTGGTGGGCTGGGAACCATGGGATATGGCTTGGGGGCAGCATTGGGGGCCAAAACAGGCAATCCCCAAAAAACGGTGGTCAATATTGCTGGGGATGGATGTCTGCGTATGAATATGAATGAGATTGCGACGGCGGCGCGCTATCATATTCCGATCATTGAAGTGGTGATGAACAACCATGTGCTTGGAATGGTACGTCAATGGCAGGATCTATTCTATGGACAGCGGTATTCTGCCACCGTATTGAATGACGCCGTCGATTTTGTAAAGCTTGCCGAGGCTATGGGCGCAGAGGGAATCCGCGTGGAAAGCCGAGAGGAATTTGCGTCGGCATTTGAGAAAGCAATGAAGCAGAATGGTCCGGTGCTCATTGATTGTCAGATAGACAGCGATGATAAAGTGTGGCCGATGGTCGCACCGGGAGCCGCGATCAGCGAGGCTTTTGATGCATCTGATTTATCAGAAAAATAGAAACTTGCAGGAAAAAGGGAGGAAGAAAAATGAGCAGAGTGTATAATTTTTCGGCAGGTCCGGCAGTATTACCGGAAGAGGTGCTGAAGAGTGCTGCAGAAGAAATGTTGGATTACAAAGGAACTGGTATGTCTGTGATGGAGATGAGTCATCGTTCAAAGGCATTTGAGGAGATTATCACAGGTGCAGAACAGGATTTACGTGATTTGATGGGAATTCCGGATCAGTATAAGGTACTATTTTTACAGGGTGGAGCTTCTCAGCAGTTTGCAATGATTCCAATGAACCTGATGAAAAATCGTGTGGCGGACTATATCATCACCGGTCAGTGGGCAAAGAAAGCAGCTCAGGAGGCAGCAAAATATGGAAAAGTGAATAAAATTGCCTCTTCTGAGGATAAAGTGTTTTCCTATATACCAGACTGTTCTGATCTGCCAATCTCAGAAGATGCAGACTATGTGTACATTTGCGAGAATAATACGATTTATGGAACCAAGTATAAACAACTTCCGAATACCAAAGGGAAGACTTTGGTAGCTGATGTGTCTTCCTGTTTCCTGTCTGAACCGGTGGATGTGACGAAATACGGGATCATATATGGTGGTGTACAGAAGAATATAGGACCTGCGGGCGTTGTGATTGCCATTATCCGGGAAGATCTGATTCGGGAAGATGTACTTCCAGGGACTCCTACGATGCTTACTTACAAAACGCATGCGGATGCCAAATCTCTTTATAATACGCCTCCTGCATATGGAATTTATATCTGTGGTAAAGTATTCCAGTGGCTCAAAGGGATGGGCGGTTTGGAAGAAATGAAAAAGCGCAATGAAAAGAAGGCGAAACTCCTCTATGATTTCCTGGATCAAAGTCGTCTGTTTAAAGGAACGGTAGTGAAAGAAGATCGCTCTCTAATGAATGTTCCGTTTGTTACAGGAAATGAAGAGCTGGACGCGATGTTCGTGAAAGAATCCAAAGCGGCCGGGTTTGAGAATTTAAAAGGACATCGGACGGTCGGCGGTATGCGCGCCAGCATTTACAATGCAATGCCGTATGAGGGCGTGGAGGCTCTGGTAGCATTTATGAAAAAGTTTGAGGAGGAGAATCTGTGATGATAAAGTATCATTGTCTGAATCCAATCGCTCCGGTTGGATTGGAAAGGTTTACAGAGAAGTATGTGGTTACAGACCAGGTGGAAGAATCGGATGCAATTCTGGTGCGCAGTGCCGGAATGCATGATATGGAATTGGGCGACAATCTGAAAGCGATTGCAAGGGCCGGAGCAGGTGTGAACAACATTCCTCTGGAGAAATGTGCGGAGAAAGGAATTGTTGTATTCAATACCCCAGGGGCAAATGCGAATGGAGTAAAAGAACTGGTCATTGCCGGAATGTTATTGGCTGCCCGCGATATTGTCGGCGGTATTCACTGGGTGGAAGAAAATGAAGAAGACGGTGATATCGCAAAAATGGCGGAAAAGCAGAAGAAGCAGTTTGCAGGTACTGAGTTGCGAGGAAAAAAGCTTGGTGTGATCGGTCTGGGAGCGATCGGCGTGCTTGTCGCAAATGCTGCTACGCACCTGGATATGGATGTTTATGGATATGATCCATATGTGTCTGTGGATGCTGCATGGAAGTTATCCAGAAGTATTCATCATGCGAAGACGGTAGATGAACTCTACAAAGAATGTGATTATATCACGGTACATGTGCCGGCTATGGAAAGCACAAAGAATATGATAGATGCGCATGCGATCAGTCTGATGAAGAAGAATGTAGTGGTCCTGAATTTCTCAAGGGATGTGTTGGTAAACAGTGAGGCGATGGTGGATGCACTGGTATCTGGCTCGATCAAATGTTATGTGACAGATTTCCCGGTACCGGAAATTACAGGAGTGAAAGGAGCAATTGTTATCCCGCATCTGGGTGCTTCCACGGAAGAGTCAGAAGATAACTGCGCAAAGATGGCGGTAGATGAGCTGAGAAATTTCCTGGAGAACGGCAACATTGCACACTCCGTCAATTATCCAAACTGTGATATGGGCATCAAAGAAAAAGGTGTCAGCAGGATTACGATCTTACACTACAATAAGCCTAAGATGCTGGGACAGTTTACGGGTCTTCTGGCAGAAGAAGGGATCAATATTGCATTGATGACCAATAAGAGCCGTCAGGAATATGCATATACGATGATTGATGTGGAGACAGAGATCTCGGATGGAATTTACCAAAAATTATGTGATGTAAACGGTGTTTTAAAGGTCAGAATTATTGCGTAAAGTGGCTGGACATAGTATAATATTCTGTATGATATATGGGAGCAGAAAGTAGATTTTCTAAAGAATAAAGTGTCCGCCAGGACAATGACGAGGCAGTACAGATGATAAAAAAAGATATGGAATATAAGAAAAAACAGAGAACAAAAGCAAAACAAGATCGACGGGAGATCCGAAAGCGGAAGTTGGCGGGGATCTTTGTTATGTGCTTTTTTGTAGTACTGTTCTGTAGTCATGCAGCTTTGGCAGGCAGTAATACGGCTCGTATTGTCGTGAAAGCGGCGGCAGTAGAGATGGTTCAGGATGAAGGAATTCCGGCGTTTAGGGCGGAGGCAGTTCTGGATTCCCAGCGGCATGAAAAGGTGGTATTGGACTCCAAGAGCGGTTATACGGCTTCAGATCTGGTAAGAGAAATCAACGAGGGAAAATATTATCAGATTGTTTGTGAAGCGGACGGCCGTACGGAGGGGAAGTATCCGATTGTGTTGGAGTTAGATCCGAACTTGCAGGAAAAAGCGCTTCGAGACTGGGTCGGGAAGCTGGAAATTACAGCGGAAGATTCCGAATTGACGGTGAATAATAAGTATGGTGCCTGGGATGGAGATCATTTTAAGCGACATGACGGTACGGTGGTAAAGAATGATTTTGTGGAATCCAAAGGACATACATATTATCTGGATGAAAATGGTAAAAAGGTGGAAGGTTTCCAGGAGATTGGTGGTAAGGATTACTACTTTGAGAAAAAAGGTGCGATGCATACCGGTTGGCTGGAGACGAAAGACGGGAAATACTATTTCAATGAAGATGGAAGTATGTTGATCGGCTGGTTGGAAGAGGAAGACGGCACGGAATATTGTTTCGGGCAGGATGGGAAGATGTTGACCGGCGAGCAGCAGGTTGGCATGAAGAGCTGTGTATTTGCCAAAGATGGAAAACTAAAATCTTCTGAAAGCAAAATTGACGAATCGAAGCCGATGATAGCATTGACTTTTGACGACGGTCCCGGTGAGCGGACGATGGAATTGTTAAAGGTGTTGGAGAAATACAATGCGCATGCTACGTTCTTTATGGTCGGAACGAATGCTGAGGAGTATCAGGAGGAGATTCAGAAGATGGCGGAAATTGGCTGTGAGCTCGGGAATCATTCCTGGGATCACAGCAATCTGAGTACTTTGAGTGCAGATCAGGTGAAGCAGCAAATTGGCAGGACCAATGAGGTCGTGAAAAACGCTGACGGCGAACACAGGGTTACGGTGATGCGTCCTCCTTATGGAGCGATCAATGATACCGTGAAAGCCAATGTGGGACTGCCGATGATTTTGTGGTCGATCGACACCTATGATTGGAAGACATTGGATACACAGTCGACGATCAATTGTGTGCTGAATACAGCGGAAGACGGAGATGTCGTGTTGATGCATGACATTCATTCGCCATCCATAGATGCGGCGATTGCATTGATTCCTAAGTTGGTGAATAAGGGATACCAGCTTGTGACAGTCAGTGAGATGGCGGAGGCAAGAGGGTATCGTCTTGAAAACGGTGGGCGCTATACAGATTTTTATCCGGAAGATACAGAGGAGGAATAAATCTTTAGAATGAGCTTGTGGATTGTTTGTTTCGTAAACGAAACAAATGGTTGCATTTCCATAAAAAATGGTGTAAATTGTGAAGTATAGAATCTTTGTCTGTGCTACGGACAAAGCAGTACAGATAGGGTGCTATAATGCCAGAAAGGTAAAAGGAAGAAGGAGGAAAAAAGAAATGGGATTAGTTACAACAACAGATATGTTTAAGAAAGCCTATAAAGGCGGCTATGCGATTGGTGCGTTCAATGTAAATAATATGGAGATCGTTCAGGGAATCACAGAGGCTGCCGGCGAATTGAAGTCCCCATTGATTCTTCAGGTATCTGCAGGTGCAAGAAAATATGCAAATCATACTTATCTTGTGAAACTGGTAGAAGCTGCTCTGATCGAGAATGATATTCCGATTGCGCTGCATCTGGATCACGGCGCAGATTTTGAGATCTGCAAGTCTTGTATTGATGGCGGATTTACTTCAGTTATGATTGATGGTTCTCATCATTCATTTAATGATAATGTGGAATTGACCAAAAAGGTTGTAGAGTACGCGCACTCCAAAGGTGTTGTGGTAGAAGGTGAGCTCGGACAGCTTGCAGGTATTGAGGATGACGTGAAGGTTTCTGCTGCGGATGCATCCTATACCCGTCCGGAGGAAGTAGAAGAATTTGTGGATCGTACAGGTGTGGATTCATTGGCGATTGCGATCGGGACGAGCCATGGTGCATTTAAGTTCAAACCAGGACAGAAACCACAGCTTCGTTTTGATATTTTGGAGGAGATCACAAAGAGAATTCCAGGATTCCCGATCGTACTTCACGGTGCATCTTCCGTATCTCAAGATTATGTGAAGATTATCCAGGAGAATGGCGGAAATCTTGCAGATGCAATTGGTATTCCGGAAGATATGCTTCGTCAGGCAGCACGTTCTGCAGTATGTAAGATCAACATTGACTCCGATCTTCGTCTGGCTATGACGGCAGGTGTTCGTCAGGTGCTGACACAGAATCCGGCAATCTTTGATCCGAGAGATTATCTCAAAGTAGGACGTCAAAACGTGAAAGATGTGGTTGCTCACAAGATCGTGGATGTATTGGGCAGCAATGGGAAGGCTTAAGAAAGCTAACAAGGTCAAGATTGAATATTAGAGAAATAAGGAAGGCAGTTCCGTATCGTAGAGATATGGGACTGCTTTTTTCTGCGTGAGCATAATTGGGATTTATGGGCGAAGAGGGGTAAGCGTCAAATAAGTTGGTGTATTGTTTCCCGGAATTC
>JAAVXR010000099.1 GCA_022790755.1 Hespellia sp. | reverse complement strand
GTGTATAATCACTGGAACTCAGGGAACTCAGAGAGATTTCTTCATGGCCGGTATTGCGAAGCATTGTCCTTGCATATTGCTTTAGGATTTCCACGTCTCGTTCTCTGAGCGGTCGGTACAGCATACCGGCCTGACAGAATCTGCAGCCGCGGATACACCCTCTCTGAATCTCCAACACCACCCGATCCTGCGTCACTTTCATAAAAGGGACGACCGGCTTTTCTGGATAAACAGCATGTGTCAGATCCATCACGATCTGCTTGGAAATTGTCGGTCTAGCATGAACATTATTCGGCGTGAAAGTATGCAGGGTTCCATCCTCGCGATATGTGACGTCATAGAACATCGGGACGTAGAGGCCCTCTATCTCGGCAGCCGCCTCCAGAAATTCTGTTCTGGATTTGCCTGACCGACGACATTCTTTATAAACATCCAAGAGTGCAGGATATACAGTCTCCCCTTCCCCTATATAGAAGATATCAAAAAAATCTGCCAACGGCTCCGGATTATACGTGCAGGGACCGCCTCCGATGACGATAGGATCTGTTTCCGATCGTTCCCGGCTGTGCAGCGGAATCCCGCTCAAATCCAAAATCTGCAAAATATTCGTATAGCACATCTCATATTGAATGGTAATTCCCAGAAAATCAAAGACACGAATCGGATCCTGGGACTCCAGAGCAAACAAAGGAATATTCTGTTCTTTCATGATCTTATGCAGATCCATCCAGGGAGAATAGACCCGCTCGCACCATACGTCCTCCCGTCGATTGAACATGTCATAGAGAATTTGAATTCCCAGGTGGGACATGCCAATCTCATAGATATCCGGAAAACACATGGCGAAGCGAACATCCACTTTAGAAGAGTCCTTCATGACGCTGTTTACCTCTCCGCCGATATAGCGCGCAGGTTTCTCGATTTTTAGTAATATTTCATCACTTAAGGCTAGTTTTCTCATATATTTCCTTTCAATTTTTGCGTGTTTGTCTCATAAATTTTTATCCTTCAGCAGAGCCTCTGCCATCTCTTTTGTCACTTTAAAATAGGGAAGATAAATATACCGTTCCTTTTCAAGTGCAACGGCATCCATCCCCTCCCCAGTCACCAGCGCTACAGAAAGTTCCAGTATGGCTGCCGCCTGTCCCTCTTTGTCGTTGTATACTGTCCCCGCCAATTTTGAATCTCTGACTGCTTCCAGCCCCACATCGGTTCCGTCAATCCCCAGGAACACCGGCAGAGCAGACTCCGTATAATTAAGCTTTTCGTAAGCGTCAATCGCGCCCAGCGCCATATCGTCATTATTTGCCAGGACAAGTTCGATCTTGTTCTGATGCTGGCTGATCATCTGCAGCATCTGATTTTGAGCCTGCGCCCGGTTCCAGTTTGCTATCCCATTGCTTAGCTTCTCAATCTCAATCCCATTGCTTTTTAAGGTATCTACCGCATTTTCCGTGCGGATAATCGAATCCTGATGACCTGGTTCTCCTTCCAGCACCACATATTGAATTCTGCCGTCCCGGTTACGGTCCACCCCAACATCCGACTCAATCAGCTCTACCGCCAGTTCCCCCTGCATGACGCCAGACTGTTCGGACAATGCCCCTACATAATAAAGTCTGTCCCACTGCATCATATCCTCTGTAACCGGCTCACGGTTAAAGAAGATAACAGGCACATTGTTTTCCCTGGCAAGATCAATAATCTCTGATGGGTTTGCCCGGTCTACCAGATTGACACAAAGCACATTGCAGCCCGCATCAATCAGTTCCTGTACCTGATCATTCTGTATCCGCTGGGAACCGCCTGCACCGCGAATCAGTATGGAAGCCTCATTTCCTTCCTCTTCATAGTCTCGCAGTTCATCCTTTAAACAGTCAATCAATGAATTCAGAAACGTATCGCTCTGATCATAATAGGCCACGCCCAAATATACTTTATCCTCTTTCGAAGACTGCTCTTTTCCACAGGCACAAAAAAGCAGCATCCCCAGACAGAAGACAATTCCTGTCGTCATTCTTCTCTTCATTCCCATAATAACTCCATCCCATGTCCATTTTATCGGCTACTGACTCATCGTGAAAAGAATTTCCTGATTCTCTTTTGAAAACAGATTCTGCTTCCGCATGACCGTAAAACCGATTGTCTGGCTTTTGGGTTTACGAAAAATGTACCCAAAACTTTCAGACGCCTTCACCAGACTCTGATATCCCATATCAAAGTCATCCGGTACCACCAGACACTGCACATAATCTGTATCCAGACAATACACCGCTTCCATAGAATTCCCGATCCCATATACTAACGCGCCGTGAAGGTTGTTCGCCGCAACCGCTTTTCCAGCCAGTACCAGACTATAGTCATCCAGCGCAATCACAAAATCGACTTTGGATTTTCGCTCCAGAACCGTATCCTCCTCTTCTTTCGACGGATCGGAAATCTCCCATACCTTCTTCACTCCCATCTCCTTCAACACGGAGTCTATTCCTTCTTTTCTCTCCTGCACGGCCTCCGAATTCCCGCATTTTGCCACAAATCCCATTGTCTTCCCTTCAACAGTTCCATTATTGTCCTTCAACAGCTCTTCTGCCAGCGCCTGTCCCACTGCATAATGATCTGGTTTTACAACCGGAAAACCGCCGCTCTTTCCTTCGCCGGACATAGATTCTTCCGTCAATATGACAGGTATCTTTCTTCTCAGTTTCTTCAGCATTTTCTGTGCGGCATCACCCGGCGCCGGTTGCACAATCACCGCGTCCGCTCCATTGGCAATCTCATTCTCAATTGCTTCTTCCTCCTCCTCTACAGTAAATCTTTCTCCCATACTAACAATAAACAATTCCATCTCCTCATCCTGCGCCGCCATTCGGAGGCCGTATTTAAACGCCGCCCATCTGCTATCGTCCGATCCCTGTATGATCACAGAAATCTTCCCCCGTTCCTCGTCGTTCTTCCCCCGAAGCATGCCAATCGCCGTAAGAATTACCAGAACGGCCAGAATTGCTTCTGTTACAATAAATACTTTTTTATTGCCTTTCATCTTATATCTTCCTTCATCTTATTCCTTCTCATCGGATTCTCTCATATCGGGCTCTGTCGCCTCTCCAAAGGACCGTCCCGCTTCGAGTCTCTTCCTGTTCTCCTCCGTATAGGGAACTGCTGGGATATGGACCTCTACAACCGTCCCCTCATCCGGCTCGCTCTCCACCGAAAGCCCATATTCTTTCCCGAACAGAAGCTGAATCCGATTGTTGATATTCACAAGGCCCACGCCTGAGCCATGTTTGTGAATCCGGTTATTGTCTGTCAGTACGAAAGCAACCTCGTCCTCAGACATTCCAAACCCATTATCGGACACCGAAAGAAGAATGGTTTCTCCCTGTTTCCTCCCCGTCACTCTGATCTCTCCTCCCTCGTCCTCATCCATATCGCCGACACCGTAATTAATGGCATTTTCAAGAATGGGTTGAAGAATCAATTTGACTGTACAGTAAGAATACACCTCCGGCTCCACATCCATCACGAAAGAAAATCGATTTTTATAACGAATCTTCTGAATATTCATATAACTCTGTACATGCTGCAGCTCATCGCTTATAGTTATAATCGTGCGCCCTTTTGATAAACTGATCCGAAAAAGCTTTGCGAGTTGAGAAATCATGAACGCCGCCTCGTCATTTCGTTCCCCCTCTACCATCCAGGTAATAGAATCTAAGGCATTATATAAGAAATGCGGATTAATCTGGCTCTGAAGCGCGTCCAGTTCACTTTTTCTGCGTTCCGTCTGCTCCAGGACAATCTTGTGCATCAGCATATCAATCTGTTCATAAGACCGCTGAATAGAGTCTCCAAGATGTCGTATTTCCATAGAACCGCCGATATAAATCTCCGGCTTCTTTCCCGCCTCATATTCCAGGACCGAATCGTTCAACTTTAAAATCGGACTGGATATTCTGACGGATACGACTCGGTTTACCACTTCCAGCATCATTGTCATCAGCAACATCAACAACACAATAAAATAACGGATATCAAACATTCCATGCGTAAATACGGAATTCGGAATAACCCCTACCAACTTCCAGCCCGTATAGCCGATGGTATTCACAATCACTTTGCAGCGTTCTCCCCGGGAGAATTCATCATAGACTCCATCTTTATAGGAGGATGCTTTCTTACTGTTCTCACTGTATATGCCATTATTGATCTGCATCTGTCTGGTGTGATATATGATCTCTCCATTGCCGTCGCACAGATAATAATATTGACCGCTGTTTTTGGCGTTAATCTGCTTCATCATCCGGGAGATGCTGGAATAATCCATATCTACCAGAAGCACTCCTGTCTGCGGGACTCCTTTATCCGTCAGCTCCACTCCGCGGCTCAAAGAAATCACCCAGTAATACCGGAAAGCATCGTCAAAAAGATTCTGAATATGTGGGGTCGAGAAATGCATATTCTCCATCTCCGCCATGGCCTGTTCGTACCAGTTCTGTCTGGTGACATTGGGGTCTTCTTTCTGCAGAATCACCGGTTCCGCGCCCATCAGACTCCCATAATTATTATAAATGGCAATACTCCTGATATTACTCTTATTCGCTTCATAGATACGCTTCATCCCTTTCTGGATATCATTCTCCTGATCAGAAAAATCATTTTCCTTTATCACATTGTAATACACTGCATCCGATATCTGCCGCATACTCACCAGATAGTCTTCCATGTTCTCGCTGGTCTGTTCCATCAGCTTCTCCGTACTCCTAATCATCTCTTCTCTGGATGCGGCGGAAAACCTCAGATACATCATAACTCCCAGAATCAACATCACTGCAGCGGTTATAAAAGAAAACACCAGCATAATCGTCGACTGCATTCCTCTCGGTTTGATATCTTTAAAATACTCCAGGTATTTGTACACCAAATCTTTCTTTTTCACTGCCGATTTTCACCTTTCGTATGCTCTGTTCGGTATCTGGACGGAGATACGCCAAACTGTCTCTTAAATACATAACTGAAATAATTCGGATCCGTATAACCCACCTGCCTTGCAATCATATAACTCTTATCATTCGTCTCAATCAACAGACGGGATGCCTGATCCATGCGATATTCCGTCAGATATCCGATAAAAGAATTCCCCGTCTTCTTTTTGAAAACCGTGGAAAAATAAGAATTGGATACACCCAGAACCTGGCACACTATGTCCAGGGAAAGCGCCTCGTCCGTATAATTGTTATGCACATATTCCTTTGCCTTTGATACAAAAGATCTTGCAGACTGATTTCTGGCATCCAACAGTTCCTCATGAAAAGACAGGCTGGTATCTGTAAGCCACTTCTGAAACGCGGCTTCATCCATATCCAAAAGACTGGCATACAGCACTTTCATATTCTCCGGAAACACTTCTGTCCTGATCTCTTGATTTACCGCGAACCGATACAGCGCGCTGATCAGTTCCATAATATCTACATGGTACTGCTTTAATGTCCTGTCGAGAAAAGCATCCTGATGAAGATATCCGGACACAGCCTCCGCGATATCCTCCTCGGAACCCAGACGGATCATCTTGAACAGATAGGACAACTTTGCATCACCCGTCTGCCCGGGCTTACTGATCTCCTGCGGAACATTTTCTTTCATATTAATCGCCCTGGAGGCGCCATAAAGCACTCGGTAAGATACCGCTGTCCTTGCACTGCTGTACGATCCGGACAATCCGGCGACACTCCCGCACACCTGACCGATTCCTACCGTGACTACCGCGCCGATGATATGGCGGGCATATTTGCAGAAACGATCGCAGTCGTCTGTTAATTCTGTGATCTCACTCTCATAACTTAACTGAGCAATCAAAACAATATTCTCAAGATAGGGAAACGCCTTTGCCTGCCACTTTGCACCCAGGTGTTCCTCCGCCTGTTTTCGGACAGAGGTCGTCAACAGTACCGGATTCATCCCCTCCGGCACCTGGCTGACCGACGTGTGTAAGACAAGACAGCAAAAGAAAGGTCCCTGGAAAGACAACTGGTAATCCGCAAGGTACTTCGGCAGCTCAGCTTCGTGAATTCGCCCCTCCATCAGCATAGAGTAGAAATTTGCCTGGAGAAGCGGCAGAGATTCCAGATAATATTTCTGAAGGATCTCTACATTCCGTTTCTCACTGATCTCCAGATCAAGCTTACTCTTCAACTGTGTAAATACCTTGCTAAGCTCCATAGAATTTACCGGCTTCAAAATATACTCTTCCACTTCCAGATGAACGGCCTCCTTCGCATATTCAAACTCATCGAAACCCGTAAAAATCAGTATCTTCGTAGCCGGATACTGTGTTTTGATACGATGAGACAACTGCATGCCGTTCATATATGGCATCTTAATATCCGTCATGACAACGTCCGGCTGATATTCTTCCACCATCTCAAACGCCTTCACCCCATTACAGGCATAGCCTACTACAGAAAACCCCAGCTGTTCCCAGTCCAGTTTTTTTAGAATAACCTGTATTACCTCTTCCTCATCATCCACCAATAATACCGTATACTTGTCCATTCTTTCTCCCTCATACTTTATGCCTCTCTGACCTGATTATAGCAAAAAACACAAAAAAGAGCCAGAACATTGTCTGACTCTTTTCTTTCTGACTTTCTTTTTGCTGTTCACGCTCAACGCAGGGATTATTTCTTCTGTACATATTTCAGACAGTCAAGCGTCACCGCTACCAGAATGATAATTCCTGAAAATACAAATTGCAGATTTGTATCAATACCCAGTATTGTCAGAGAATATGTCAATGCGGTAAATATAAACACACCGACTACCACGCCGGAAATCTTACCGATACCACCGGTAAAAGACACGCCGCCCACTACGCAGGCTGCGATTGCATCCATTTCCCAACCTTGACCATAAGCTGCAGAACCGGAACCTACCATTCTCGCACATTCCAGCCAGGAACCAAAGCCATACAGAACACCAGCCAGAATAAACGCTCCTACCGTCACGGCAAATACGGAGATACCTGAAACTGCTGCAGCTTCGGGATTTCCTCCCACTGCATACAGATTCTTTCCGAAGATTGTCTTATTCCAAATGAACCATACAATCGCAACGGCTGCCACTGCCCAGAGAATAATCGTCGGGAATCCGTTCACTTTCGGAATAATGATACTTGGGATCACCGGTTCAATCGCACCGAAAGATACTCCCTTCGTCGCATATGTGACAAGTCCAAAAATAACCAGCATATTTGCCATGGTGGAAATGAACGGATGCATCTTGAACTTTGCGGTAAAGAAGCCTGCAATCGTTGTAAAGAACGTACACAGAGCAATACATACTACCAATGACAGCACGACTCTTCCCATGAGAGGCATACTCGTAAAGTCAAAAATATGTCCGAAAACGGCTCCCGTATTGATTCCTTGATGCATAATGATCGTTGCGGTCGTCATACCCATTCCAACCATACGCCCGATGGAAAGATCTGTTCCGGTAAGCAGGATCAATCCTGCAACGCCAAGTGCGAGGAACATACGCGGCGATGCCTGCTGCAGGATATTCAATACATTATTATAGGTGAGCAGCGGTGAATGTTTTACGATCGGTGTAATGATACACAGCGCAATAAAGATCAATATAATAGCAATATACAGACCATTCTGCAGCAAAAACGCTCTCTTGTTAAATGTATATTTGTAGTTCTCCCACTTCTGGGCTCTTGTCTCGGCAAACGTGAATTTTGACATACGTAAAAGGTCAATCAGATGATATTTGTAAGTGTAAGCCGCATGTCTTTGATCCTTAATCTGCTGAAGATCTTTCTCAAACTCCATCTTAGCGTCAAATTGCTTATTTTTGTATACATATTTTTCTTCTTTGATTTCCTGATGGTCGGAAAGTTTGGAAAGCGCCGCCTGATGATCCTTTTCCAGTTGGGCAAGCCTCTTCTGATATTTTTCTTTAGCGGCAACCTTTTCCAGTTCGCAGCTTGCCTGTACCGGCTGATAATACTCCCGGTCAAAGTGCTCCTTGATATAGCTTTCCGCCTCAGCAATCAGTCTTGAAATCTCCGCTTTATTCGTTGCCTCAACCGCCTGCGCTTTCTCCAGTTCGTTCGTTGCCTTTGCAATCCGTGACTCTCTGTCTTCTTTTGTAAGGGCTTTGTCTCTTTTTACTCCATCAATTCTGTTACGAAGAGAGATAACCTTATCTGTCCCAT
>JAAVXR010000098.1 GCA_022790755.1 Hespellia sp. | reverse complement strand
TCTCAGAGTACATCTGGCAAATTGCACAAAATGTGTTCGGAATTGTGACTGCGCAGGATCTTAGTGCTTCTTCATGTTCTGCCAATTCCCAGCAATTCGGCGGCAAGGTTGCCGACGAAAGCCCGATCTGCGCCATGGACGGCACATTGAGGGCGGTTGCGTCCCTTCTGCAATATTTCCATCAGAACATGCTAGAAGCACTTAGATCCGCAGCTCGGAACAATGAAGAATACGTTTTGTGCAATTTGCCCACACCCCTCTAAAAACCACTTTTCGCCCCAAACCCTAATCATAACTATAATACTCTTTTAACTCTTCCCTTCCAAGGGTTTTTCCAGCCTTCTGATACTCTTGCTGCAAAGCAACCACGATCTGTTCCATCCCCAATACTTCTTTCTGCGCCGCCGCCAGAAACGCCGCATTCAGTGCAATATTCTTGATGGACGCGCCTGACAACTCAAAGTTGGACGCCAGATATTCCAGATCCAGATCCTCTTTGAGCGGCATTTCCTTCGGAAATACTTTTTTCCAGAGCATTTCCCGCTGCTCTTTCCCCGGAAGCGGAAAGGAAATCATATATTTTATCCGCCTTTTGTATGCATCGTCAAAATTCTGCATCAGATTCGTCGCCAGAATGGTAATGCCGTCATATTCTTCCATTTTTTGCAGAAGATACGCCGTCTGCGCATTCGCGCTGATATCCCGGGCGTCCGTCACATTTACTCTTTTGGAGAACAGTACGTCCGCCTCGTCAAAAAATAGAATACTCCTGCTCTTTTGCACTTCGTCAAAAATTTCTTTCAGATTCTTCTGTGTCTCTCCGATATACTTGGACAATACCCCGGAAAGGTCCACCTTATAGAGTTCCAGATGCAGCTCATTTGCAAGAACCTGTGCCGCCATGGTCTTCCCTGTCCCCGGCGGACCAAAGAACAGCATGGACACTCCCCGACCATATGGCATCTTCCGCTGAAATCCCCAGGCGTCATATACCTGATAACGGTAAATCATTTGATTGCACGCCTGCCTGAGAAGCCCCTTTTGTTCTTCCTCCAGAACCAGCTCTTCCCAAGTATAGGCCGCGTTCACTCGATCCGCGCGGTCCCCCAGACGGTGTGAAATCTTTTGCTGACACGCCTCATAGATCTGTGCGATATCTATCATTCCCGCTTCATCCGTCTTCGCATCTCTTTTCGCAGTCTCCACAATCTCCTCTATCGTTCCCGGTGCAAAGTCAAACTGCGCCGACAGACTTTCACAGATCCCTTCATATTTTGCAGTATCGCCGCCAAAGAAACACTTCCACAGTTCTTTTCTCTGGCGGACCGTCGGCTGTTTCATTTCAAACAATTCCACCCGGTATCTTTCCAAAATTCCTCTCTCCGGCAGATACGTTTCTTCCGTGATCAGAAATACCGTGGAAAACCATACGCTCGCACATCGAAAGAGTTCCTGTATCATTCCGGTATCCCATGCGTCACTCGTATGCAGCGCTTCCCAGTGATCAAAGCAGAGTAGCGCCTGATCCAGAACCGCTCTCACCACCGCATCCTGTATCATCTCCAGCCTCTGTTCCACCGACTTTTTTTGTACTTCCCGCAAATCAAAGAAAAGCGCGGTCTTCCTCTGTTTTTCTGCCGCGAGACGTACCTGGCGTTTCCTTCCGCTCCCATTCGTTCCTTTTAAAATAAAGATCTGCATCCTATCCGCCGTATCGGATTTCAGATACTGTTCCAGCCTCCGTCGAATCTGTGGATTGATTTCTACCGCCACCCCCTCATCCACCTGAGGAATTTGCAAATAATATTCCGACTTTCGATTCCTTAAATCCGATTCATAATAGAACACAAACGCAATCAGATCATCCCGAAGCTTCAGTTTCCAGGATAATTCGCTTTCCATCGCACCTGATTTCATCTGAAACACAGATTGTAGCACTTCTTTTCTGTTTACCGTCTGATGAATTAACATTTTTTGCGACAGAGAATCCAACGTAAACATTTTCATACAGAGATCCAGCGCAGGATATTTGAAATGATAGTCATCCTGAAGATAGCAGTACAGTCTCTCAAACTCCCGGTTCAGTTCCGGCGCCATCGCAAGACAGACGCAATATCGTTCAAATTCCGTCAGATGAAGTTTTCTCAGCATATACTCGAATGGCAGTATCGTCCCTCTTTGCATCTTCTGATACGCTTTCTCATGAAACAATTCCCACTCTTTTCGAAGCCGCTTTCTGTCCGCACCATACGCTACTCTATCCATGGAGGAAAATTCGTCTTCCAGAATATTCTGCAGTTCTTCTTTGAATATTTTCGTATCATAAATATGCCGGATTCCTCCATCCTCCCGGAGGCGGACCGCATATTTTGTATACAGATCTATCTCTTTTTTTACCAATACCGTCAATGTTTCAAAATATTGTTCTATTTCCCAACTCATCATTCTCTCCGCTTCCTATACCAAACCGGAAACCAATATCTTCTCAAAAGCCTCCTGATCCTTTCCTCTCACGAGTTTATCAAGCGGCACTCCCATTGCGGTGAACATTCCCTGTGTACTCTGATATAAACCCTCCACTTTCTGTGCATCCTTTTTTACCATATCTTTTTCCTGAGGATGCTCTGTATCCTCCTTCCCTTCCGCATAGAAAGTCGACAATGAGTCTTCCAGATATTTTAAACCATACTCGTCGCGCTCAAGAGTCTCCAATTTTTCCAATAGACGCCCTTTCACAGACGTGCTTCTCGCATCCGCTCTGTTCGTAACACGGCTGCCGATTTTGACACTCGAAGTGAGAATCGCCGCACTGTTCGCCGTCAAACCTGCCGCGGTTCCCGTATATCCCATGATTTTATTCGCAGTACTCCAATCTCCTTTTTTATCCGCTTTCGCCGCAGCCGTTCCGTAGGATGTCACAAATCTTCCACCTGTGACAATACTGGAAAAAATACCTACCACCAGATTCACCGCCGTGGAAGCCAATTCTACTCCGTCGTGCTTTTGTTTAGAAATTCTTTTGGAAAGACCCAGATATTGCACCAGAAGATCTTTTTTTCGCTCCGAGCCTTCATCCTTCTTTTCATGAAGCGCCTCCAGCGCCGCTTCTGCTTTCTCTATGCGCATATCTTCATTCCAAGAATCTGCTCCAAGGGAAGGAGCCGCTTCCCCTTTCGCTTCTTCCTCTTTTGTCGAAGCACCGGAAGGTTCTCCCAGAACCTCGCAGATCACTCCTTTTACCGGAGTCCAGAGTTCATCTTTTTTCTTTCCCAACGCGCGAATTCCCTGGCAGGTTTTCGTCAACGCCCTGGAAGTATTCATGAGAGCGATCGCCTGGCTGGTACCTGTCGCCAGAAACATCCAATTGGATATCTTTTTCAATATCGGGAGATCCTTTCCTGCCCAGGAAGCAATCGTCTTCGCCATTGCCACCGCTTTCGCAAACATCAAAGCGAGATCTCCAATCATCCCCACTCCCAGGAAAAAGTTTTCTGTCCAGGTCGCCTTGTTTCTGAATTTCATCTTTTCCCATTTCAGATACATTGCCCGCGCGGAAGATATAATTGTAATAAAATTAGTCACCAGGGAAATCCCCTGGAAAAAGGTCTGCGCGGTCGAATCTTTCTCAAATGTACTCAAAAGTCCTGTAAATCCGGTTGTCGCAGCATTCAGATCTCCCACCGTGTTCCATGCCGACGAATGCA
The DNA here is from genome assembly GCA_022790755.1 of Hespellia sp. GTDB lineage: Bacteria > Bacillota > Clostridia > Lachnospirales > Lachnospiraceae > Mediterraneibacter_A. The sequence goes on along the minus strand of JAAVXR010000098.1, from coordinate 54,609 downwards.
CTGCGCGGGAGATCGCCCCGGACGCCATGGGATTCTCTTTCCCATTTTTCAATCTCCTGGATACGATTACCGCCTGATATAGATTTCCCTCTCTCAGCGCTCCGATTTTGGCTTTCAATTCCTGAATATCCGAGATCACCGAAGCGTCATCGGACGCCTCCTTCCAGTCTACCGGAAGTTCGTCAAAATATTTATCCTCCGCATTCTCCGGCTCATTTCCTGTCTGAGTTGATTTTAAATCACCGGTTGTCTTTACAAGCTTCAGTGTCTCTTTCTTCACTTCATCCAATGTTTCTGACAGCGACTCATGTACTTTGGCCGGCGGCTCATGTACTTTATCCGACGGCTCATGTACTTTATCCGGCGGCGTCTCCTCCTGTATTTTTGCATTCTCATCTACCAGCGCAGCAGATTCTTGCAATGTCCCGGTCTCTTCTGCCTGTATCGGCGCGACAGCCTCCTCCTGCGTCGTTCCTCCTTGGAGTTGTTCTTCGATGACCGCGTCCACATCCTGACTCTTCTCCTTCAACTTCTCCCGTTCCTTTGTATCTAATGTATCCAACTCTCCCATTCGCCTTCACCTCCCTTTTTTCAAAACCGTTCCACAATCGTATCCATCTCATTCTTGTCCTCCGACTTATAGAACCTGTCGCAGCGATACAGATATTCTTTGGAAGCCTTATCTTTTCGATATTGCTTTAGGACTTCCACGAAAACGAGTCTCGCCTCGTAAAATTTTCTGGCAATGAACAGTTCCACTCCCTGTTCGAACAACGATTTTGTCAGTTCTTTATAGTAGAACTCCTCTTCACTGTCTCCGTCATACACGTCATAAATTCGCTCCATCGTATCGCTGGCGCTCACATAAATATTTCCCAGGTATCTGGCATGATACTGTTTTTCAAAATCCGCAATTTGCTGATACACCAAATGTGTGATCAAGATTCTCGCCCCATACACATCGCCTTTTTGCCGCAACGCCTTCGCCAAATCCGAATGAACGGAAATGGTCGCGGCCTCCATTCTGTTCTTGTGCCCAATCACACCGATCGTCACCTGACCGTAACTGATCGCGATCGACCTCCCGTTCCCGTAAGCCAGTTTATCTAACGACCGGTGAATCTCGATCGCCGCATCCAGCGCTCCCTTGCTGTTTCCGGTAAAAAATGCAGATAATCCACTGTCTTCAAAATGTTCCACGACCCCGTGATGTTCCGCGATCGCCGCGACCGGAACCGAAAGCATCCGATTGATGTTTTCATATATTTCCTGCGCCTTCCATCTCTGCTTCTGTTTCAGAGCGTTCACCGCATGCATAGACAGAATCGTCATCTGTTCCGTCATTTCATCGCCCAGCTCCACTTCCTGGATAGACGACTTTCCCAACAACTCCAGGATTTTAGCCGGAATAAATTTATAGTATCCATCCGACATCTCTTGAATATCCTGCACATACTGCGCGATTCCCTCTGACATCTGATTAAATGTCGCCGAAATATTTGCGATCTCGTCATGGCCATGTACCGGCACCGTCACTCCCAATTCACCCGCCGCCAGTCGATTGGCGCTTTGTTTCAATATCTTTAATGGTTTCAGGAAGAGAAGTAAAATCACGATCAAAATAATAGACAAAACGGAGAGCATCGCAATCGAGACCATTTTCAAATGCTGCTGATAATCCCAAATCTGGTAATCCAGAAGTTCTCCGGTGACGGCTACCGACAGTACACCGTATACCGTTTTGTCGTCCAGAATAAGCGGGATAAAACGCTGATTCCATTTTCCTGCTTCATCCTCAACCATCTGCACCTTACATTCCCCGTCTGCCCAGGAAGCATAGACCGTCTCCAGGCTCCCGGCCGAACAGCACCATTCTGCTGGAACTCCCCGATATTCCGTCATGGATTCCTCCACCACCAATCGCTGTTCCTCCACTTTCAAGATACTGTAAACATATGTCAATAGTTCCCCGGACTCTGTGTTTTCCGTCTTCTCGCGATTTACTCGATCATTCAGTATCTCCGATTCCTTTTCGATATTTCCAAGAATATGCTCCTCCAACTGGTCCCCCAGTATGGTCAGAGCTGCCATCTGATTCCTTTCCAAATGTTCTCGAATAGCCTGTTCAATCCAACGTTCCAGAGCCCAATCCGCCGCAAACAGACCCAGAACAAACACCAAAATCAATCGCACCATTATCGTCTGCAACCGATATCTGCGGTAAACAAACCAATAGACATACAGCAATACCGCTACCAGAACGATTCCCAGATACACCGGAAACAAGCTACGGATCACGGAGCGAGGAGTCAGAGACACCACCTTCACTTCCCGGTATTTCCCATCCTGATAAGAACAGATCTCATCCATCCCGTTCTCATCCTGACTTCTCATCCCCGCACAAAAGCCGGTTTGCGAACAATCCAAACCAGTCAGATTCTGAAAAGCAAACTCCGACTTTTGTTTTTGAATCTCATCCGTCGTGCAGACAACTGTCGTCTCCCGTTTCTCCAAATCTATTTTTCGGATACATTCTGATTCATAATCTACGACATACGCCGTGCTTTCGTCATCGTCGGAAAGGCTTCTAAACGTCTCCTTTCTTCCCGAGATTCCCTCGATTTGCGTGCATTCATCGCCACCCATTTCTTTCAGAAAGATCTCCCCGTCATATTCCATCCACAGGATCTGTAGATTTCTGCTCAGAAAAAACTGCGTTTTCAACCCGGAGTACCCCAGCGAGAACGAATCCAGCTGGCTGCTATTCCCATCCACATCCATGCTGCAAAGCTTTACTTCGCTCTTCTTTCCTTCCGCATCTGGCACTGTCTCAAAATAGTACACTGCTTCTTCCCGGATTCCCTGTATTTGAATATCGGGATTCTTCTGTAGACACTCTGTGAAATCGTAGGATGTGTTTTCGAACCGTCCCTTTTCAAAATTGCAGCGCATGATAGCGCCAGATACTTGCGGGAATGCGGTTGCCTGCGTCTCCTCAACCAATGCATAGACTCCACCCGCATCATCAAAAAACAACTGATGGACGGAACGATACTTTCCGCGCTCATACCGAAAGCATGCGATAATATCCCCGTTTCTTCCTTCCATATCAGAACGAACCACCCGAATAAAATCATCTTCCCCGCGGTCCACAAAATACAGATATCCCTCTTTACAATGAATCTGTTCGATATAATGTAAGTTCAGTTCTCTCTGACTGTAGCTAACCAGAAGAATCGCGGCAACCGCGATGATCAGCAAAATTCCCACGCCGAACAAACGCTTCTGTTTCATATTTTCCTCCATTCTACTGTACATGTTTCACAACACAAGCAGGTATCTATGCGCGCTTCGCAGCACAAACAGATATCGGTGTATCGCACCGCTATAGTTGAATCGTCATACACCCTGGATTCGTAAACTGTATCATACCGCCATACGCACACGTCAGTTTGCACTGATTATTCAAAGCCGGTTTTCCTCCAACCAACACCTGCGGCACTCCCGGAACCCATGGGCCTGCCGGAACCGGCACGCAGGGCATTGGCGTCAGAACTCCCATCGCAGCCGCCGTCGCCGATGCCACCGTGGGATTTGCCATACTCGAACACATCCCAAAAGGCATAATATTTACCATCGGCACATTGTCCATAATCGTCGCCAGCGGCATTGCGGACATCACACCCGCTGCCGGAAGTACATTGAAAGACGAAGGTGCCATTCCAAAGGAACAAGTCATCATTGCCCCGCCTGTTACACACAATCCCATTCGAACCTCTCCTCTCAGAACTGGTACTCATTCTGTCTGCATCCGGATATCTCCACCTGAACACAGACTTCTTTTTCTTCTTCCATATAGAAATAATGCAAAACGTATTCTTTTTCCTTCAAATAATCAAACACCAGATAAATTTCACGATTCTCATCCGCCGGACATTCCCAGGCAGGAAAAAGCAGTGCATTCTTTTTTCGATACTGCGTCTTCAAAGGAGAAGTAAGCACATAGGTCTCGGATGCATCCGAACATCTCCTCATCTGAAAAAATTCCCCCTCTTCCTTCTCCTTATCCCATATATACCATGTTCTTTTTTCACGGTTCACACTGCCTTGCATAAAAACAGAAATCCGTGTATTGCCTTCCTCGTAATCCTGCAAAAGTCTGCATTCTCTGGCGGAGTCCTCCAAATATACCCATAATGTTGTCTGCCAAGGCAAAACGCCGCAGACAATCGTCTCGTTCGCCCGCACCGGATATGCACGGGACGGGTACAAAAGAACCTCCTCCACCGCTTCCCCGCCGTCCGGCTGCAGACAAACGGACCTCTCTTTGTAAATCGGAGAAAGAATCCGGATATCAAACGCCTCCTGCCCCGCATTCAAAAATAGACAATAACCATCCCGCCTGAGCAAGGCTTCTCTTCCCTGAGGGGTTTCTATTCGTACCGCATTCACCACAGGTTTCTCAGAAAAAGCATCTTTCAGAAGAATTACTTTGGACAATTGAATTTTCATTTCCTGCAAAATCAAGATTCTCTCTCCTCCATTTAATTCATAAACTTAGAATTCCGCAATTGCCTTTGTATCTATTTTAGGATTCGGATGTCAAAAGTTTTTTTCTCAGAGTGTACCCGGCAAATTGCACAAAATGTGTTCGGAATTGTGACTGCGCAGGATCTTAGTGCTTCTTCATGTTCTGCCAATTTCCAGCAATTCGACGGCACGGATGCCGGCGAAAGCCCGATCTGCGCCACGGATGGCGCATTGAGGGCGGTTGCGTCTCCCTTTTAATATTTTTACATCAGAACATGTTAGAAGCACTTAGATCCGTAGCCTGGAACAATGAGGAATACGTTTTGTGCAATTTGCCTATAGCAATTAAAAAAGTTACTTTTGACACCCAAACTCTAATCTGTAAACTGATACTGAATCTCCCGCACCCTGCTGACCGTCTTCTTCCTGGAGGACTGCACTTCTACCGGCCCAGCCGAATAAAACAAAGAAGTCTTATAAGGCATATTCGGAAAAGTCCAGATTCTCATTTTCTCTTCGACGGAAAGCTCCTGCATCTGAATACGAACATCCATCTCAGACGGGCCTCCCGCAAAACTTTGTTGCAAATCACCCAATACCGCATGATCCCGCAACGTCTGAATGATCTTCCCGATCATCTGATGTTCCTGAACAGCCCGATACTTCAGATCACTTTGCAAATACAAGGTAATCATATAGCGCAAAACCAGATAGACGGACGGATAACGCTGTGACTGACGATTCAATGAGACCATATCGTGCATCTGAATATCCGTATCCTCCTTCACATCATACAGCCACACGCCGACTGCATAATCTCCATGATCCTCCGGTGAACAAAGTCCGATCTGATCCGCGCTGTTCAAGAGTTCCGGGACAAGAGTCTCCCTTAATAGATCCAGTATTCGATTCCCGGTATCCGCAATCCCGGTATAATCCGCCATAGTTTCTCCTTCCCTGTGTCTGGTTAATATCTACTTAATTGGTGGTAGCAAATTGCACAAAACATATTCCTCATTGCTCCAAGCTACAAATCTAAGTGCTTCTAAAATGTTCTATTGAAAACTATTAAGATCGGACGCAACCGCCCTCAATGCGCCGTCCATGGCGCAGATCGGGCTTTCGTCGGCATCCATGCCGCCGAATTGCTGAAAACTGACAGAACATTTAAGAAGCACTAAGATTTTCCGCAGTCGCAATTCCGAATATATTTTGTGCAATTCGCCAGATGCACTCTGAGGAAGCTCCTCTTGCCCCAGCATCATCCTACCCATGTCGAATGCAAAACCAACAACCTCCAGGGGATATTCTGGCAACATATTCTGTGAAAAGCCATTCTGCGCCATGGAATCAAGACCATAGAATGCGGGAGGGCTACTCCTCGACTGCCTTCTGTCCTATTGGGCTTGATGAAATGCCCGTCGCAGCTGGCTTTGAACAGAATATGTTGTCAGAATATCCTCACAACGTAAAGTTTCGCAACCACACATTCATCTTTGCTTCCTTATTCCTCTTCTTCCTCCCCAATTTTCACAAACACCTTCTTCACCGTCGCCGTACTGCTCTGTCTCGTCAGGGAAACATTTGAGGAAGCATTGCTGCAAGCATAATCGGGAGGTATCGAGAACGTAACCCGATAATTGCCCAGCGCATGATTCGCGAACACCAGTCTCCCATTCTCATCCGTCGTGCCACCCTGTCCATCACTCAGATCCACTTCCACATTTGCAATCGGTTTGCCTTTCTGATCTTCCACTACGCAGACTATGATTCCATACTGTACATCCACATCATCCACATCCGTGACCAGAATCCCATTTCGAAACTCTCCGGAATGCAGCACTTTTCCTGTAGCCGCGTCGTACAGAATTCCCGACCCGTAATAATTTCCGGCGATAAAATTTCCGACGTAGAGCAGATTTCCGCTGCTATCCCAGAGCGTCCCCTGGCCCTGGTAAACTCCGTTTAGAAATTCCCCGTCGTAGATCTGCATTTTCGCCTCTGCGTCATAGAGTTTGCCTCTACCGCTGTATTCACCCTGATAGAATTCCCCGCTGTAGAGCAGATTTCCCGTCTCCAATTCTGTCAAGATACCGGTTCCCTGATATCGTCCATTCACAAAGGCGCCGTCGTATAGTACTCGGCCGGAGACCGTATCATACAATCTTCCCAGGCCCTCATAATCATCCGCCTTGAAACTTCCGTCATACAGCAACTCTTCATTCTCATCGTATAGCTTGCCGGCACCTTCTTTTTTTCCTTCCGCAAAAGCCCCTTCATAAATCAGCGCTTCATTCTCATAGAGCTTTCCTTTTCCGCTGTAACAGTCTTTTTCAAAATCTCCGTCATACAGCAATTCCCCGTCTTCATTGTAAGCTTTCCCAGACCCACTCCTCTCGCCGTCCGCGAAATCTCCGCTGTAGACCAGGCCGCCTTCCTCATAAAGTTCTCCATGTCCGTTGTACTGATCTTCCGCAAAGTCCCCCTCGTAAATCAACTCCCCATTTTCATCGTATGCTTTCCCGGGACCACTCTTCTCACCATCCGCAAAGCCGCCTTCATACACCAGAACGCCTTCCTCATAGAGGCTTCCCTCTCCCTCATATTCTCCCTCCGGATTCACCGTTCCCTCATATATCACATTTCCGTCTTCATCTGCCAACTCCACGTTTTTCAGCAGTGGTTCCCCATTCTCAAATTCTCCCTGCGCGACAATATTTCCCTCTTCATCATAAAGCGTGCCGGTTCCCTGCATCTCCCCGTTTGCGAAGGTCCCCTCATACTGTGGCTCTCCGTTTGCAAAATACAGAATTCCGTCCCCCGCATAAAGTCCGTTCTGAAATTCTCCTTTGTAGATTTTACTTCCATCCTCCGCATAGAGAATTCCTTGCCCTTCATATTGATTTAAAGCGAAGGAGCCTTTATAGCAAAGGACGTCCGTTCCCGCATAATAGAGTTCTCCTTCCCCGGAATACAGCTCCATCTCGAAATTCCCGTCATAAAGCAGCATCCCCGAGTAGTCATAGAGTTGTCCGCGCCCGTTGATTCTTCCTTCCTCCATTTTACCTTCAAACAGCAAATCTCCGCTTGTGGACAATAATCGCACTTTCCCGGAATATCCGATCATTTCTTTGGAATTTACCACCATCGTTTTCGTAAAAAAGCGAGATATCAGAATCGGATGTATCAGCTTGCCATACAAAACCGGAAAGAGAATCAATAACAGCAGAGCCAGATACACGATTTTTTTCAGAATGTAATAGCGCCCCAGAGAGAAATAATTTTCCAGAGATTGTTCCTCTTTGTCCTCTTTTTTCTGAACCCCTTTTTTGACATCCTGTACGACCTGCGATGCGAAGGATTCCGGACTCAATATTCGTTTTAGCTTACGGCGCAGCGCCTGGAACGGCATCAGAAGAATCTGTTTCAATTTTTTTGCCGTACGCATAATCAGTCCACTCTGCATGTTTTCCTTATTCCTCCTGCTCCTGAATCTCCAAGGTTCCGATCTGCTCAAACGTAATTCCGTCTTCCGACAAAACAGGATTTGGCAGATGCAGTAAAAGATAGATACCGGACGCCAGAATCAAAAGAACCGCTAATACCGCCTTCAATGCAGGAATTTTTTTCAGGAAAGCATCCCAGGCTCTCCACCAGATGCGCCCCGGCCGAATCTTCTGATCCGCTTTCTCCAACGTCAAATGTTCAAACAAACCGTTGTATGCTTCATAACATCCCCAAATATCCATAAAACGTCCCTGCGCCAGATTTTTGGAAAACTCTGTCAATTCTCGAACGCTTTTTTCGCTCAGTTCTTTCTGAAACAACTCCTGCACCAGTTCATGGATTCGATGCAGACAGTTCTTCTCTTCCACCTGCCAGTAATAATCAATCTCGGTAAAAAAATAATGAAAACCAATCTCCAATGTCTCATCCACCACGATATTATCTTTGCGCAAAACTTCATAGACAAAGCATTCCGGCAGATTCAATAGAAGAAGCTGCCCGAATATATTTTTCATCAAAAGCAGACGTTCTTTCAGACTGTATGTATGATCACGCAGTGCCTGCTGCAAAGTCTCCCCCTTCGCATACCGGAACACAACATAATACTTTCCTTCTATATTGAAACTCTCCTGTAAATCCTTGAACGCCATACTTGTATTCTTCTTGGTCGTTACCAGGATCAATTTCCTCGCCACTTCCCGGTCACTGACGCAGACGACCGTACAGAGATTCTGCGCATCATCGCTGAGATCTTTTGCCAGATACAGATCCAATACGTCCGTGGTTTTCATTTTCTGAATCACTTCATAGCGTTTATTCAGATATTGAATGAGCATGGTATCACCTCTACCAATCTTTTTCCTTATCCCGCACGACTACAAATGTGGAGACTCCGATTTCCGGATACGCTGTGCTGACCGCACTGATCTGAAATACTCCCGGGATCTCCGGCGCCGTATACTTTCCATTCTTGTCGATGGTTCCTCCATCCAGGTCTTTGACGCTCCACTGCATCCGTTCATCCTGAAATCCTTCCGAAATCGTCGTGAAGATCACGCTTTCTCCCACATACAGATTCGGAATGTCCGGCTGAATAAACAGACGCTTTTTCTTCGTTTCTGCGCTTTGCCCGCGGTGCCGAAAGGCCGTCCAGCGCACCCGGACTTTGCCCGCGCCTTCATTTTTCTGAACTCGCATTCCGATCACAAAGGCTCCTTCCATCACTTCGAGTCTTGCGGCCAGAGAAGCCTGAAAACCGTCCCTGACATCCGGGAATATCGAAGCGTCTCCAAAAACCGTCTCTCTCTCTTCTGGAAATCCGTTCTCCACCTCATACCCCATCACGATGGTAACCGGGCCAAGTCCCAGTCCATGAAAGATTCGGTCCGAATACAGCACTTCCCCCGGTCTCACCGCCTCCAGATCAAACAACACCTCCCCACATGCGTTTTCCTGCACCGGCGCCAAATGCTTTTCGCCCGCGTTTCTTTGCGCCGGCGTCAAAAATCGTTCTCTTTTCAGACGTTTCACATCTTCTTCCAGTTTATGTACAAGTGCCGTCGATATCTCTGTGTGCAAAATATACTGTCCGAAGGGCAACCGTTCAATCCGCTCAATTAGACACAAATCCGCCGTTTTCACCACATAAATCCGAGCCAGATAGATACTCTGCTGATACGTGTGATCGACCACATCATCCATGGCTCCTTTATAATAGGCATCCAGAATCGCCTGACTCTCGTCCTGACTTCCGACATGAGCGCTGATACCGCGCTGTTCTTCCATACGATATTCCCGTTCTCCCATTCGCAGCGCAAAGCTCTCCGGTTTCAGAGTAGCTTCCGCCTCCACATCATGGATAAACGCGGCTTTCAGAGGAACCTGTATCTCATATTTTTCTGCCTTCGCATGTTCTCTCTCGTCGAATCGCACCGTTACCGTTGTTTCATCCCGATGTGTCAGAAAGGAAAGCGACAATTCATATACGAATGAAATATTTTGCTTCTGCCCTACATTTTCAATCTCGATTCTAAGAATCGTCTCCGTTCCCATTTCCAGATATTTGGGAAGACTATGCGTAATTTTGACGCCGTTTCCGCAGTAGATTTCCGTTTTGCTCTCATAAAGACAGATCGGAGAAATCACTTCTCTCTCCGGTTCTGTCTGTGTCACGGACAACCGATAGCCTTCCCGATACTTATTGAACTCTCCGCCGTTTTTTTCTCCGCCGGCCACATTGTGCATCAGCTCAACCGCCTTCTCCTGATAGTCCAGGCAAAGATAGTAATAGCCTTTGTCCTGTCCCAGAGGCTGTTGCCCAGCATATCCTTCCAGATCTGAGATCTTTTTCACGACCGGCTCATCCACCATAATCTCTCTGCCTGCAAAATCCAGGGCCAATCCTCTTTCCAGAGAAATACTCTCATCATCCACTTCCACCACATGAAGCCCGCACACGACGCCGGAACCAAAAAGGAAACGATTGATGGTTCTGCGTTTATCATTAAAATACTTTTGTTCTGTCTCAAAATCTTCCACAGATAACAGTTTTCCATAGAAATAACGATTTCTTTCAAATGGAAAACTTTTCAGATTCTTCATAGCCTCTCGCCTCCTCATTCTCTCGCTTCCGCCTTTTCTCTGTACATCCCAACCACCGACGGGATCGCGGTCATACTATTCAGATTCGCCTTCTGATAGGTGCCAAGCGCACTGTTAATTCCCACATAAACATTTTGATTCAGATAGATGTAAGGCCTCAGAATCACCAAGTGCACTTCGATATGCGCCGGTTTCATATCGTCTATGATCTTTTTCAGCGTTCTCTGTTCCTGCAGTGTAGGAACCGCTTGTTCCCGTATCAACACGTTTACGATATACGGGTCATGCGCATAATATGTCCGAAGTCGCCGATAGATATCGGGCATTTCCCTGTAGTGTTCCACCTCCGCATACTCCACGAAAAAAGGCGTTTCACCGGTAAATGTTTCAATGATATATTTCATATATTCCTTCGTACCGCGAATGAAATTTTTCTTTACAATACCGTTCAATAAAATCCTGAGTTTCTCATCCGGCCAGAGAGAAATCACCGAGATTCCCACCCACCTAGCCATCCAATGCAGAAACTCCCGCTCTGCAGTCTCTGGCTCCATCTGCCTGGCGGCGTTCCTAATCTTTCGATCCAGATCCTGATACACAGACTCAAAGAGACTCAGATATCGTCTCAGAAAATCGCTTTCCGGTTCCACTTGATAAATTTCCGGCAAATACTGCAGAAAACTTCTGTTTTCCGCATAAATTTTCATTCCCTGAATCTGTGGAAATACGTTTGCCTGACAGAACAACTGAATTTCTATCCACAGAAAACGTCCTTTCGCCTGATACAGCAATACATCCCGGGGGTTCAATATCTGGTGGACCAAAAAAGGGCGCATCGCCTCATGTTTTTCTTTCGCCGACCACTTGGCGCTGCCGATCAGATCGCTCCACTCCATGAGCTGGTCCTGATATAAAATCTTCCTGGAATCGCTGCAATAAAAGGAAAACCGGATCGAATCATCCCCGTAATCTATGCTTTGAATCACCGCGCGATGCCATTGATTTCCTTCCCTTCCACCGTCCAGAAGACGACTGATGAAAATTCCGCATTTTCCGGGATCATCGGTGTCCAACACAATCCCCGATTCTGTGATACGAACATTCTCCCGATATCCCTGAAGATAATCTCTTTTTTTATTAAACACGAAATATTTTGACGATCCCACGCTCTTTCACCTCTAATCCGCCGTATAAATGCGAAGATCCAAGTCCTCCAAAAAAGCAATGCCATTTGGCGGAAGTCCTACGTCCCCGTTCACCAGATGTCTGCCTCCGTTTCCTCTCGCACTCAAAGACAATCCTTTCACCTGCCGCACGAAAGGCAGCGTATCCAGAAGTCCATACAAGGTACTGCAAAGTACCGGCTTTCCAATCTGCCATGTTTTCTCATTCAGATATTCCCCGACAGCCTCCTCCACCTGGCCTTTTGCATCCGAGACCTGCGATTCTATCATGATTTCCGCATACAAGGAAACAGCAATGTAAGCCGGGTCCAGAAGCTGTATTCTCGTTCCAATCATTTTTCGCTTTTCGAGAATACGTTCTATGTTCTGCCGATATTTTTCACTGAGCGACGCATGTTGCCCCGGAAAACTTAAAGGCTGTACAACAATCGAAATTTGATTCTGAGGCGGCGGATTGCCCATACTTTCCCACTCCGTGGGAGGAATCACACGACTGTCCACAATCAAAAGTCCGGGCGTCTTTTTCACAAGTTCTTCGTAGTCCGAGTACGTCACGCCACGGTGCACTTCCCTCCAACTCCTGTGAAACCTCTCAAAACATTCGAAAACACTCTCCTCGTTCCTTCCTCCCGCCGTCTCCTGATACTGTCTCACCAGAAGCCCGGGATATGGCTCGCATTGCCGAATCTTATCCGCTTTGATATTCCCGGCATTCCCGAGACTCGTTTTCATACGCACAATCCTGATTTCTCCATTCGGAGCCAACCCTCTTTCACAGTCTCCAAACATCATTCTTTCATTTTCCACGTCTAATATATAACCCGGATTTTCTGCGGAACAGACATCAAAATCCTCCACCTTATAATAATTAAGATAGCGCCCGCACTCTCTGTCATACACTAGAATTTCAAATGAATCATACAGAATATGCGGAATATGCAGTTCGAACTCCTGGTTTGCAAAAGCATCTCCATATCCGACCACGCGCTCTTCTTGCATTTCCCTTTCGCAGACCGCCAGCATACAGCGTAAAACCCCTTTCGCCCATGCAGGTTTCGGAAACCAGATTTTGATACTTCCATCCTCTGTAATTTCCCGTCTGATCTCCTCCAGAAGTCGCCAGCCGTCTTCGTCTTCCAGAAAGGCTTCCGCCCATCCGACTTCCGAAAGATATAGACTGCTGCAGAGAGAGAATTCCTCTTCGCAGGCCGAAAAATCCACTTTATATTCTTCGTAATCACAAAGGGAACGTTGTTGAACGACGTCCACTTCGTTCAGATAGATGTTTCGGATAAACGGCGCCACATCAAAATCATTTTCCAGAAGCGTCACTCGCATCTGATATGCATGGAGCTGCTCCTCCTCCACCATTTCCTTTGCCATGCGAAAACGCAGCTTTCCACTCTGCAAGAACGCATATGTCTGGTCGGACACCACTTCCAGCTCCTCCCAGCCTTCCGTGCAATAGTATTCCCATTTCAGCGCGGCAAGCGGGATAAACGACTCGTCCGCCGGATTTCTAACCGTACCGTACTCCGTACAGATGTCAAAATAGATCTCCATTGTCTGTGTACCGACAAGCGCCTGATCCAGTATGAAGTAGCACTGATTCCCGATTTCCGGTTCTTCTCCAAACGGATATAATCTCATCTGCTTGTCAAAATCATTGCCAATATTATGATAACTGCGCAGAGACTCTCCTTCTGTCATGTAAGCGCCAATCAGCCTGGCAGAATGTATCCACTCTTTCTTTGTCGTCTCAAACACCATATCTTCCGCCAGAAAACGTGTGCCCTGCAAAAGAGAAAATTGCCTGCCCGCCTGTTCCCATCCTGTTTCCAAACTCACAGCGCCAAGGGATGGAAGGGCGTGCCGAACTTCTACGCCAAGCAGTTTCAGATACTTGCGACGTTTCCCTTCGCTTGGCTGACTCAAATGATACTGCTGCACCTCGGTCAGCCAGGACAACAGTTGTACGAGAGTCATACCGGGATCTGCCAGATTATAATTCGTCCATTCCGGATACTCTCTCGGTATATGAAATACCGCATCTTCTTCAATTTCACGATAAGATCTGCTGTCCAGTTCCAAATCATAGAACATATCCGGAATCCCTCTTTCCTGTAGTTATTTTCAATCGGGCTACACATCATATCATCCGTATATCATGGATGCCGCTTTTTGGCAAAAGATAATATGGGAGCGCACTCTCCTCGTGAACTTCCATTTCTTCAAAACGCCCTTGCACAAATTTTCGGAGTTTCATCTGTCCGACATGTCTTACGCCTTCCACTCTCTTCAACGCATGGGTGATCTGATTGGTATTCGGAAGTACTCCAATATCCCAGCCTTCCCCGTAAAAATTCCCCTCCAGGGGATGCAGAAAACGCTCTAGTTCCTCCAATACTCTTTTTCTCACCAAAAACAGCTCTTTTTCTCCCAATAATTCGATGGAAGTACTCACATCCAGGCGGACCATTTCCGGTCTGATGATATGAAATCTCCCCAAATACAACATGTTTTCATCCATATGTTTCGAAAAATACTCCAGAATCTGCATCTGTGTCTTCTCAAAGCTGCTGGAGGGCTCCTCATATTCTTTCGGCAGCACGACAAGCGTCACGACTCCCGGCTTCCTCTTCCCATCCAGATCGTATCCGGAAAAACATTTCACCTTGCGGATGTTCCTCGTCGCTTCCCATGCCATATCCTCATAATCGCGCGCAGACACGCATCGACTCCCGTGTCGGAGAATCTGTGCATTTCTTCTGATTGCCTCCAACGTTTTCTCCTGATCCGTCCCACCGGACGACGCCACCGGGTTATAGCAACTGCTGATAAATCCAATGCTGCGGTTCATCCGATTGATTGCCCCGGCGCCCAGATTGCCCCGGCTTCCCTGACAATGCTCATAGCGGACATGAACCGCGATCTCCTCCTGTTCATTCAGGCAGGAGACTTCCATATATCTGGGAAAGGTAATGCACCCTGTCTGCCGGTCAATGGAATATTCCCTGCGTGTCCCACCGTGTTCATCCAATTCCTCCACTTCCTGCCACAACTCCCAGACCGGCCGGCTAAATCCCTGACGATATTCCTCCCGTTCCAGAACCCAGACCTTGAGATCTGCAATATTCGTATTTGGTAACTGTATCTGTTTTTCCTGCGCATGAGGAGGAAGCCCATAGAATTCTTCCACCGTCTCAACGCCGAGAATACGCGTGGAATTCGGATATATCCCTTCCACCTTCGGACACTGCATGTTCTGATTTTGCCCCTCATACGCTCCCTTGGCGTCCCGGAATCGAATCCAGAACAGATTCTGCCCAAACAAAGTGCTGCGTGTAATCTCTCTTCTGCCAAACCAAGAGATGATCCCGGTATGATGAAATCCCTTTGTCCCATCCACCACATGCAGCGATTCCCAGCCGTCCATTCCCAGATACTCCCACTCTATCGCCGGCATATTCTGGCGCATGGTATCATGCATGACAAACAAGAACTTCAGCGGTCCATCCATCAGCGGTTTTGCGAATCCGAAATAGCAGGTTTTCTTCTGATCCGGATTCTTGTCACAAAAGGATACTGAAAATCCCTTCTGTTCCAACGTTTCTTTGGCAAAACTTTGTTCTTCCAGATGATTCCATTTCACGATGCGAGAAGGAGCGAGCGGCGCTTTGCTGTAATCATAGCTCAACTGCACACGCCCAGCCACCGGCGCTATATAGGCTCCTCTGGTCTTATACGCATTGTTCATACGGAGAATGCGCGCTCGGATCGCGTAAGTCTCCGCGGAATTCACCAACACCCGCTGGATATCGGAAGGACAGGTAAATTGCATTTTGATTCTCTGCCCCTCTCGGTTTTCCTTCACCGCAAACAGAGTACGATATCCATATCCTTCCGGCAGTCTCGTCCAGCCATATCCGTTATAGTATTCCCAGACCACCTCATGAATGGTGATATCGTATTCTTGTTCCGGAACAAAATCCCGCTTCTTCATAATCGCTTTCCACGAAATTTTTTCTTCCATTGCCAATTCTATAGGAAGTTTTACGAAATCCAGATCAAATTCCACCTGAATCTCGGCTCCAACTTTCCCGAACACTTCATCGCTGGCAATATAAAATTCATCGTATACCGAAGGCGTTCTCCCGAATACTAGAAAATCTTCCAGTTCCTGATCCACTCCGTTCACATGAATAAAGTCCGGCTTTTTGTTCCGGCCCTTCAGGGAAAGACGCGGTGATGACAGCCAGATCCCGGAAAAGAACGCCGCGTCGGAAATCTCTGCCTGAATCACATAACAAGAATCGAATTTCTCTTTTACAGCAATCCCGTTTTCACCGCCCACAATCTCAAAACGAAGCGCCGTATCCTGATTCTCAAACCCATGATCGGAAATATATCGGTAACCTTGCGCCGTACTATAGGAGAACCGAATCCCCTTCTCCTCCAGGATCGCCCGCTTCCATTCCTGCGGTTCTATTGTACTTTCCGCCACCTGAAAAGAAAATTCCGCCTCCGCGCAGGTACGAATCTCCAATCCCCGCTCAAAACAGAAACAGATTCTGTGCCGCTGCAAATTCTCTCCTTGATTCTGAAAAAGAAAGAAGGAAGGCATCTCTTCCTGTTCCCGGTCAAACACCTGAAAAATCGCATCCTCCAGAGGATTTGACAAATAGATTTTCTGAATCTCCATCTGCCGAACCAAAACTTCTTCTTGGGTTTCAAACACCACCGGTTCTCCTTCCGTGTCCGCCAGAAGTTTGATTCCCCGGGATACCTCTTCCTCCCCGTCAAATCCTTCCGGCAGCCCAAAAGTAATAAACCCTTCGGCCGGTTTCGCCGGAAGCCGTTTTGCATGCATTTCGTCAAAGAAGGAGAGCATATCTCCCGCCGCCGACAGATTGAACCGGTTGATCGTATCGGCTGTCATATCTGCAAACAAAGAGACCAGCGCTGCTCCCGCATCCGGCTCCTCCGGATCATAGCGCCATTCGGGGACGTACTGTTTCGCACATTTTTGTATGTATTCCAGAATGTCTTCTTTTGTCTTTTTCTCCCGTTTCGGAATGTACATCCCCTCGTCTCCTTTCCTGTGTTTTGTAATGCTGTTTTATTCTCCCTCATTGATATAAAAGGGATATACCATGTTATACAGGTTGTTCGTCGAACGAATGACATAACTGACCTGAATCAGCAACACTCCCTCCTCTATCTTCTCATCGCTGATTTCCACCTGTATCCCGGTAATTCTCGGCTCCCATCGAACCAGCGCATTCTCGACTTCATTCTGCATGGCGTGCAGTGTGGTGTAATCCACCGTCGCAAACGAGTACTCCCAGATTTTGCACCCAAATTCCGGCTCCATCACCCGCTCGCCTTTTCGGGTTCCGATGATAATTCTCACAGAATCTTCAATATTCTCCTCATTGGAGGAGGTTCGGATTCGACCTGCCGCCCCGTCCGTCTGAATCGGAAATTTCCATCCGATTCCAAGGAATGCTTTCACGTCTTTTCTCAATTGATTTTCACCATACTTCCTTTTACCTGTGCGACTCCGGAAGCCTGAAGCCCCAACTCTCCGTTCGCTTTTACTTTCACGCTGGTTCCGCTTACCTCCGCAGTCTGTCCTTTCAGTTTCAGACTCTGCGTTGCGTCCACCTGTACCGTACCCGCCGTTACTTTTACCGCATCAGAACTTGCCTTCAACACTTCTTTACTGCCGACTTTGAGCTGAATCGCCGTCTTCGCTGTCACCGTGATATTGCCACCTTTGCAGTCGAGCACGACGCTGTTCTTTTTCTCCTTATCCTGTAAAATGATAGCATCCTTCTCGTCGTCAACCACCACCGAAAGCTGTTTGGGCGTTTCGATCTGAACAGCCGATTTATCCTTTTTATCGGAAAATGTAATCTTATTTCCGGCTTTCGTCATAATCGTTTTCACATCGTTTTCTTTATTGACGGATTCTTTCGGATAGACGTCTGTCTCATTCCACAGACAACCGAGCACCACCGGCATATTCAAATTCCCCTGTATGAATCCAACCACCACTTCCGTGTCAATCTCAGGAAGCCAGTAATTGCCATATTCTTTTCCCCCGTACGGGGTCATCACCCGCACCCAGTCGGATGTTTTATGATTCTTTTCCCCCAGAAGGTACTCCACCTTCACCATGCCTTTATGTTTTTCATCCCAGTTTTCTTTCACCACCGCGTTCAAAAGTCCTGGCGCTGTCACCGCACCTTGTGTATCATGATCTTTTCTGGTTTCCAGTAATTCTTCATAAAAGTTCAACGCTTCCAGCCTCCCGCTTCAAAAGACGTTCGGTATCCGTCTCCGCTGAATGTATGCTTTGCCTCCATCACACAATAGGTACCGTCGATCAGCTTTGCATCCCCGTTTTTGATCTTCACATAACCGCCCGGCAGAATCTCCGGAATCCCGATACAAATCCCGCTCGCCTGTCTTGCCTTCTTCTTTTCCTGCTCCGCTTTGTATTCCGCCACCTTTTTGGCGTCGCCGCTGTCCTGGATATCCGCGCTCATCTCCGTCACTTCACTTTGCACCAGCGCCTTCTGTTTGTCATCCGCTTTTACTTTCAGCTCTGCCTCTACTTCTTTTTTCTTCAGATTTTGTCCCAGAATCTTGATCACCGTATCCTGGAAGGAAGCGCGCCTCTGGAAAGAAATGATATCTCGCTCCCATTCCAATTCCACCGTCTGAAACAACTCTTCGGATATCTTTTTAAAATATAGTTTTCCTGCGTGTACAAAGAAATCCCGATCGCCCTTTTTGCAGAGTTCCTCTGTGATAAACTTATAATCGTTTCCGTTCTGAATGATGCACTCCACATCCATCTTTTCCGTCGCATCCACACTGGTGCTTTTATATGCGGATTTATATTTCTTCGCTACTTCCTGAAATGCATCTGAATAACTGGTCACTTTATGTGAAATATTGCTTTTTTTGCTTCCCATCATCATTCTTCGAACGTCCACCGCCGTCACATTCACGGACGGAAGTTCCGACAGCTCATAGTTGATCTCCTCCACATACCCGTAAAACAGAGAAGTCAGGCTGGAACCATATCCCATTTCTATTTCAACCAGTTCCCCCAGGATGAAGTCGGAACTGATATCGCTCAAAAAACGACGCTTCTCCTCATCATAAACATGAATCAGTTTGATGCTGGCAGCGCTTGCCGCTTCTTTCGACAACGTCACTTCTACGGACTCCACCACATATTCATTGTTTCCGGTGATTTCTCTGCCGCCCGCTTTCACCTTCAATGCCGGCACCAGAAAATCATGATATTTGGAAATCAGACTGGACATGGAAACCGTCGCCATCACACACTTCCTCCTTCATCTCTTGATTTGCGGGCCGATCATATCGTTTCGCAGTTCTATATCATACGCCAAATCCCGCTGCTGCCCTCCTACGCCGTCCTTATTCACAGAGCTGGCAGTTTCACAACCTGCCCCGCTTTCAGATCCAGGGGATTCAGAATCTTGTTTTCTTTTGCAATCACCTTCCAGAGGTCCGGATCCCCATATTCTGCGTAGGCCAAATCCCACAATTGAATCCCCTCCCGAATCGTTCGGTATTTCGTACGATCCGGAGACTCAAACGGGGATTGTCTACGTTTGTCTTTCGGCGATAGAATGGACTTAAACGTCAGATTCACCTTTGCCCGAACCGGCATACCGCTTTCTGCAAACATAGTATAAGTGTGATTCACTTTCGTGACGATGCCCTCAAAATTCAACGATCCCCATTGAAATGTCACCTTCGGAGGTCTGTGCAGGCTCCCGTCGATGGAAGTGGTCTGAGCAATCTCTTTCGTGATCTTCGAGACATCCTCCGAATTGTCGCTTCCGCCAAGCCCCGGAACGGATACCGGCAATAAGGAAGGCGTTTTCGGCACATATGTATCCAGAAAAAGACTCACGCTCAATTCCGTGGCATCCCCGGAAATATACTGAATAATCGGCCCATCCAATCCGGGAACCTTCTTTTCAGAATACGAAGCGCTGTCTGTCAACTGATATTCCGACGGATTAAACAGCACGTCTATCGTCTTCGGAGCACCTTCTCGCTCAATGATAAGCTTTGCCTTTGTCAGCCCCATATGCTCTCCACTTCCCTTCCTTCATATCTTATGTCAACCCTCTGCGCAGACGTTCCATATGTAACTCTTCGTGAAGCTGTCGTTTTACTTTATCTGCAAGATCCCGAACGCTTACCTCCCGATCGGCCGTGTTCTCCGTCCTTTGCAATTTTCGTTCCACCTCTTTGAGTCTCACATCCAACTGCTGCTGTAAAGACTTGATCTGCATAGTCTCTTCCTGCTTCTGCAGCGCATCTTTTTGCTGCTCCTGCCAAAAATTCTTTCCGGAAGCCGCATATTGCAGTACTTGCTCCGTCTGCCAGGAAGGACTGTCTACAAACCGCGTTTCTAGTTCTCTTCGGCCGCGACTTGATTTCTCAAGACCAGCAAACTGCATTTCCATCTCTTCCGCCATTGGCAGTAAGGTCTTACGATCTTGCGTTTGTCCTTCTACTTCTCCCTGTGCTGTCGCCATTTTTCCATGATCTGAATATTTCGGCGTTTTTTCCCATTCCGTTTGCATTGTTCCATAGTCCCGATATTGCAGCGCCTCTTCCCGCACCACTCGTATCTTTTCACGATCTGGATATTGCCACGCTTCTTCCAACACCATTCGTGTTATTTTGCGATCTGAAAATTGTGGTATCCACTCCCTTTGCGTCTGTCCTTTTTCAGAATCTATTCCAAACAACATTCCCTCTATCGTCTGTTCCACATAAGGTACTCTTATTCCCAATCGGCGTATCCGGGTCTCCAGATGATGCATCTCTGTTTTCTGTTCCTCCCGACGTGTCTTCTCGTATGTCCGAATCTGCTCCATCAGTTCCCTGATCGTTCCAGCACCGATCTGATTCTGTGCAGGATGAACCAATGACGGCTCCTCATCTCTCTGTAATCTCTGAGTATTCGACTCAGCCATCCTACCGGTATCTTCCTCAAAAACAACATCTGCTTTTTCCTGGAACACCGTTTTGCTATCGTTCATCTGTCTCTCGCGCTGTATCTCCAGGACAGCGTTTGCCAGTTGAGTGACAAATTCTCTGTACGCTTTCTCATCCGCCTGTTCTATCTTTGCAAGCAACTTGCGTACGGGAACAGTTTTCAATTGTGCTTCCTGGTATACCAGGTGAATCTCTTCTCTTTGTATTTGCTGATTCAACTGATCAATCAGACGCCGAAGTTTCACACCTTCTTTGGCATCTTCAATCTGCTGCCGGATGCTTCTCATCGAAACCTCGTCCGCAGACCATTTTTCATCTTTCGTCTTCTGATTTTCCGTTCCGATTTCTCTCTGTTCCGGGTGAATCAGCAATGCCTCTCCATATTCCCTGAATTCTTTCGAAATATTACTCGATGACGTCCCGTCCTCCCATTTTTCTTCTCCGATGGTATCACTGAATGTTCGCATGGATACCATTTGACTCGCAGTCATCATTGTATCTGCCATTTTCCAGACCAATTCCTTATACTCCGCGGAATCGGTCTGTCGAATATATTGAAGGAACTCCTGAATTGCTGGATTTCGAAACGCATTCTCCGGATATGTAAATGAAATCGGCACCTTCCCCTGCACTTGTTCCGCCAGCTGTCTTGCAAATTGCTGGATTTCGAAACGGTCTTTTTCTATTTCCGTCGGCGTTGGGGACGTTTTCTCGATTCTATCTTCCGATGCCTGCACCTGACTCTGTTCCAGAGTCCATGCTTCCTTCTGAATCGTTGCATATTCTTTTCTCAGTATGCGCGAAACATCATCTGTTTCTTCTGCCATTTTATTTTCTGATTTTCTATATTCAGATTTTTTATGATTCAAATTATCGTTTTCTGACTTTTTATATTTCGCTTCCTTATATCCGGGCGCCAATAGGGTAAGCAGCGCATTGCTCCACTTCTGCAGATTAGAGCGCTCCTGTTCCTTATCTTCCGAATTCAACACAGAATCCGACTGACTCTCTCGCCGCTGCCACAGGTCAGACAAATGGGAAACCTGCAAAGTATCCTGATATGTCTCCAGAGCCCGAAACTCCATTTCGGAAATCTCCTGCTCCAATTCTTCTGTGTGTTGCAGACATTCTCTCTCCAGTTCCCTCACGCACTCCTGAAACACACCGCCGTTTACGATTTCCTTCTCTATGAGATTCCGTACACGTTCCCCAAAAAACATTTCCATCGTTCCCAAGGACTTATTGACGGTCTCTCGAATCGTGTTTGCCTCTCTTTGAATGATGTCTGTTTCTCTTTGAAGCACATCTGATTCTCTCTGAGCCATGTCCGTCCCTTTTTGAACCGCATCCACTTCTCTTCGAATCACATCTGATTCTCTCTGAACCATGTCCGTTTCTTTTTGAGCCACATCCGGCTCTCTTCGAATCACACTTGATTCTCTTTGAATCACATCTAGTTCTCTCTGAATCACACTTGATTCTCTTTGAATCACATCTAGTTCTCTCTGAATCACATCCGGCTCTCTTCGGGACACATCCATTTCTCTTTGAGGCGCACCAGTTTCTTCCCTAGACAAATTCGCCTCTTCGAATTGCATAAACACATGTTTCAGACGGCTTATCATCTCTGCCAAATATATTTTCTGAGTTTTTTCTAACCGATCTCTAAATTTCCTGCAGACACTATAACAAAGATAATGGTCTTTTTTCTGCACTTCCTCCCGCTGTTCCCGCCATAAAATCTCCTGTTCTCGGCAAGCTTCTTCTATCATCGCAGGAAGTTTTTCCCAGAAAGCGTGTATTTCCATATGATCCATCCGCTCAATCTGAAGATTCATTTCCCCTTTCGTACGTCTCCAGATCACATCTGTATGCGAATGTCCGCCGTCTTCCTTTGCAGCGTCCACCTCCTGAAAAAGAACGTTCTGATACACTTTTCGAAATTCTTCCTGTGTACATTCTGCAAAAAGAAGCAGCATTCGCTCCCGGAAACGCTCCCACTTCTTCTCTGTCTCAAGCGTTTTACCAATTTCCAATACATGCTCTACTTGTGGGATTCGCCTGATCTCTGTCTCGGAAGCCGCCTGCGTCAATCGCTCCAGAAGCTTCTGACACGTGTTCTCACTACAATTTTGGAGATACTCTTCCATCCGCCTCTTTTCTGTCCAGATCAGCGCCTCCGATAATAGTTTATATTCTTTCTTCTCTAGAGATCGAAACACTTCCGTTCCCAACGTTTTTTCCAGTTTCACCGCCTGTGTTGTTCGTAATTCTTTCAACTGAACGGATAATTCCCGCAGCATTTGACATTCATTCTGCTTCTGCCTGACCATGAACTGTTCCTTTTGCAGATTCTTGTACCGCTGGTTCTCATTTTCTGCCTTTTCCAGACAAACCGTATACCTCTTTACCGACTGATATATCTGAAAATCCGTTCTTTTTAACTGCTTAAAATAATATTCTGTGGTCCGCTCCAGACTGTGACTGATGGACGTATGACTGCCTAATATGGGGTTTTGTCTCAGATTCATCCGTATCAGAATATTTTTCCATATAAGATTGATCAGAAACTGCACCTGCTGTTTTCTCTCTTCTCCTGTCTCTCCTTTTTGACTCAGATAAATAAGAGAAATCGCTTCATATGCCTCTGATGAGACCGGAACATACCGGTCCCACAGACTCTGGAGAAACTCTGTTCCGATATGAAGCTTTATTTTCGATTGAAATGGTTCAATTATTTTTATCATCCTACAATCCTATTTTATTCACAGTCTCATTCAATCCGGTATGTGAGATTTCCACTCTTTTAATCACCGGCCCACTGTCCAAAGCGTCCAACGTATCAATTTCCCATTTTGTGACGATTCCCCAGTCCGCTTCATAGGTCGCCGTCGGTATCATACCGCTTTCCGGCATGACCATAATCACAATCCCCATATTGAGCACACTTCCGGCCGTCAACGTCGTCCGCAGAAGTTCCCCACTCGCGATTCCATACTCCAGCACCAGTTTATCCAGAGTCTGACGGGGTTTTTGTAGATAATGCACCCGATCGTTGAGACCGCCCTCTGTCACCGTCTCAAATTCCATCGTCGCGGAGATATTAGAAATTTTCGAAAATCCAAGCGGCACCCCATTCAGCACTACTTTGAATTTGGTACGTTTCGCAAGATTGTCCTGCATTGCCATCGCTTTCCTCCCTATATCCGGAAAATATCATTCTCTGGTTCCTGATTGATCTTTCCATTGATATCAGATATCTCCTCGCACCACCGGCGACGCTCGCCGTGAGAGAAATTCCAGATATCCTCTCGGCTCCAATGCATATAATAGGCGATAAACGCGGTTTCCTCGTAAATCTTTTCCGCCGGATATACTTCTATAGCCCGGCTTCCATAAAATTTACCGGCACTTCAATTTCCTCCCCGCAATGTGGACACACTGTGCGATATACCGGGACCTCCGCCTGATTGATCCTCTGATAAAAATCCTGCAAAAATGCAAGATCCGGCGTATAAAGTCCTTCCACCACTCTTGTGTCCACCGCAGGCATTTCTCCCAGACTGGTAATCACGCGTGAGAGCAGAATAATCGTCAGATACCCGGGATTTTGCTGCACTCGCGGGTCCCGAAGCGGTATAATCTCATCCGCCGCAGTCGCCAGACGCATTTTCCCTTCCCTATGAAGATTTCCGTCCCGGTCCACATACCCTTTTGGCAATACAAATGAAAATTCTGTCTCAAACATAAATGGCTCCTTTCTTCATCGCACCAGACTAAGAAACTCTGGTCATCCCTTCATGCGCGATTTCAATGGACTCGATCGCGATCTCCGAGGAGGTTGCATTGAAGTCCGGCGCCGTATATTTGGTCGGCCAGGCATTGATAACCTGCCAGGACGCGGCGGCTGTCTCCGTCTCATCCAAAATGGTAATCGTGATCGTCTTGCGTTCCACTTCCCCTTCCACACCGGCAATCATCCATTCATACATCACCATAGAGTCCGCAACACCCTGTTTTAACGTAATATTCCCATACTTTTTTAACCCCGGTATTTTCATCGGAGTCTGTACCATATCACCCTCGCGGTACTCGATTACATCAATGGATGCGTCGAATCCGGACGCCTCCGAGAAACCGCCGGCTTCCAGGCCGTCTATTTCAACCTTATATCTAAACTTTCCATGTGGATACGTAGCCATCTTTCTTTGTACTCCTTTCTATTTCTCTATTATTCAATGGAATCACTGGTCTTCTGAGAAATTCTGAAAATTACAAATTCTGCCGGTTTCACTGGCGCAATACCAATCACGCAGATCAGTCTTCCATTGTCGATATCGTCCTGACTCATGGTATTTCTTCCGACATTCACGAAGAACGCTTCCGATGGCGCGGAACCAGCCAGTGCACCCGACCTCCACAGCCCGGTCAGAAATACGTCGATGGTACGTTTTACGCGAACCCACAGCACTTCATCATTTGGTTCAAATACCGCCCAGTTGGTGTTGGCCTTAATACTCTCCTCCACAAAAATGAACAGTCGGCGAACATTGATGTATTTCCAGCTCGGATCACTGCTGGCCGTCCTTGCACCCCAGACCCGAATTCCCTGTCCCGGGAAGGTACGGATCAGGTTCACTCCTTTCGGATTGAGAATATCCTGCTCGCCTTTGTTGAACTGGCAATCCAGACCAACGCACGCGCGGACCGTCTCATTTGCAGGCGCCTTATGTACTCCTCTGGCAGTATCGCTTCTCGCATAGATTCCAATCACGGAGCCAGAAGGCGGAATCGCAATGTTCTTCTTATCCAGCGGATCAAAGACTTCCAGCCATGGATGATACATCGCCGCATAGTTGCTGTCCACAATATCTCTGTGCGCCACAATGTCTTCAATCTTTCTGGCGTCTCTCGGCATATCCAGCACCGCAAAACGGCTGGCCAGATTCTCACAATGCGCAACCAGCATCAACTGTACGTTGGGATCAACCACTCCCGGCACCGCCATAATCGACACGTTGTCATTGTCCAGGAAAGACTGAATGCCCGTGCGCTTTCCGGCGCCGTTATCCGTACCGATAAAGTCCGCCGCACTGATATCGGAAACGGAACCGTTGCTTCCATTTTTCGGATGAATCACACAAAATGCCTGATCTGGTTCCTCCCCTGCGATCTCATCAAACGGTGCGATTGCCTCCTCGCGCGGTTTTCCGATATACTGCGCAGTAATCAGCTCCGACTTCGCCGTCTTTTTGTCCACATAGTTCGGAGTCGCAATGTTGAACGACAAGTTTTCATAAAACTCCACGATATCGTCATATTTCACTTCCAGATTGAATTCGCAGGTAGAAATCACCTTTGTCGGAAGCAGATTTTTGTCGACCACATCCTCCTCGAACTCCTTTTCAAAGGTGATGATATTATCCTGACTTTTCACCACGCGGTTATACACCACAGACGTCATATCCCGGAAAACCACCACGTCCCCCGCATGAAAACCTGCAGAACTCTTCACCGAATACCGTTTCCCGTCCGCCGTCTGAAGTTCTTCCAGAATCTGTGTCTTGGCCTTGCTGGACGGCGTCACGACAATACTCATATTGTCTCCCCACAGTCCCGGATTCTTTGCCTCAACCTGAAGCACCGGCGCATCGGCAGGTGCTTGAGCCTTGGAGCATTTCGCGTCCTGCGGCGCCACACGGGACACAAAGCAGCGAGCTCCGCCATTTACAAAGAAATGTTCCACCGCATAAGCCAGAAAACGATATTCTCCATACTCGTTTTCCGAGAGATAACCGCCGTATTTTCTCTTAAAATCCGCAAAGTTTGTAACCAACTGTGGAACACCTTCCACAGGACCTCTCTGGGCAAGTCCGATAAATCCGGCCGTGCTTGTTCCCACACCCTCCATCGGCTTTCCGCCTGAATCAAATTCTTCTACATATACTCCTGGTGATAAATATTCCGCCATATTTTTCCGGGGCCAATTATTTTATTATTTTTTACGATATTGGCACCGACTGCCTCCTTTCTCGTCCACTGTATGATTTTATGAGATACTATTGTTGTTTATTATAAAATGTTCCACTAAACATTTTGATAAACATTCCTTTCCATTCCAAAAAAATCTTATTTTTTTACCGTTTCTTCTCCCTTTTCGTCTTCTCCCTCCTCTTCCAGATTTCCAGTATCCGTCGATCCCTGTGCTGATTTCTCTTCCATCTGCGCCAACGCTGGTACGAACGCCGGATATCTTTCATATTTTTTTGTATCTTTCCGTTCTTTCTCTTCGTTTGATTCCTTTTCCTCCTCCTTTCTCCGCTCAATCATCAACTGCAACTGTGCACACAGTTGCTGCTCCCTCGCTTCCTTTTTCTGAAGCTGCGCGTTCAGACGTTCCATCTGATGATTCACTTGTCCAAATGCAGCGGCCGATAATTTCTGCGTTCTCTCCCGCTCTAAAATTTCTTTCCACAGTCTTTCCGGCCTCTGATCCAGAAAGCCGAACACCTCTCTCACCGTTCTGTGATCAAATATTTCTATCATATTTTTCAGACAGGCGATAAACTCGTCGCTCTTTTCCCGTTCTGTCACATCGTAGAAAATGGCCTGGTCCCGAAACGGAATTTCCGAGGTATACAAAAACCGCTCGTCTTTCATCTTCACTTTCTTCCTAAGCTCCGGCTGAAACTGTTTCTCCTTCTCCGTATGCCCCGCCGTCCCCGGCGCCTCCTTCGCCTCCAGAACGAATCCCTTCTTCTCCTGGCTGTGACGACCGCCTCCTTTTGTATAGTTCAAACTCCCATACACATTTTCTATCGTAGAAATCCCTTTCTCATCCTTATGAAGAACGGACTGTCCGCTCTCCCATTCAGATCTCTTTCGCTCCACGGCTTCACCCCCTCCTTCAACTTGAAGTTCGTTCAGCAAATTACACGAAACGTATTCTGATCTATCGGGCAAGATGAATTCCAGCAGCCGAAGATCCTTGCCAAAATGTACTCTGCAAATTGCGCAACATGTATTTCGAATCGCGACTGCGGAAAATCTTAGTGATTCTTAAATGTTCTGCCACTCTCCAGCAATTCGGCGACAAGGACGTCGCCGAAAGCCCGATCTGCGCCATGGACGGCGCATTGAGGGCGGTTGCGTCCCCCTTTTTAATATTGTTCAACAGAACATTATAGAATCACTTAGATTTGCAGCCCCGGAGCAATGAGGAATACATGTTGCGCAATTTGCCACCCCAATCTCCAAAAAACTTCTATCAAAATTCATCCCGCCCCACAACATCTCGATACTCCCCAAAATCCTCAATCCTCAATTTCTTCCCACTCTTCTCCAACTCATGCGCAATCCCCTGTAACAGCATTCGCATCGTCAGCACTTGTTCCAAAGCCTCCGCCGCGAGAAAACTTGCATAGAGCAACGCACTTTTAAT
The DNA here is from genome assembly GCA_022790755.1 of Hespellia sp. Classification (GTDB taxonomy): domain Bacteria; phylum Bacillota; class Clostridia; order Lachnospirales; family Lachnospiraceae; genus Mediterraneibacter_A. Next base: position 26,286 of record JAAVXR010000098.1, on the reverse strand, counting down.
CACACTTCCCGTCACCGCAAACTGGCGCGCAAGAAACACGAAGTCGATATCGTCTGCCATTGGAAGCCTATCTGGAATCATGCTTCTCCACATTTTCTCCCTAGAACATTCGTCCGGCATCGGAAAATCCACAATATCATGGATTCTCCGCCGAAACGCCTCGTCAAAATTCTGTAGATAATTGGTCGCGAGAATGCTCACCCCGTCAAATTCCTCCATCTTTTGCAGCAAAAACGCAATCTCCATATTATTGTATTTATCATTTGATTCTTTGATCTCCGTTCTCTTGCTAAACAAAACGTCCGCCTCATCAAAGAAAAGGATTGCCGCGCTTTTTTCTGCTTCCTCAAAGATTCGATTCAGCTTCTTCTCCGTCTCGCCGATATATTTATCTACAACCGCCGGGAGTTCCACCCGGTACAACTCCATTCCAAGCTCTGCCGCCATCACCTGCGCCGCCATCGTCTTTCCGGTTCCCGGTGGACCCGCAAAGACCATAGACACACCGTTTCCATAGGCGGACTTTTTCGCAAATCCCCAATCTTCATATACCCGTTTTTTATTTTTCACACGCTTCACGATATGAAACAGTTTCTCCTTCTGCTGCAATGGAAGAATCAGCTCCTCCATCGTATAAATACCTTCCACTTTTTTCGCATATTTCTGAAGAGAATGGCCGCCGCTGTTTAGTACCGCCTGTTTTATATTCTGCGCGGATATTTCAGACTTCCCCTCGCAAAGTGCATAAGTTTTCGCAAGTTCCAGCACGTGTTCCATCTTTCCTGGAAGAAATGCGTATCTTCCCAGGAAATTCATTCGATCCTCTTCCTGCTCCCACGGATACGCCCTGACTAACCTTCCGGCCCATTCCCGGTCGCTCTGCACAGCCTGCGCGTCGATTGCAAAAGAAAGATACTGCCTTTCTTTTATCCTGTAAGGTGGAAACTCTTCCCACTCCCCCAGAAAGAACAGATTCTCCTCCCTATCCATCCAGCCCAGAACGGCCGCCAAATTTGCAGGTTCTTCCTTTGGCAACTCCACGACCGGTATTCCATGCTGCAAGATACATTCTATCTGAATCTCCCGCCAATGCTGCGCGCACTCCAAAGCTTCATACGACACGACGGCCAGATTCTTCCCAAGACTTTCTGCCAGGTATGCATAGTTTAACTTTCTACCACTTCCCCAAACACCATGAAGATAAAGCAGCTTTCTACCTTGAATCTGTCTCATGCATTGTCTCATCTGATCGTACTTTCTCGCGCTTATTCCCAAAAATGAAAGCTCACTCCCATACCTGTAATACCAGTACATTCCCGGTACAGCTCGTTCCATCAAAACTCCGTCTCTTAAAAAAAGAAAAATCTGCGGCACAATTCTCACACAGATCTCCCCTTCTCCTCTCTCCTCATATTCAAACAAAACCTGATGCGCGTGGTAAAACAATCTTTTCCCTATATCTCTATCCCTACTTTCCCAGAACTTCTTCCAGAAAGAAAACGTAAACCTTTTCGCCGAAATTTCACTGTATAACACCGCTGCCAGAAACAGCTTTTTCTCCTGCGCAAGACCAGCTGATAATGAAATATAAAGAAACGGTGAAAATACGCCGTTCTCCACACCTTTTTTTGCACGCTCCTCTACTTGCAAAAATGCATTTTGCACACTCCATTTTCCAGATATCTCCTGCATCGCCGTGTCGCCCCACCGTATCAATGCTTCCAAGAATTCCCGATATTCCTCGTACCCTTCTATTTCGACCACCTCATCTGCCTCCGTTCACAATCTCCTGAAACGATTTTTCAAAATCTAGTTCCAAATCTTCTTTATATAATTTCACTATACTGTCATATTGTCGTTTCGCTTCCCCCTGTTTTCCGCTCCGGTACAGACAGATCAGTAAATTCGTAATGGTTTCCTCATCATACGGCTCTATCTGCTGCATTTTCTGTAAAAAGGGAATTGCCAGATCTTCCCGTTTCGCTTTCATACACTCGGCCACGCCCATTTTGCAGACAATCAGATACTCGTCCTCCAACTTTTTTGTCATTCCATAGGCCCATAAATATCCGGCGTTTCCCATATAACTTCCGGCGTATAATTGTACGATACGCTCGGAATACTCCTTCTTTTTTTGAAATTCCTGAAAGCAGTTTTGTAATTCTTCCAGATCTGAAGTAATCATCTGCATATTCAAAGCATATTTTTTCTTTTCATAGACAATCAGATTCTCCCACCCTTCCTGTACAAAGAACTGCCGAATACTGTATAACGTGGTATGCAGAAGAGCCGTCGCACTCTTCATCCCCGTTTCCGGCCATAACAGTGCAATCAACGCTTCTTTTCCCACACCACTTCCCTGCAAATGAAACAAATAGGCAAACAATTCCTGCGCTTTTTTCGTCCTCCACTTTACTTCCCTTCTGTCCGGAAGTATCACACGGAACTGCTTCATACATTGAATATAGATCTTTCCGGTGTTTCCGGACTCGGAAATCATGGTTTCTTTTTTCTGCGACAAAAGTGGTCGAATATTTCTTGCATTTTTATGCAGAGAATCTATTTCTTCCAGAATATGCCGGTGTTTTTCCATAAAGTCCTGCAACTGAATCTGATTTCTGTATAAAAACTTATCTCCAATTCCGGCCTGCTCGATTGCTTTCCGATAATTTCTTGTATTCCAGGACAAAAGCGCCAGCATTTTCCAAGCAATCGCCACTTGCAATGTCTCATACGTGGCGTTTTGAATAATTTGCCTTGCATATTCCGACACGGACGAGAAATCCGCCGCATGGTATGCCTCCCGCATCCGTTCTGCTAGCATACAGTTTCGCAGCAAAAATCCTTCCTCCAGTTCTCGAAATTCTAAGTCCCAGCCTCCCTCTTCCCCATCACACAGCACTCGTTTCGCAGCAAAAAGAAACGTCTTTCTCTGAAAGACAACGCCCCGCTCACTCCAATACTTCAATATAGTCTTTGCTTCATCCATCTGCTGCAGGCAGCATGCATACTTTACCAATTCCGTACACACCATCTCGGTCAGAGTATCCCAGTATTTTTCCGGAGATTTTCGAATCTGCAAAATACAAAGCTCCGCCTGCTTAAGATTTCCCTCTTTGCGCTCTGATGCCGCAATAAATAGCAGAACTTTTTTATAATCCTTCAACCGACCTTCCTCATAAAAGGCTTTTCCTGCTTCCAGAATCTGTTCTCTGCCCTTATCCGGCTGTCCCACAGCCCACAAATACTTTCCATAGACGAATCGCGTCTTTGAAGTCATCTCACAACCTGCCTGATGGAGAAACGCAAACCAGTGTTCCAGCGTATCATAAAGCCTTTCACGAATCATTTTTTCTCCGTTCACTTCAAGCACTGCCTGTACGACTTCCGTAACTTTCCCCCTGCATCCATATTCCGCCGCCTGAATCTTATCTTCCGTCTTCAAAAAGAAATAGGCTGCCTTTTTCAAAGAATCCGTCTGTTCCTGCCATGATATCTGAGATAACAAAAAACGTTGAAATATCGAATGATACCGGTAAATCCCGCTTTCATCCCCCAAACTCTGCACAAAAAGCTTTTCTTTAACTAGATACTTCAACAAACTTTCTGACTGATAACTTCCCAGAATGGAATTGCAGACAGGTGCCGTCATATAATCCAACACTGCTGTCTTCTTCAAAAATGTCTGAATATCAAACGGAAGCATTTTGTACACACGAGTTGTCAGGTAATCCGACACTTCCAATGTTTCACAGATCTTTTCTATGATATCCAGTGTGATTTTCTTTCGTTGCCGGCGTATCTGCTGCATGATCTGCACCACTCCAACCGGCCATCCCTCTGTATAAAAATAAATCAGTTCCGCCGCCCGTTTCTGAAATTCTGTATCTATCGTACGCTCCAGAAGCATTTCGATATCCGACTGACTGAATTTCAAATCTTCCGTACCAATGCATGCGGCGGTTCCTTCTGCTATGTAATCCTCCAAAAATGCCGGCAGGGAACGCATCTCCACAATGAAAAAACGAATTTTTTCACTCAACGTCTCAATAAGAACATGAATCAAATTCAAAATATCCGGATTATATATTTCCTGAAAATCATCCAGTATGATATTCAAGCTCTCCACCCGGCAATCCAGCCAGACAACTAGATTCTCGACTAGAATATCCAAGTCCCCGCGCAGAGATACCGATACATGAAATCCTTCCTCTGTGATTTCCAACGCATTTTCTACAGATTTTGTAAAATTTTGAACAAACGACATAAAATCGTTGTCTTCTGCCCGCAGACTGTACCAGGCGCTTTTTTCTCCACAATGCTTGACATGGTATGCCAGAACCTGCGTTTTTCCATATCCGGCCCCCGCGTTCAACAGCACAACCTGTTTCTGAAGCGAATTCAGGAGAATATCCGCCGTTCTTTTCACATATCCTTTTTCAACATCTGGTATCTGAATTTTGTCACTTTTTCTTCCCATATCCGTTCATAATCGAATTCTCAAACCTGTGTATTGTGTAATGTACTACTATTTCATTTTCAACCTTATCATCTTCCATCACACAATCAACTCTTTTTGCACAAGATGTCAAAAATGTACACAACATGTCGTCACGCACCGGGGAACAAAAGAGACACGGTATTTTCTGCAGAATAACAAGCGACAAATTCGCATTAATTCCCTAAATTCCTCATTCGTGAGGGACTTGGACAATAAAAATGGCGCAATCCCCATGTCTCTCAGGGACGCGCCATTTTCTTACGTTATGAATGATATCACCAGCTATCAGCCACTTTATTAGATTCAATGAAATGTCATGCATAATCATCAATATAGTTTCCTGATTCCGGATTTTTGGTCTCCTCTTTTTTAGCACCTTTTTCCTTTTTTGCTTCCTGCTTTTTCAACTGTTCAATCTGTTTCTTTATCTCCTGAATCTGCTTTTCCAGTTTCTCCGCCTTCTCAGAATCCCCCGCTTTCACAGCTCCTTTCTTTTCCCGTTCTAACTGCTGGAGTTTCTGTTTGAGCGCCTCTATCTGGGAACTGCTTCCCCGCTCTCTGGACATATTCTGATCCACCGGAATTCTTCCCGAAGATATTCCATTTACACCCATACAATCACCTCTTATTCTGATTTCATATGTTTTGATATCGTTCTAAGTTTCGATTTTTGAAACAAACAACTTTGCGTATTTGTCAGCGATATCTCAATTACAATTCCAGTATAAACTCATAATTCCTTTATCGCAATATCATTGCCGTGAAATAACATTTCACTGCTATAAAATGTCTTCGCACAAATCGGAAACCGAAAAAAGAGTACACAAAAAAGCTGGAAATCGGACTTGAACCGACGACCCCTTCATTACGAGTGAAGCGCTCTACCAACTGAGCTATTCCAGCTTATGTTCGTCAAACGAACCTTGATTATTATATCGCTTTTTCTTCAAAATTTCAACTCTTTTTTTCCCTTTTCGCATCTTTTCTTCTTTCCCAAACAAAAATACATCATTCTAGAATTCCGCTTTTCTTAGCTATAATTATATATCAACTGATTTTATAATAATTTACAATCCCCCAGAATCTTGTCTATTGCCTCCCATGCTGAGAGAGATGGATTTTCTTTATAGTATCTATACCCTTTATACTGAAGTAATGTATAACCATTCTCCTGATTCCTCTGCATGATATTTCTCGCACGTCCTATAGCATCAATTACATTAGAAAGATTCATTTTGCTCAAGCAGCGTTTGAAATTCTCCTCATGTTTATACTCATCCATGTTTTCAAATTTCTCACCAAAGGCTTTATTGATTAGTGTAATATACTGTTTTCTATGAGCGTATGAAGCATTACAATCTATCATGTGCAGTATAATCCATAAATCAAAAGTAAAATTACTATATCCTGATTTATACTTAATCTGCTTGCCTAATTGTTCTGCTTTCTTCATATTATCCATGGCGCCTTGAAATCCTTGCACATGAATAGGCTCATCGCTTTCATAATCAAAGAAATGATATACCTCAATCTTTCTTGTAACAGTCAAAGATTTTGCGTGTTTTAACGGATTCCTTTTCACCGGACAATCAATCGAAACTTTACAAACAGACTCTTCTGTGTTGTTAATCAGGTCTTGCAGCCACTTCAAATACCACTGCTCGATCTCTCCCTCGACACTAAAATAATATTTATTGGCCGGTTTTCTCTTAGCCATACTTACACCTCTCCTTCTCTCTCCAAAATTTCCTCAAAGATTGGTGTAAAATCAATATCTTTTATCGCACCATACTGGCTGACAAAATACTTGCCCATATAATCTTCATGTTTACGGACACCCTTATCACCCGTTGTCCCAAAATCAGACAACGCATACAAGATACTCTGGTGACTGTCATCATCACGCTCCACAAATTTAATTTCATCTCTTCTGAAAAGATTAGAATTCAAAAAGATGGGATTATGTGTATTAAAAATCAATTGTGCATGGTGGATATTGATGTCATCATTATGAAAAACATTGATAATGCTCATCAACGCCATTGGGTGAATAGACGCATCAAATTCATCAACTACCAGCGTTCCTCCCGTCTGAATTGCTTTTATCACTAATGGAAACATATTGATAAATCGGATTGTTCCATAGGATTCAAAAATCTCTGCCGCAATAGCCGCATTCTTTTTATTTTTCATATCCTGAAAAATAGAATACAACTTTGCGTCCGGTTCATCTTCACTTACAACATAACCTATTGCATTTGAGTTAATTCCAAACAATTTTGCCGCTTTATCCGTTGTCTTTTCTACATAAACTGCCTTTTTCTTAGGATCAACAAATCTTTTAATCAACTGCATAGAGTTCGCACGATAGATTACCATGAACTTATTTGTAAACCAATCTATAATCAATTTCACAAATTTCTGCGAAAAAATAAGTTTAAATCCATTCGTTAAGAACAATTCATCTTGGCTTAAACTATTCTTTGCAATCTCACTTACACTTTCTATATTTTGCTCTGTCACATCGGAAAGATACTTTTTCATCACTTTCATATTTCCGATATACAGATCATCGGCACGCTGAAAAACCGATTCTCCATTTACAAAAAGATTCTCTGATACAATTTTTCTTGGATATTCCTCATCAAGGAACACCCCTAAGTCAATCTCCAATTCATATAAAATCCGAAATTTATCTCCCGCGCTTTCCTCATAAAAATCAATAGAAAAGCAAACTGGCTTTCCTTCTGTTTCATTATTATTCGGAATCAATTCCAATGACGCCGCTGCCGGATTTGGCGAAGATTTCTCCTCAGAGTTTCTAATATTTCCTCGCAATACAATCGAACGTAAAACGTCCATTGCCCCTATAATATTTGTTTTTCCTGCGGCATTCGGTCCATAAATTACAGAAGAACTCAAACCACGGATTTCTTTTCCTTTCACCTTTGTTTTCATCAAACTGTAATCTAACCCTTTCTGCTTTGGCGCTGCCACCATAGAGAAACTGGATTCTTCTACAAATGATTTATAATTCTTTGTCTTAAATTCAAGAAGCATATAAGAACCTCCATTCTGCAAAATTTTTGCAAAATCATATTGTAATTATATGCTTATTATCCTCAATAGTCAACTTGATTTATTCTTATTTTGCAATTTTTTAGCAAAATCATTCTTTCCACCGGGCGGTTTAGAGACTTTCACTCATTAGAACGTGCACCTGCCATATGCACCGTAATCTGATTAAACGGAATTTCAATTCCATGCTCATCAAGCGTCAGCTTTATATCCTCCAACAACTGCCAACGCACCTTCCAGTACTCATCTGTTCGAACCCAGGCGCGCAGTCCCAGGACCACCGCGCTTTCCGCTAAATCATCTACAAATACTTTATGTTCTTCTTCCTGAATAATCGCAGGATTGTTCAAAATCAGATCTTCCAATAATCTTTTTGCCTCTTTCAAATCTGCCTGATACGAAATACTGATCTTCAATTCCAACTGTCTTTCCGGACGTGCCGTCACATTGGTCAGACTCGTATTCGCCAGCGTTCCATTGGGAATCACGATCGTTTTATTATCCAGCGTCGTAAGCTTTGTATAAAAGATCTGGATTTCTTTCACGGTCCCTTCATTTTTATTCATATCTTCGATGATATAATCCCCCACCACAAAAGGCTTCAAAAGAAGAATCAGCACGCCGCCAGCAAAATTGGACAGGCTTCCCTGCAACGCAAGACCGATCGCCACACCGACCGAAGCCAAAAGCGCCGCTACCGACGATGATTCCACGCCGAGCCGAATCGCAATGGTAAACAGCAAAATGGCATATAGCAAAAACTTTAGCAAAGAATCTATAAACTGCATGGCTCCCTTATCCGCATTCGCTCGTTCCATGGATCGTCTTACGAATCTACAGATCCATTTGATAAAGATACGTCCGATCAGAAAGAAAACAAAGCAAAGAAGCACCCGTATTCCAAATGCAAGCAGATCTGGAATACGATCCTGAAATACGTCCCAGACAGCGTTCACTTCCTCACCTGCATCTGCAATCGCCTCCGACGCCATAAGACCGGCTTCATCTAAAGTGTCCGTTTTATTTGTCAGAAGTATGCCATATCCTTTCCACATGAAGTCTGTCCTCCTACTTTTTTAATACTGTCCAGTCTTACTAGAAATTTATTATGGAACCAACGCCAAAAATGCCGCCAGATTTCCCCTCTGTTCCCCCATCGTACGATGAGAATAAAGAATATCACTGTTACAATGCGTGCATACATTGGTCACGGCAATCTGATCTTCTGGAATTCCTGCCTCCAGAAAAATCTGTTGATTCGCCTTCCAGAGGTTCAACTGATACTTTCCATTCTTCTTCCTATAAAAAAGCTGCTGCCAGATGCTCTGATCAAACGCCTCCCGAAATTGGTCGATGACATCCTCGCTGACCTCATAACAGTCCTGACAGATCGACGGTCCGACTGCCGCAATCAAATCCGACGGGCGACTTCCAAATTCTTCTACCATTCTTTCTATCGTCACTCTTCCGATTTTTCCCACGGTTCCCCTCCATCCAGAATGGGAAAGTCCAATCACTTTTTGGACGGGATCGACCAGATATAAAGGCACACAGTCTGCATAAAAGGTCACCAGACATAGCCCTGGAATGTTCGTTACCAACCCATCCACATCCGTATATGCCCTGTCTTTTACAATACCTGCTCCACGGTCCTCTTCCGTCACCGTTCTCACATTTGTCGTGTGCGTCTGTTGCGAAAAAACCATATCTTCACAGGATACACCAATCGCATCCGCTATTTTCCGAAAATTCTCTCTCACGCACTCCGGATCATCCCCTCTGGAAAAACTCAGATTCAAAGAAGAAAAACAACCGCTACTTATTCCTCCCAGACGAGTAGAAAATCCGTGTTTCACCACCCCTGTTTTCTCCAAAAGAGGATACGAAAGATATGGCGTCGCTCCTTCCACTTCATCAAAAATATGTTCCTCGTTCTTATAAAATATTCCCAGACTCATTTTCTCTCCATTCTGCACGCGTTTTACAACACAAACCATATTCTGATCATATAAGAAACTCAAACGCATTTTTCACCAGAGTAATTTCCTCCCCGCATATTCCGATCACATCAAACCGACAAGGTCGATCACCCAGATGATGGCCCATTATATAATGCCCCGCACATTTAGAAATAATCCGCTGCTTCTTTTCATTCACTGCTTCCAGTGGATGCCCAGTACAAAGATTCTTTCGATACTTCACCTCACAGAACACGAGATACTCTCCATCCAGAGCAATCAAATCAATCTCACCACTGCGGCAACGATAATTTTGTTCCAAAATACGATACCCAGATTCCTCCAAATATTGGCTAGCAAGCCGTTCATATGCAGCGCCCACTGCACGCTTATTTTGTGTATTTCCATCTCTTCTCATAAATTTTTTCCAAGGTTATTACTTTGAAAGTTTGCCGCCGATTAGGCGGCATGAATTCAGGTTCATTTATATTCTGTCTTTTTTCAAGACAAAACTTCTCCTGTGAATTGGCGATGGGCCGATTTCCTGCAATGCTTGAATATGTCTCGCCGAACCGTACCCTTTATTTTGCGCGAAATCATATCCCGGCCAGATGGCATCGTATTCTACCATCATCCGATCCCTCGTCACTTTGGCAATAATACTAGCGGCGGCAATTGATATACTCTTCTCATCCCCTTTGATGATCGGCACCTGCCGAATATCCACGCCTGGTATCGTCACCGCATCATTCAACAGAAGATCCGGCCGGACCTTCAATGCGGCAATTGCCTCCCGCATAGCCTCATATGTCGCCTGCAAAATGTTAATCTCGTCGATTCTTTCAGGCTTTGCCATCCCAAGACCGACAGCAATCGCCTGATCCATGATCTGATCGTAGAGAACTTCTCTTCGTTTCGCTGAGAGCTTTTTAGAATCATTGATATAAAGAATCTTTGTATCTTTCGGCAAAATCACAGCACCGGCCACCACCGGACCAGCCAAAGGCCCTCTACCCACTTCATCAATCCCGCAGATCATATGGTATGCACTTTCATACCGCCTTTCATAACAGCTCATCTGTTCCAAGCGAAGTGTTTCTTGCCGCAGCTTTTCATCCTGCTTTTTATATTTCTGAAGTATTTTTTGTACACCGCTTCTGGAATCCGAGGCATACTGCTTATACAATGCACTTCTATCTCCCACTTCACAGGAAGCAAAAGCCGCCTCTATCTCCCGTACACTATTCATGTTTGATCACTCCAAATTCACTGAGTGGCCAGATTCGAATCCAGGCTCTTCCTATCAAGTCCTGCCGGTTTAAAACTCCGACACTCGTTTCTCTGCTGTCAGAACTGTGATTACGATTATCACCCAATACAAAATATTCATCTTCTCCGAGTGTTATCGCCTCCTGCGCAATTCCCGGATTCAACATCGGTTCGTTTCCATACGTTTCGTCTTCCAGAGGTTCCCCGTCCACATACACGACGCCATCCGCAATCCAAAGCGTATCTCCAGGCAACCCAATAATTCTTTTGATATAATATGTATCTTCTTCATGCTGATAGGGAAATACAATGATTTCATACCGTCGCGGCTCTCGAAACCGAAACGATATTTTATCGACAATCAGTTGATCTCCATCGGACAACGTAGTCTCCATCGAAGATCCACTCACTTTCGTCCTCTGTCCGATAAATGTTATAATCAGATACGTAAGCGCAAATATAATCAGAAAATAAAAAACCCAACCTAAAAGTTCTTTCCAAATCTTTGTTTCACTTTCCATGTTCTGCTCTCCTCAAAGCTCCTGCTCTTGCATATATATCTTATACTCCATCAGAATCCGGAAATTCCAGTGTAATCCTTCCAAGTCTTCCCCCGCGAAAATCATCCAGAAGCAGTCTCGCCGCCTTTTCACAATCCAACTTATTACCTGGTAAAAGACAATGACGACTCCTGGCAATCCCACACAGGCATTCATAGACATCCTCTTCCATTTCCAATCCATATTTTTGTTCCAAAACATCCGGATAACGCTGGTGTAGAAAGCCAATCAGTTCCATCGCAAGTTCTTCCACATTTAGAATCTCATCCTTTATAGAACCAATCATAGCCAAGCGAAGTCCAACCTCCTGATCTTCAAATTTCGGCCATAAAATCCCTGGTGTATCCAAAAGTTCCACCTGTTTATTCAAACGTATCCACTGTTTTCCTTTGGTCACCCCAGGCTTATTGCCGGTTTTTGTACAGGCTTTGCCCGCCAGAGAATTGATAAACGTCGATTTTCCCACATTTGGAATCCCCACAACCATCGCACGAACTGGACGATTCAAAATTCCCCTCTTACGATCTCGTTCTATCTTCTCCCGACATGCTTCCTGGATTCGCCCTTGTATTGATTTGATACCGACGCCTTTGCTGGAATTTACTTGAACAACAACATATCCCTGCTTTTGGAAATAATCTACCCACTCACGATTATATTTTTCTTCCGCAAGGTCCGCTTTATTCAACAAAATCAAGCGCGCCTTATTCCTACCCAATTCGTCAATATCAGGATTGCGACTGCTAAGCGGAATTCTCGCGTCCAACAGTTCGATTACCAAATCCACCAGTTTTATATTTTCCTGCATCATCCGTTTTGCTTTCGTCATATGACCAGGATACCATTGCAAGTGCATAACCGTCCTCCTATTTTTTCTTCAACGGACCAAAATGAGACAACGGGCTGACCACCAACCACGCTTTTCCATAAATCTCCGATCGCTTTACATTTCCCACATCCGCCATTCGGCTATCCTCGCTGGCCAATCTGTTATCCCCCAGAACAAAATATTCATCTCCCGCAAGCTGCAGAGGTTCTGCTGCGATACCCGGATCATCAATTTCCGTGACACTGGAAGACTCTTCCAACTCTTCCCCGTTGATATACACATATCCATCCACAATCTGAACCGTTTCTCCCGGAAGGCCGATAATCCGCTTAATGTAATAGTTTGAATTTTCATTCCCATTCGGTTTAAAAACGATCACATCATTTCGTTTTGGTCTGCTCGCATTATAGACAATCCGATTCACAAGAACAACATCTCCATTTTCCAGTACAGGTTTCATGGAAATACCTGCATTGCTGACTCTCTGTCCCCAGAACCACACCAGCACAAATGCAATAAAACATACAATTGCAATCTGCATGGCCCAGGTCAAAATAGAACGCCAGTCTTTGCCCCTGCGTCTTTGACGTTTTCTCTCGCGCCGCAGCTTTTGTTTCTCCAATCTTAATAAACGACGTTTCCTTGTATTTCTATGCTGCTTTCGTCTGTTCATACCATCTTCCCTGTATCATTTTTATTCTATCAAGACTCGGAAAAGTGGCTTTTGGCACCCGAATCCTATTAGACAAAAAAGGGACAAAATACATTGTGTACTTGTCCCTCTCACAGTAACTATTTCACTAATTCTTTTACCTTCGCTCTCTTTCCTACGCGACCTCTCAAGTAGTTCAACTTTGCTCTTCTTACCTTACCTCTTCGAACTACTTCCACCTTCTCAACATTCGGAGAATGGAGTGGCCAGGTCTTCTCAACTCCAATGCCGTTGGAATTCTTACGAACGGTAAATGTCTCGCGACTGCTTCCGCCCTGTCTCTTCAGAACAGTTCCTTCAAAAACCTGAATTCTCTCGCGATTTCCCTCTTTGATTTTCGCATATACTTTTACCGTATCACCTACGTGAAATTGCGGAGCATTTTCTTTGATCTGCTCTGCCTCAATCTTTCTGATAATATCGTTCATTCGTGTGACCTCCTTCATATTTGGACGTTCATAATACTTTTTCGTACCAGAGGACCATCTTTCTTCTCACAACTGTTATATTTTATCATATCCTGTATGCAGTTTCAAGTATTTTTTCTCTTCTGTCGATAACTGCGCTTGTTCCAAAAGATCCGGTCTATTCTTGGCTGTGCGCAGAAGAGACTGATTTCGTCTCCACTTTTCAATATTCGCATGATGCCCGGATAAAAGCACCTCTGGCACCTTTTTCCCATGCCATTCTTCCGGTCTCGAATACTGTGGATATTCCAACAGATGATCTTGAAAGCTTTCAAATTCCGCGGAAACATCATTATGAAGTACACCGGGAACCAACCGGGCGATAGCGTCCACCATAATCATTGCCGGAAGTTCTCCACCTGTCACCACAAAATCGCCGATCGACACATAATCTGTCACAATTTCTTCCAACACACGCTCGTCGATCCCTTCATAATGCCCACAAAGAAGAAGCAGTTCTTCTTCCTTGGCGTATTCTTCCGCCATTTCCTGCGTGAACGTTTTCCCCTGCGGGGAAAGATAGATTGTCCGAAATCTGGAATCTCCTTTTCTCTTTTGAATGCTATCCGCAACCGCCGTATAAGCCTGATAGACCGGTTCTGCCTGCATCAACATTCCCGCTCCACCACCGTATGGATAATCATCTACACTTTGATGCTTATTAAAAGCATAATCTCGGATATTTACCGCATCAATTGACAATACTCCTGCAGCCATCGCACGACCGATGATACTCGTATTCAGCCCTTGCATGACCATCTCTGGAAACAAGGTCAAGATATGAAAATTCATGCTTTCACCCTTCTCCTGCCGTATCCGGCAACAGCCCCTCCAGTAAATGTACTTTCATGCAACGCGCTTCCGTATCCACATGCAAAATACACTGGCGGATCGCTGGAAGCAATACTTCCCCATAACGTTCCGTATCTACGATATAGACCTCATTTGCTCCGGTCTCCATCACATCTTTTAGGACACCTAAAAATGTCCCGTCTGCAAACACTTCCATACCGATCAAATCTGCAATAAAATATTCATCCGCCTCCAACGCCACCGCTTGTTCGCGATCTACCAGAAGCGGACATCCCTTATATTTCTCAGTCGCATTGATGTCGTCAATTCCTTTAAATTTCACAATCACAAGTCGCTTAAAGAACCGAACCCTCTGTACTTCAAGCGGGAGCCGTTCTTTACCGGTATCAAGCCAGACTTTTTTCAGACTGTGAAAACGACTGGCATCGTCGGTTGTAGGAAAAACTTTGACTTCTCCCTGGAGTCCATGCGTAGATGTAATGACACCCACCTGCAAAAACTGTTCCATATTTCTCTCCCACGTCATCCGTATAGAGACTATACGTCTTATTGTGTAATATCCACGACGACTCTTTTATTTTCTTTTGTCGCTGCCGCTTTTACCACTGCACGAATGGACTTTGCAATCCTTCCCTGTTTGCCAATCACCTTTCCCATATCCCCGTCTGCAACATGCAGTTCCAGAACTGTTGTCTTGCCTTCCTGTCGCTCAGTGACTGTAACACCTTCTGGGTCATCCACCAATGCTTTCGCAATGACTTCTACTAATTCTTTCATGCGCTCGTCCCTCCACAAGCTGTCTATTTCTCAATACCTGCCTGTTTAAAAATCTTGCTTACTACTTCTGTTGGCTGAGC
The DNA here is from genome assembly GCA_022790755.1 of Hespellia sp. Lineage (GTDB taxonomy): Bacteria > Bacillota > Clostridia > Lachnospirales > Lachnospiraceae > Mediterraneibacter_A. The sequence goes on along the minus strand of JAAVXR010000098.1, from coordinate 11,242 downwards.
ACCATTATTTAACCACTTTTTAGCGGCTTCTTCGTCCACTTTGAATTCGCTCGGATCCTTTGTCGGATCGTAAGTTCCGATTTCCTCAATAAATCTTCCATCTCTCGGGGATCTTCCGTCAGCTACTACAATTCTATAAAAAGGAGCTTTCTTCTTTCCCATTCTTCTTAATCTGATTTTTACTGCCATTTCTTCACCTCATACTCTTTCTGTAATCTTTATTCTATCATGCGTTATCCGCATATGTTAAAAAGGAAATCGCATGCGACCCTTTTTACCACCCATCATTCCGGGAAGCCGTTTCATCATCTTTTTTGATTCATTGAACTGCTTCACCATACGATTCACCTCTGCAATATCCACCCCGGCACCTCTCGCAATCCGATGCTTTCTGGATGGATTGAGCAATTCCGGATTCCTGCGTTCTTCCTGGGTCATGGAATAAATCATTGCTTCCATTCTGGCAATCCGCTTTTCCCCTTCCTCGGTATCAACATTCGGCATTTTTGCACCACCCATACCAGGAAGCATACTCAAAATACTGGAAAAACCGCCCATATTGCGCATCTGTTTGACGCTTTCAAGGAAATCGTCATAATCAAACTGATTTTTCTTGAGTTTCTCTGTCATCTGCAGGGCCTTCGCTTGATCTATCTCCTGCCCCGCCTTCTCTATCAGCGTCAGCACATCTCCCATGCCTAGAATCCGGGAAGCCATACGATCCGGATAAAACTGCTCCAGATCTGAGAGCTTCTCCCCCATACCTGCATACAAAATCGGACGTCCCGTCACGGCTTTGATGGAGAGCGCGGCTCCGCCTCTTGTATCCCCATCCAATTTCGTGATAATGACTCCGTCGATTCCAATTTTCTCCTGAAAACTGGATGCAACATTCACTGCATCCTGACCCGTCATCGCATCTACCACGAGAATCGTCTGGTGAACGGTAACTGCCTCCTGAATCTCCTGCAGTTCCGCCATCATGTCTTCATCAATATGAAGACGTCCAGCCGTATCCAGAATCACCACATTATTGTCATTCTTATCCGCATGTTCCAATGCCGCTTTCGCAATATCGGCCGGCTTGTGATTCTCTCCCATGGAGAAAACTTCCACGCCCTGCTTCTCCCCATTCACTTGGAGCTGCTTGATTGCCGCCGGACGATATACGTCACAGGCAACCAGTAAAGGCTTTTTTCCCTTCAATTTGAATTTTCCGGCAAGCTTCGCTGTAGTCGTCGTTTTACCCGCGCCCTGCAGCCCCGCCATCATGATGACTGTCACTGCACTCCCAGGCTGAAATCGGATCTCTGTCGTCTCCGATCCCATCAGCTTCACCAGTTCCTCATTTACAATCTTAATCACCATCTGACCGGGATTTAGACCATTCATCACATCCTGACCTACTGCTCTCGTCTGTACATCTTTGATGAATCCTTTCACAACGCGAAAATTCACATCCGCTTCCAAAAGCGCCATTTTCACTTCTTTCAGAGCAGCCTTCACATCGTCTTCCGTCAGACGTCCCTTGCTGCGCAGACTCTTAAATACATTCTGAAGTTTCTCACTTAAACTGTCAAAAGCCATATCATAACTCCTCAATTATCTCGTCAGCAATCCTGCGGACTTCCTGAATCACCGGAGTCTTCTGCAAAGTCTCCTCCTGTTCCAACAAAACGTCTATCCTGTGAACTTTCTCCCGAATCGACCGAAATCGCTGTACAAGATGCAGTTTCGCCTCATATCCTTCCAGCGTCTTGTTACAACGCTTGATCAGATCATGTACGCCCTGTCTGCTGATTCCCGCCTCTTCTGCAATCTCTCCCAGCGATAAATCCTCCAGAACAAACTGTTCATAAATCTCTTTCTGATGCTCTGTCAGCAATTCTCCATAAAAATCGTACAACAACGTCTGCTCTAATAGCACATTCATCCCTTATCACCTGTGATATCATATAACAAAACGGCAAAGGTGTCAAGTAATTTTTCTTTACAGCCTTTGAAAAAGTCTTATTTAAACAGACCAAAGATACCCTTTTTCTTAGATTTTGCATGCTTTTTAGCCGTCAAATAGTCTTCGCCTCTGTCTCTCAAATGAGACCGATGATACCGAATTGCCTTCTGTAACTGATAAACATCTTCTTTGGTGGCACACCAAATGAAAGGGACATCGCTGTCCCGAAATCTATACTGGATTCTGTCAAATTCCCGGTCAGTAATATCTTGGGCGCTTCCCAACTCACGTTCTGCAAAAATAGCATCGAAAATATCTCTGATTTTAATAAATAGTGTAGGATTATCCGAATGCAGTCTGTTTACTTGCTCCATAATTTCTCTTTGCTCCATTTTGCTCCTCTCCATACAGCCAGACAGCGACAAATCGGCCGGCTCATTTTCTGCTGCACACTTTTTTTCTATTATATCTCTATCATTCATTGTATATAGCTTTGACAGAAAATGCAATCCATATTTAGGACCAAATTTTTTCATCGAAATTAATGATGATATCCCAGGATCTCCACACTATATGGTGCAAACAAGTTCCTGTAATATTCTTCCCACTCTCCATCTACCATAACTCGGATTCCTTCTCCTGTTCCATCCCCAAATAGCTCCGGCGCCAGCTCCATTTCTCCACATTTTCTCATATCAAGTCCTGACAAACTGGTATGGTCCATCGCAAAACTTTCCATCCGTCTTACAGTTCCTGGTACTTCAAATGTCCCTGTCCTCGCTCCTGGAAATACATTCAGCGTACTGACCTCCCGATCGTATACCACTCCAGCGACACTGGTGTATACCGGATGTGCGGAGCTAACTTCCAACCATTCCAATTCCGGTATGTCACAGAAAGCTCCGCTCTCAATCACGGTTATATTTTCCGATATCCATATTTCAACAATACCCTCTGTACACGAAGCAAAAGCATTCCTGCGAATCCCTACACAATCTTCTGCGGGCAATTCCAGATATCCATCCTCCACCGCAAAAGTAGCTACATCAATACCAACGATCATTTGTTCTTCATCTATCAGAAATCCACCCTTCGTGATTGGATAAGGCGCCGGTTTCTCCCCTTCCACCGTCTGATCGGAATCTCCAGGTTTCTCTTCCTCTATCGTCTCATCCGGTGGATTCGGTTTGTCTCCGACCACCGTCTGAAACGGTTCCCCAATATCCACTTTTGGAACCGTGCGGTCCGGTTCCTTCTCTTGCTCGCCCTCTCCGAGTCCATCTGATTTTCCTGCTTCTTCTCTCGGACCTGTTTCTTCTAGATATCCAAATCCCACATTTTCTTTTATCTCGCCTAATTCGTCCAAGATCTCTTCATCGGCTGTTACAGACAAATTTTCAGAACGAATAGCATCCAGTTCTTTTAAGTGTTCCGTCCCTTCTTCTATTCTGTTTTTCATTTCTAGTGTTAGTTCTTCCATATTCATAGCATGCCGCACATCAAATATTTCCAATATACTGTTAATTTTTGGAAACATCTCCGGTGTATATCTCTCATAATTCATTACATTTTTTGTCTGATACTGAACTTCCACAGCTTCCATTTGACCTATCTTCAGTAGCAAATCATCTTTTCGATAACAAAGCAGCATAGCTATTAAAATCAAAGCCCCTATTCTGATCAACATTCTCTGAATACCGGATAACGGAATGGTAGAACTAACCATGTCTACTGCATCAATCATTTCTATTTCTACTCTCATCGCTGATTTTCATAATCTTTCGTAAAATTCTTTTGCATTTCCCAATCACCGATGCTATTTTATCACGAAATAGAAAAAAGAGGCACTATTATTTCCAAAAAGATGGCGACAGATGGCAAATTGCCAATACCAGTTTTGACCCCCTAATGTCTATCAGTTTTCCTCCAACAACTTCCGAACATTCAACATCCCCCATGGAAATGCCTCGTTCACCGGATCTACACACTGCATCAATCGCATCTTTATTTCCACATTTTCCATATCTGGATATTTGGATAGCAAAAGTGCCGCCGCACCAGTGACAACCGGAGTCGCCATGGAAGTACCACTTTTTGAAACATACGCCGCGGAATGTTTCGTGCGATAATGCCCGTTACAGGATATAACATTCGTTCCAGGTGCCACAACATCTGGTTTGACAATACATTCACGGGTAGGTCCTCTTCCGGAATATCCACCTGGGGGATTCCCATTTCTATATGCCATTCCTCGCAATCCCTTCTTTCTACCGTTTCTGCTTTTTTGTGTCTCATCACTGGCTCCCACCGTAATCACCTTCCGACTCGTACCCGGTACTGCAACAGTTCCACTTTTGGGCCCCGCATTTCCTGCGGAAACCACCACCACCAGACCGGCATCCCAGAGGCGCTCCACAGCATCCGTCAATTCCATTTCCTTTTTTATACAATCCCTGTCCGGCATTCCTACCGAAAGATTGACCAAACGTATCCCATATTTTCTCTGATTTTGGAGCACCCAGTCGATTCCTCTGAGTACCTGTTCATTGGAACCATTTCCTTCCCTGTCCAAAACTTTAAGCACACACAAATTTGCGGCCGGCGCTATCCCACTGTAGACATGATTTGACAACCGACCGCTGCCCGCAAGGATTCCGGCAACATGAGTTCCATGGGCGCAATCATCATAAATCCCATTTTTGCCATTGACAAAATCCTGAAACGCACAAATTCTCTGATCAAAATCCGGGTGCAGGCTAATCCCCTCTTGTGTGAAACAACTGCAAAATATCCTCTCCCAAAACCAGGCACAACGTTTTACGAGTCTTTTATTAAAATCCCATCTCTGCAAGCCATCTGTTTACCGCTTCTTCCCTTCTTCTTTCTGTCCCAGTCGTTCTTTTTCCCAGTCTCAGTTCATCGCAAATCCTCCCGTCCAACAGATATAAGATTCTATCACAACCGCTGGCAACTTTACTGTCATGTGTCACCATCAAAACGGAAACACCATCGCCATTGATCCTGACCAGTTCATCCAAAACTTCCGTGGCGGCACTTCGATTTAAAGCTCCTGTTGGTTCATCCGCAAATATGATTTCAGGCGCATTCATCAGACTTCGGCAAATACATGCCCTTTGAAGTTGTCCTCCGGATACCTGTGTGATTCTTCGATCTTCCAGACCGAGAATCGATAGCTTTTGCATCAGATTCCTGGCTTCTTCTATCAGCTCCGTTTTCGATCTTGTGCGACATTTTTTGTTCGCCTGCATCGCCGGAAGCAAAATATTATCCAAGATATTCAAATTGGCCACCATATTCATCTGCTGAAAAATAAATCCAATCCGATGCAGTCTCAGCTTTGCCTTCTCATCTTCCGTCAGCGCCGTAATCTCCGTATCGTTTAGCCACACTCTGCCGCCGGACGGCTGATCCATACCGGCCACATTATAGAGAAGCGTAGACTTTCCTGAACCGGACGGTCCCATAATCGCCAACAATTCACCTTGTTCCATCTCAAAGGAAACCCGATTTAATATCTGTCCTTTCTGCAAATCTTCTACCCGTAATACTTTCCCCATCCTGTTTATTCCTTTCCCATACAGCACTCACATGCCTTCATCCGCCTGATCTCTGCAATACCGGCCCAGACAGCCACAATCGTCGTCACCAGAATAACAGACGGTATCATCACCAAAATCTGTTTCCAGGCGATCACAAACTGAAAACTGTCCGCGCCGAAAGACTTTAAAATCATCCCGCAAAGATTTTCACCGAACAGATTCCCAAGGAAAAGTCCTGCCCCAATTCCCACGATAACAGACAGTAATCCTTTTGCAAAATAGGTTTTTTTCAGTTCCGCGCTGGTAAATCCAAGCGCTTTGTACAGTGAAATCACATTACGGTCTTTTTCCACAATCAATCGCAGAAACAGCACAATCACCACCGAAACGATCAGTACGGCAACGCCGAATGCCACTTCTGACACCAGTCTAAGCTGATCGAGCGTCTGTCCATATGTATTTTTCACATAATCTGCGACATCCGTAACATCTGCCCCTAATTGTCTGTATTGTTCCATCCAAAGTACCTTATCTGCGGATTCTTTTAATGTCACATACAGAACACTCCAGACAATCGGCATTTCCTTATCTATATAGCAGGCCTTCGCCGTCTTTCCTCCATTTGTAATGTCGGAATAAATCCCACAAACGGTGTAGACTGTTTCCCTTCCCGCAATCATAAGCTTTATTGGATCTCCGACGGAAACTCCGAGCTCTTTCGCATTCATTGTGGACAATGCAATCTCTGCCGAATTTTTCGGCAATGTTCCTTGCGAACATTCCACCGGAAATACGCTGTGATCTCCGGTTTCCAATGACAAATTCACCGTTTTTCCATCCGACAGACAGACTGGAACTGAGATAGTTTGAAACACAGCGTATTTCTCAACCCGTGTATCCGCTTTCAGTGACAAGCGAATTTGCTCGGTCTTTTCCTCAATATTATCCATCTGTCGCACATCCATTCGAATTTTCCCGTCTCCTATTCCCATATAGGTTACAAACGCCGGGTCAGACATGGTACTATATAAATTTTGTGGGATCACCAGCAAAAATGTGCAAGCGCTCACCACAAATCCAATCGGCAGATATCTTCTCTTCCCTGTTTTTTGTTCCTGCGCCGAAAACAGAGCCTCTAAAGCAGACAGACGATCCGTTTTCTTTAAGAAACATCTGATTGAATACAGGATGATTCCCTCCGTCAACAGCAATACAAAACACAGAAGAACAACATTTTCTATTCCTTTATCCGCTGTACCATATAATTCCTGCAATTGCTTTTCCAGAGGAATTTTCAGGAGCAAAGCAACGAAAAGCCCACTAAAAGCCCCACACACGGAAAACAAAAGATATTTCGCAAAATAAATCCGGCGTATTTCTACATTTCCTACACCAAATGCTTTTAGCATCCCCACTTCCTTTCGATCTCGCTCCATTTGCAAAGACAAAATAAAATAAATACAAAGTATAGAAATCAACAACGCGACGATACTCACAAGAAAAAGTACAAAGATCACGGTTCCGTCGGATAGCGCAGACATTTGCCGAATCAACGGAGCGGTAATCGCCGGACCATTCGCCGGAAGCCCTGCTGCCGCATAAGCCGTCCCAAAAACATTTTTGTCCGTTCCGTCTCGCAAGCGAAATTCAATCAGATACTCTTCCTCTCCTTGATCTCTGAATCGTTCATAATCATGTGCACTTACGAGAAACCGTTTCGAGGAAGCCATCATGGAATTCATTTGCGCATCCCGGACAAATCCCGCAATCGTCAGACTCTGATTTCCAATCTTCATCCTATCTCCAACCGACAAATGATAAAGGGTACGATAACAGATCGGCACGAAGACTTCACCTGGAAACACCTCCGGCAATTGATTTTCCATATCCAACAGATAGTCGAATCGTTCTCCCTGCACACAAAGGCCATTATCCTGTGTACTGTCGGCAAGATTGCAGGACCCAAGCGTAATCTGACTGTTATCCAGATTCAAAAAGCCGGAGATCTGCCATTCGAGAACCTCCTCATGATTTTCCACAAATCGAGCAACTTCAGATCTTTCAATCGCACCGGCATGCATCTGTAAATATTCGGGAACTTCCGCTCGATGCATCAGATCATCTATCGCGCCTAGGAGATTGGAAAGCAGCAACGCCGTGAGTGTGAGCAGCATAGCCGAGACAAACAGAAAGAAAATTGTCGCCGCAGACAGCAGTTTATTCTGTTTGATATCATTTCGAATCAAATTCCAGATCATAGGATTTCCTCCCCTTCCTTTCGAGGCATTTCCAACATCCGCACGCTTTTCAGCGGATACAAAAGCAACGCAGTCAGACTCAGGAGACCTCCAGCCGACATAACCACTCCAGCCGCCGCGCGCCCCACACTCATCTGAAATTGCATCGAGATTCCATCCGCCAATGCTCCAGAGACACCATACGCCACAACATATCCGATCTGAGAAAGAAATCCAATCAATCCCCACGCACGTCCCTGCAATTCTTCCGATATATTGATTCTGATCAGATAATCCAGACAGTTATTTGCAAAAGGCAGCATCGCGAAAAATAGAAAGCCAAAAAGACAAATTACACATATATTTTCCCAGATACCAAATCCCACCATACCGATTCCGGAGACAAAAAGAGAAGCGCTTAATGTTCCCACATAGTTTCTTTTGATTCCCCTGACTGCCAAAATCAGGCCGGACACCAGCATTCCAAAGGCACAGACCGTCTCACCGATGCCAAGCGCCATGCTACCGGCAAATCCCAGAATCACAGGCCTTGCAAGGATCTGAAATGTCCCCATAAAACAGGTAATCCCTGCCGAAAGTATCGTCAACAGCAAAATACCCCGGCTATTCACAACCGTTTCCCACCCCTGTCTGAAGCTTTCCATAAAAGATTTCGACTCCTTTTTCTTTCCTGCAATCTCCTTTTTCACCACCGCCGCGCCTGCCACCGTAGGAAAGAATGTACAGATATCAATGAAAAGAAGCAATCGGATATCACTCACTGCCAACAATATACCCGCCAATACAGGAGATATCAGATACCTCGCACTTCCTGCAATACTCACCATGCCGCTCGCCTTGGAATATTCCTCCTTTGTCAGCAGCTCCGTTATCGTAGCCCGATAAGAAGGTTCCAGTAATGCTGAAAATGTGGAGCTGATCAATACTCCAATTCCAATCTGATATAATGCCGCTTCCCCCTGTAACATGCAGACGAATATGTAAAGGATTCCAAACGCCGAACACCCGTCGCCTATCATCATAAGCAATCGCCTGTCATAGCGATCCGCCAATACCCCGGCGGGCGCGCTGAGCACAAGTGTCGGCAGAAAAGCCAGCAATGTTACCAACGCCATATCCGCAGCGCTTCCCGTTCGATTAAACACATACACGCCCAACCCAAAACTGGTAAGGCCGCTCCCAACGGCAGATATCAATTCCCCTGCCCACAGCAGCATAAATTTCGAAAAATTACTTTTCTGTAAATCCACGATTTCCTCCATTCTATGTGCGTTTCACAGCGCATACAGGTATTGGTGAAATGTTTACTTTCACCTTTTCCTTCTAATATAGACCGATTAACGGTCGGTTATGCTGTAAAAAAATATATATCACGAAATTAAAATCATAGAAAGCTGGAGAACCGCTCCCCGATTGCTTTCTATTGCTTTCTATTTCTATTCTATTGGAAATCCGTTTGAAAAATTGACAGAATCACCTCTTGCAGACTTCCTTGTTTCATCCCAAGCAACCGCTCCAAATTATAAATAAAAGCGAAAATCTTCCTGTCTCGTTCTTCTTCCCGGTGCTCCACCATACTATCGAATACCGTATTCGAATACAAAAGCGTCATTTCCGCCACCTCTGCCGGATACGAAGTATCACAGATTCCCTGCGCCACCCCTTCCTCGATCAACGCGGTAATCAGAGGATTGACTCCTGCTAACAATTCTTCCTGCATTTTCTGATGCATCAATGCATTCTGCGGTTTATGCACCTGCTCCATGATCTCATGACCAAGCTCATCGTTCACGTTCAGCGCCTTCATCATCATTGTCAGTCGCTGCAAAACAGGCTGCTCCTTCTGATCGGCGATCACTTTTGCCTGCCCAACCAGTTTTTTCGTAATCCGATGGATCATAGCATCCATGATCTCTTCTTTCGACTTGAAATGATAGTAAAGCGTTCCTCTGGCAATTCCCACTTCCTCCAATATATCCGCTATACTAGTATGATCAAATCCCTTGCCGACAAACAACCTTTCGGCCACATCCAGTATTTCATTTCGTCGTTCTTCCGCTTCTTTTACGACTCTCATTTCATTTTCTCCATTCTTGCACGCGATTCGACTGACAGTCGGTATATTTATGCTAACATGAATTGTTTCATCTGTCAATTAACACTGAAAAAAGATTTTTGAAGCTATCGTATGGTCCAGGATAGACATTTTATATCCGATTATGGTAAATTTAAAGGAAGAAGTCAAATTTTGATCCATTCACAATACACTCAACATACTCAATACTCAGGAGGCACACAATATGGATGTCTATCATCAAGGAACCATCAGAGGAACACACAATCGAAGGCGCAAACTGACTATGCACAAAATCAACCAGACTTTCTTCTGGGAGAATCAGGAACTCTTTCTCCCGGCGGTTTACGTGGGAAAGGACGGGGTTGTCCTCGACATCTGCGCAAAAATTTCGTCAGACGATATGGCAACTTTCCTGAACAAGTGGGATCAAAAACGACGACTTTCTTTGAAAACTCAGGAAGACTTTGAACAATTTGAGGCCGACAATCCAAGCAGCAAAGAATTTACAGTAGAACTATGTCTGGACGACACCCAGTTGCTGCGCCGTGTAAGCAGCAGTATAAACTGGTATACAAAAGAGATCTTCCGACTTGGAAATGAGACGCCCATCAAAGACGAAGCACTGGACGCCGAAGAATGGAAAAATGAAAAAGATGCCGACAAGTTGATGGATGCCTACGGATGCGACGAAGAGTCTTGCTGGCATTTTGAACGCATTTCTTATGACTGGCCAGAAGGACAGCGAATCCTCGCTCCGCAAAAAGTATCTCTGACCTTGCAGGACAATCCAGTCTCCATCACATCAGGCCACTTTACCACTGTCCCTTCCTGCCATGGAGAGACAATACAGACATTGCACCCAATCACCGGGCTGGAATACACACTGACTTTGCACGAGTGTCGGCAAACCCAACTCAATTTTCATAATAAACCTGCATGCGCCCACAATGAACGCACCACCATGCCTGAAAGTTGTGCGGGCGCATTGGGCATCCCTGAATTTATGCCGCCTTGTCCGGCGGCGAACTTTCAAAGTAAACCTGCATGCGCCCACAATGAACGTATAACTTACCCGGAATACTGCTATGTTCTCTCCTACAGCATATCCCCGGAAATTCCCCGGGAGTTCTTCGATATCCGGGACTGTTCTGAAAGTGACTCTCCGAGAAAAGGAGCTTTCGGCGAACCATCCGACAGTGCAAGCGGCGCCACAGCATTTTTTATAGCGGGAAAGTCTCCTGTCCCTGATGATCGAACGGCAATCTCCTCCTTACATTTTGAACATGTTTCTGATATCCGATTGAGAATTGTATTCCAGATCAAAACCAAAGAAGATCTGGATATTTCTTTGCCTGTTCGTAATAAACCTTTATGGGTACCTGAATATTTATTT